>CANRPE010000054.1 GCA_947632405.1 uncultured Bacilli bacterium | reverse complement strand
AATATAAATAGAAAGGAATTAATCAATCTATAAAAATTTAACTCATTTCTATAAGATTGATTATACAAGGTATTATGAAAGTAGGATTGTTTGGAACAGGAGCATATGGCTTAGCATTAGCTTCTGTCTTAGTTGAAAATAAAGCAGAAATTACTATGTGGACAAAATTTGATGAAGAAAAAGAACAATTAGAAAAAACAAGAAGAAATGATGCATTATTACCTAATTATGTTTTACCAAATAACATAGTAATAACAACTAGTGTTGAACTATGTATGAAAGAAAAAGATTTGTTAATAATAGCTATTCCTGCGGCTTTTGTAGATTCTTTATGCCAAGTCTTAAAAGATTATATTAAACCAAATCAACATATTTGTATTGCAACAAAAGGAATTGAACAAAAAACGGGCTTATTTGTTCATGATATTGTTCATAAATATATAGATAGTGATCAAATAGCAGTAATTTCTGGTCCTTCTTTTGCAGAAGATGTTATAACTAAAAAGCCTATAGGTCTTTCTTTAGCAACAACTAATCTTGAAACAAAAAATGTTATTAAGAAAAGCTTAGCTAATTCTTATTTAAAATTACGCCATACTACTGATATTGTTGGTACTGAAATTTGTGGAGCTATTAAAAATGTTATTGCTTTAGCTTCTGGAATGCTAGATGGATTAGGAACAAACGATTCAACACGAGCTATGTTGATTACAGAAGCTTTACATGATATAGAAGAAATTATTAAAGCATTTGATGGTGATCCTAGAACTGTTCTAAGTTTTGCCGGATTTGGTGATTTATTATTAACTTGTACTAGTAATAAAAGTAGAAATTTTAATTTTGGTAAAATGGTAGGAACAGGAATATCAAAAGAACAAATTAATCAATATTTAAGCAAAACAACAGTAGAAGGATACTATACATTAGAATCTATTTATCAGCTATTAAAAGATAAAAGTGTAAATATTCCAATTATTGATTTGATTTACAATATTATTAATTATGGAGCTGATGCACAAGAATTATTAACATTCTTAGTAAAAAAAGATTAATACTTTGCTTTTTTTCTAGACTTATTTATGCTATAATATAGATATAAGTATATGAAAGGTAGGAATTATACAGTATGAAAAATTTTGTAAAATCATCTATGTTTACTTCAGTATTATTATTTTTTTTAGGAATTCTATTAATATTTGAATCTGAAGCAACAATTAAAACGATATCTTATATTATTGGTGCCATTTTAGTAGCAGCTGGTACTTTTGCATTTATTCGTTATCTTAATAATAATAAAGAAGGCTTTGAAACTTCTGAATTAGATGTGTTATATGGTATTGTTACAATTATTTTAGGAATTATGATTATTACTAATCCACAAGCTATTGCTAGTATTATTCCATTTATTTTAGGAATTGCCATTATTATTAGTAGTGCCATTAAAATTCAATATGCTTTTGATTTAAAGAAAGAAAATAATGATTTATGGAAAACAACTATGGTTATTGCTATTATTAGTACTATTTGTGGTATTGTATTATTATTTAATCCTTTTGCAGGAGCAGTAGTAATTATGAAAATAGTAGGAATATTTATCCTTGTATATGCTTTGTTAGATATTGTATCTACTTTAATTATAAAGAAAAACGCAGATGATTTAAAAACAATAAGTAGAAAAGATGTAAAAGAAGCAGAAGTAGTCGATGAAGAAATTAAAGAGAAAAAAACTAAATCTTCAAAAAGCAAAAAACAATCTACAACTAAAAAAACTTCTAAAGATAAATAGTTTATTAAAAAAATAGTAATATTTAGTAAAGATAAAAATATTGCTCTTTTTTTTTATTTGAAAAAAAATCATAAAAAAGATATACTATAGAACAGAGACGAGGTAGTAAAAATGGAAAATTTAGAAATAGGAAAAAAATATATTATTCATAGTTATAAACATGATAGTAAAATTCATAGGGCATGGGATGAAGCAGTATTATTAGAAATTCATGATGATTATTTAATTTTTGGGAATGAAAAAACAAAAGTAACAGAATCTGATGGAAGAACATGGCATACTAAAGAACCGGCAGTTTTATATTTTTTTAAAAATAGTTGGTATAATATTATAGGTCAGTATAAAAAAGATGGAATTTATTATTATTGTAATATTGCTTCTCCTTATATAATTGAGGATGATGCTATCAAATATATTGACTATGATTTAGATTTAAGAGTTTTTCCAGATGGGTCTTTTAAAGTTTTAGATTGTGGTGAATATAAATACCATAAGAATCTAATGGGTTATTCTAAAGAATTAGATTTAATTTTAAAATCAGAATTATCAAAATTAATAGAACATGCAAAAAATAAAAACGGAGCCTTTGAAATTGGTAGTGTAGAACATTACTATGAAATTTATAAGGAAATAAAAAAGAATCAACATATTTAAAATAATATGTTTTTTTTATGTATATAAATTTAAAAAAAATCATATAATAAATAGAAATGCTTAAAATAGTGTTTTATTACCAATATAAAAGAATTAAAAAATATAAAAAAGTATTGACTTCTTAAATAAGCTTTGTTATATTAAATGGGCACGTTGCAAAAAATGTGTAAATCAAATATTCAAATTATAAAAATTCAACCTATATATTATATTATGATATATAAAGAAAGTTGACATATTTTATTATGTAAAGTTACATTTAAAAAAAATGTAAAAAAAAATAAAAAAAATGTTGACAAAGCAAAAATGATTTGATATATTGGTAATGCAGCTCGGTGAAAAATACATAAAATGATCTTTGAAAACTAAGTAAAACGTCAATTTTGAGTAGCTAGGAATATTAATAATTAATAATAAACAAACTAAATAAATTTTTATTGAGAGTTTGATCCTGGCTCAGGATGAACGCTGGCGGCATGCCTAAGACATGCAAGTCGAACGA
>CANRPE010000053.1 GCA_947632405.1 uncultured Bacilli bacterium | reverse complement strand
AATATAAAATAAATTTTGTTCAAGTTTCATGACTATGTGTGCCTTGAACGAAGTGAAAGGAATGTGTGGTTAGTATGGAAAATAATAGTGATTTATATTATTTACTTGAAGAAAGTTTATTACAAAATTTAATTAATTATTATACTTATGATAAAACAGAGTTTATTCAAAAAGGCTTAGAAGCTTTTATTAATTTAAAAGGAAATGAAAAATTAATTTCCTTTTACCAAACAATAGAAAAATTATATAAAGATAACAATAGGCAAAAAGTACCAATTATTTTATATGGATCAATGGTATTGTATTATCAAAAGAAATTTGGAGAAAGTTTGAGTGATGATGCTTTAGCTCTTTTTTGTCATTGTTTTTATATGTGTGATTCTAATGTTTTAGAAAAATTAGAAGATAATATCAATTCAACTTCAAAAGATATTTTAGAAGGAATATGTCAAAAAACAGATGATATTTATGAAAGAATAGATTATTTTACTATTTGTCAAAATATTAATAGCGAATATCATGATAAATTTAGGCATAATGTAATTGATAACATGGATAAAAAAATATATGAAGATTTATATAAAAAATATTGTAGCGCAGAAGCAATTAATCAAATACTAAAGAAAGAGAAAGTGAATATATGAAAACAGATGATTTTGATTACAATTTACCAGATGAATTAATTGCTCAAACACCTTTATTAAAAAGGGATGAAGCAAGACTTTTAGTTTTAGATAAAAAAACTGGTGAAATAGAACATAAACATTTTTTTGATATTATTAATTATTTAGAAGCAGGTGATACTTTAGTTTTAAATGATACTAAAGTTTTACCAGCTAGACTGATTGGTGAAAAAGAACAAACTAAAGCTGTAATTGAAATTTTACTTCTTAAAAATATTGAAAAAGATAATTGGGAATGTCTAGTAAAACCCGCAAGAAGAATTAAAGTAGGAACTATTGTATCGTTTGGAAATGGAATTTTAAAGGCAAAATGTATAAAAGAATTAGCTGATGGTATTAGACATTTTACTTTAATTTACAATGGAATTTTATATGAAATATTGGAAAAACTTGGTACGATGCCACTTCCACCATATATTCATAAGAAATTAGAAGATCAATCATACTATCAGACAGTTTATGCAAAAGAACTTGGCAGCGCTGCTGCACCAACTGCTGGTTTACATTTTACAAATGAATTATTAGAACAAATCAAAAAGAAGAATGTTAATATTTGTTATGTTACTTTACATGTTGGCTTAGGTACATTTAGACCTGTTAGTGTTGAAGATGTTACTAAACATAAAATGCATAGTGAATATTACTATATGAGTAAAGAAGTTTCAGATTTATTGAAGTTAACAAAGAAAAATAATAAAAAAATTATTAGTGTCGGTACTACAACTACAAGAGTTTTGGAAACAGTGATGAATACTTATCATGAATTTAAAGAATGTAGTGGTTGGACAGATATATTTATTTATCCTGGATATGAATTTAAAGCAGTTGACCAATTAATTACTAATTTCCACTTACCTAAATCTACATTAATTATGCTTGTCTCAGCACTTGCTGGTAAAGAAAATATTTTAAAAGCATATAAGATTGCTGTTGATAAAAAATATCGTTTTTTCTCATTTGGAGATGCAATGTTTATTAAGTAAACTAGCTTAAAAGAGGTGTTTTTATGAAGATAGAATATCAATTAGAAAAAGTAGAAAAAAATACAAAAGCACGATTAGGTAAAATTAAGACAAATCATGGTTGTTATGATACACCAATGTTTATGCCAGTTGGAACAAAAGCAAATGTTAAAAGTTTGACTCCTGAGCAAGTTAAAGATTGTAATGCAGCTATTGTTCTTGCTAATACATATCATTTATGGTTAAGACCTGGCGAAGATGTAATAAATCATGCTGGTGGATTACATAAATTTATGAATTATGATGGTCCTATTTTAACTGATAGTGGTGGGTTTCAAGTATTTTCTCTTGCTAAAAATAAAAAGAAAGATATAACAGAAGAAGGTGTTCATTTTAAAAGTCATATCGATGGTAAAAGTTTATTCTTAACACCAGAAAAATCAATTCAAATTCAAAATAAATTAGATAGTGATATTGCAATGAGTTTCGATGAATGTCCCCCTGCTAGTGCAAGTTATGATTATTTGAAAAATAGTGTTGAAAGAACTTTACGTTGGGCTGCTAGAGGGAAACAAGCTCATACTAATAAAAATCAATCTCTTTTTGGAATTGTTCAAGGAGGAGCATATGAAGATTTAAGAAAATATTCTGCTATTGAAACAGTTAAAATGGATTTTGATGGTTATAGTATAGGTGGAGTAGCAAATGATGGGGAATCAAAAGAAGATATGTATAAGGCAATTGATTATTCAATTCCATATTTGCCTAATGATAAAGTTAGATATTTAATGGGTGTAGGTGATCCAATAGATATTATTGAAGGGGTTATTCGCGGAATTGATATATTTGATTGTGTATTACCAACAAGAATTGCACGACATGGTCAAGCTTTCACTAGAAAAGGAAAAATTAATCTCAATAATTCAAAATATCTTGAAGATTTTACAACAATAGATGAATCATGTGATTGTTATACTTGTAAACATTATACGAAAAGTTATATTAGGCACCTAATAACTACTAAAGAATCTTTAGGTGGAACATTATTATCTATTCATAATATTAGATTTTTAATTAAATTAACTGAAGAATTACGTATTGCTATAAAAGAAGATAATATACTTGAGTATAAAGATGAATTTATTAAAAAGTATTGTAATAAATAGCTTATAAATAAATGCACTGTAATTTTACTGTAGTGTATTTTTTATATCGAAATGCAAACATTTTTAGTTTAATCAAGAAGTTTAAAATATATAAAATATATATTATATATCTTATCAATAATAAATTTCAATTTTTTATTTTTGATGTAATTTATATTTTTATTTAACAATAGAAACTATTGACTTTTAATAGTTAGACTCGTATAATCAATCATGTAGATTAATATATCTACAAGACTGATTGTACAAGGATGATAGAATTATGAATTTAATAAAAAAAATATTTAATAGAGATTATCAATTAGAAGACTTCAATAAAATAATGAAACTAAGGAAGAAAATATTTAAAAATACTAGTGATAATATTTTTTCTAAAATAATTAAGAAAATTAGAGGCCTTAAGCACAATAAAATCTGCTATAAAAATGGTGCTTTTATATCTTTAGGAAGTAAAATATTTGTTGATGAAGATAGTGTTTATTTTCCTCACGTTAAATTAAGAGATAACTTACCAGTGATAAAGTAGGTTATCTTTATTTTTTTAAATTACCATAAAATAAGGATT
>CANRPE010000052.1 GCA_947632405.1 uncultured Bacilli bacterium | reverse complement strand
AAGAAAACGTTAATATTGATATTATATCTAAAACAACAGGCTTAACCATTACAGAAATTGAAAACTTAAAATAAACGCGTTAATTAAAATTTTATCTAACAAAGAGGTTGTTTAACAATTATTTGAACAGCCTCTTATTTTTTAGGTATTATAGAGTATGTACTTGGACCCTTCAATATTTTACCATCAATATTAAACCTTGAACCATGACATGGGCAATCCCAAGTTTTATCAATTTCATTAAAAGTTAATTTGCATTTCATGTGTGGACATCTATTGATTACTTTATGCTCTTTGCCTAACTTATCTTTATATATGGCATATTCTATACCACAATTATTTTTATATTTTATAAATTTTTGTTTATTATTTAGGTAAGCTTTGATATTATTCAATATATATGTAATACTATTTAATATCTTCTTTTTGTTAGTTTTACGGTATGGAGAGAACAAATTTATGTATTCATTATCATTATTTTTTATAATGTCACTCATTATGTTAGCTGCTAATACGCTGTTGGTCATACCCCACTTATTGAAAGCCGTTGCGAATAGTATGTTTTCACCTTTAATTTTTCCTATTATTGGTAGATAGTCATTAGATATTATATCGTAATTGTACCATGTATTGGTTATTTTATAGGGAAAATGATTTTTATATTTCCTTATAAGATTTTCCATGTTTTCCCTATGATTTATCTTGTTACATAGTTTTTCTTTGTTACTAGCAAATATCATATTTTTATCTTCATAGTATCTTATAGAAATTATATTGTCATCATTAGAAATCATATTAGCATTATATGCTTTGTCAACGATTGAAGATAAAACATATTCTTTTTCAATAGTTGTCTTTAGAGGTATTTTATACTTTTCAATGAAAAATGGATAATGTGTACAGATAATTATCTTTTTAGCTTTAATTTTGTTTTTATTAGTTTTTACTAAATAATAGTCTAGTTTTTTTTGTATTGATATTGCCCTTGTATTTTCATAAATTTTTTTAGGACATATTTCTTTAATTTTATTAATATATTTTAAGGGGTTAAAAACATACGATTCATCTGTTTTAATTCCATAAATGCACGGATAATTATTAGGTAAAGAATTTATTACTTCACAATTTATATATTTAGATAGAATATTTTTTTCTTTAATTACTTTTGGTATATTTTTATTATCATTGGTAAAAAGATATGATGAATTTTTTTTAAAATCACATTCTATGTCATATTCTTTAATTATTTTTTTTAATAAATTCACAGCGTATATTTGTGATTCTAAGTATTGGTTGGCTATTATTTTATTATTTGTCTTTTCGATATTTTGATAATTATATTCCTGCATTATTGATATTTTTCCAGTTGTCTTAGCTGATATGCCCATGCCGATTTGATTGGCTTCTATAAGAATAATATTTTCATTTTTTAAATTTAGAAGAGTAGTTAAGCCTGTTATGCCACCACCTATTATTAGTATATCAGTTTCAATATCTTTTTTTGATGTTATGCTACTGGTTTTTATGTTTTGCCAAATTGATTTGCTCATGTAATCACCCATTATATTTTGAGTATTCTTTTAAAATTTATACAGTTGACTTTTGACATTTTATATTGTATTATTTTAGTGTAGATAGAGGAGTGGTTTGATGATTTGTAAAAAATGTGGTTCGCAACTAGAAGATGGAAATGTTTTTTGTGGAAATTGTGGCACAAAGGTAGAGGATTCTATAGTAGATTCTAGTAATAATTCTCCAAACAATAGCGCATCTAACAATAATTTAAAAAATGCTTTAATTATATTGATTGTATGTATTATTGTTGGTGGTCTTGCAGTTTTATGTTATACCTTGTTGTTTAATAAGAAGAGTAGCGCTGGTATTATTGAGTCTGCTATCAACAATATGTTTAATATGGATAGTTACAAAATGAATATGAATCTTAATTTGCGTGCTTCAGAAGAAAATGAAGAAGTTGCAGTTAATATGAATGCAGATTCTAATATTGATATTAAAAATTCTTTGGCAACCTTTAATATTTCTGTATCAACTTCAGGTGTTACTTTTGAAATACCAACTTATATTGATATGGCAAGTAAGAATCTTTATTTGAAAGTTCCTGGTGAAGAAACATGGAATAAAGTATCATTAACTGATTATTTAGACGGCATCAGTACCGATACTTCTTCGAAAACAAAATATGTTTTTGAAGACTATTTAAGAAATGATGAATTTATCGAAAAAATTGAAAAAAATAAAGATGTTAGCCAATATAGACTTCATTTTACAAAGGAAATCTTAAATAAATTGTCTGAAGACGAAGAAAATGATTTTGATGCATCAGCTTTATCCGAATTAGGTTTAGAAGATGGTTTTGATATTGATGTTTATGTAAATACAAAGGGAAATTATATTTCTAAAGTTGTTTTGGATTTTTCTAATAGAGAAATAAGTGATGTAATGTTTAATGAATTTGTTTTAACAATTGAATTTTCAAATATTGGATCAGTTGAGCCTATATCAATACCAAGTGAAGTATTAAGTGCCGAGGAGTTAGATTTAGATGGTATGGATGATTATGATATACCTAGTTATGAAGATGATGAATATGTAGAAGACTATAAGCTAACCTATGATGATATTGTTTTAAGTTATAATCTTAAAGAGGGATACGAAGCAAGTTTTGTCAATAGTGAATCATTTAAAATATATCGTAAAAACGGCATGAGAGTTATTATGACTATTGATTATGATACTAAAGATAGCTTTTTTGAAAATGTTTTATCTGAGAAAGAAAATTTAGAAGAAGAAGGATGTACAGATATTTCCTTGAGTGATACTAAGCAGTTAAATTATAAGGATAAAGTATTTAACTATCAAGAATTGAAATACAAAGATGAGTATGGAAATGATTGTTGTGTTATATATTTGTGCTACGAAATAGATTCAGAATATGTTTATTCTGTTGAATATGAAGATGAAGAAAATAATGGATCTATTAATGAAGAAGTCATGAAGGATTTTTTAGATATCGCAATCGTTAATCAATAGAGTATTTGCTATTTGTAATGTGAATTAATAAAGAAATTTTCAATAATTAAGTGAATAATTTAAAAATTATTCATTTTTTTCGTATTTTAAGAAGGATTTTTAAAAATTTTATCGAATAATTATTATGGAGGGATTTTTATGAACAAATATTTAAAAAAAGGTAAAGTTTTAAAACTAATGCGTGATGTTGTTTTTAAAAATGTAATGAAAGACAAAAACAACAGAGAATTTTTAGCTAAAATTATAAGTATTGCCACTAAAATAGACTATAACTATTTACTTGATAATATCACTATAGCCGATACTGATACCCTAGAAGCCAATATTTATAATCATCATAATACTGGTGACTTAGTAGTTGTTATCGAAGACATGAAAATCAATATTGAAGCAAGTCTCGATAATAAAGAAATAAATAAACGAAAAAATGAAATCATGGCTCATAAGTATGCATCAAACTCCTATAAAGTAAATGATAAATATGATCATGGTTATATCCACTATCAAATATGTATTGAAAACTATAATATCTTCAATAATGACTTAGTCATTACCGAAGTTAATCTAGTCGATGTATCAAGCGGAAAATACGAAATAGAAACCAATGAATTTAAAAAATTTCATATTTGCTTGAATAATTTA
>CANRPE010000051.1 GCA_947632405.1 uncultured Bacilli bacterium | reverse complement strand
GATGAAGATTTCTGGGATGGAGTAGTTAAAACTTCCGGAGGTCTTAAACAGATTAAGCCTGCTTTAGATGCTATTAAACCCGATATGTTTAGAACAGAACGTGAGGGTGGAACCTTTAATAAAAAAGACTAATGGCAGAATTTGAAAGAAAGAATGGAAAATGGGTTAGAAATAATTCAGATGGTACTTAGACTCAAGTAACTAGAGGAGCTGATAATAGATTTCATTGGACTTAGCCCGATGGAAGAAAGGTTAGAAGTAAAAGAGCATACAGGTTTACTACAGCACCTAAAGAAAAATCTACTTGGGATAAGATCAAAGAAGGTTTTGTTAATGCAACTATTGGAGCTTCTGTTGCTGAAGCTCCCGCAGTTTAGATAGCCAATGGATGGTAGATGGATAATAATGGTAAGTGGCATTATGATCCTGATAATGAAGGAGCAAAATAGTTAAGACCAGCTTTAGCTGCTATTGGAGCATTAGGAGCTACAGTTATGACCCCAGGAGGCATTCCAACTATGCTTGTTGGAATAGGAACTGAAGCAGGAGAAAGAGCCCTATTCGGTAAATCAGTTGGGGATATTACTTCTAATTGGGTAAGAGAACATAATCCATTTCCGAAGGGAAAGGACCGTTATCTTGGAACCTTCATAAATGGATTATGGGATGCTGGATCTGATATAGTTAGACCTGAATATGGGTTATATGGATTTGGTAAAAAATTAGTTAAGTAGCCTTTTACTCCTAAAAACATACAGAATCTGAAGTAGGCATTTCAAGTAAGAGATTAGCATAAAATCGCAACTAATCCAATAACAAAATCTGTATTAGGTTCTTCACTCACTGAAGTAATACTTACAAAAACTCCTGTTGGAAAAAGGTTTTTAGAGACAATTATGAGGACTACTCCTGCTCCTAACCCTATACCAGAAACCTTATAGGGGATGTAGTAGCTTCCGTGGAAACCTAGAATTAATTATATAATTTTTGGGAAAAATCCAAAATTGAGAAGGTTGTTTAAACAGTCAAATATGCATTATGGAGATAATTCTTGGAGTTATAAAACTGAAATTCCGTATACAGTTGATGCTGGAGAGTTTGTAAGTTTTGATATGCCAATAACTATTAGATCCGGCCGTGTATATACCGGATTAGTAGACGGAATTAAGGATCCAATTATAGGAAAAGGTTATGGAGATATAATTGATGCTTATTTATATGGAAAAGTAATTGATCCAAAGATAGCTACTCCAAGTACAACTAATGCCGGACGTAGTTTTTTTAAAAATTATATTTTAAATAATTATCCTAATAAAAAAATTAAGTCTTATACTGTATAGGGTGATGTTGATCCAAAGTCTATTGTAAAAACTTCTAATTGGGATGGTCGTAGAGGAACATTTGCAGAAGAATTTAGGACAAACGACAATAATGCTACTATAAATGTAGCAGGACATCGGTTTCAAAATGGGTGGATCGATCCTTCAAGTTTATTTCCTCAAGCATAGAGAGGGTTTGATATATGGAAATTTAACCCAGTAGACTATCAAAAAGGGTGGAACGTTGGAAATAATTACTTAGAACATAGAGGAATAGAATTAATAGATAAAGCTGGTACTCCTATAATATTTGAGCAGCCATGGAAATTGATTGCACGATAACACCTTGGGATTTCTTTGAAAAATATAAATATAAAGACTGGAAACTTCTTTCTCCAGAAATATAGAATAGATTAATTCTTGCCATATAGTTAATCCAAAATGACATAGGTCAAGTATCTTATACTTTATAGGAATTAAAGCACAAATTAGATAATAAAATAAGAATATGTGATATATTAAAAACAAATGACTTATACTGAAATACTTCCTATTGCACGATAGGGTAAACTCATCAAACTTCCTAATTTTGAAGGAATCTTTAAGTGGGATTATGGTAAAGAAAAATTAGTTTTTAATAATAAAGATTTTTGGTGTGATGCTGATAAATTAGATATACTTTAGAGAACTGATTTTTACTATATAATTTGAAAAAAAATAAGGGTGTAAGCATTTCTGCCTACACCCTTTTCTTTATATTATTTCTTTATAGCATCATTTCCATAATGAACGTGGTTAATTGTAGTTTTATCTACATAACCACATTCTGGACAAACATATTCTATTATTTCATTTCCAAATTCGTGCCTAACAGTCTTCTTGACTTCCACACATTTGCCGCATCCCTTACAGATTTTATACGTTGCCATTGAGCTGTCTTATACGTTCCTGACAAATATGGACTATCTTTTGATAATCTAGGGTACGGGACTCTACTTCAGTTAAACCTTCCTCAGATTTAGTTCGGAGAATACGCTTCACAATATCAGCATCCCAAGGATTTAGATCATAGTCTTGCCAAATAGCCCAGGGCTGAATAACATGTTTAGAATAGTTACTCTTTCCTACGTTATAATCCCTACAACTAGTAGAAGTTTTCTTTAGAATGCCAAGGTTTATCAGCTTGTTTATTGTTTCTGAGTTAATATTCAGAAACTCTCTAATATTAGAGATATTGTCAAGATCCTCATTCTCAGCAAGATCAATATCTGTGGGATCAACAAGAGTACACCTATCTCTTATAGAAGCCCATATGTCTTCGGTTAGCCTGTGTTGCCTTTTATTTTGTGAGAGATTAGTTACGCAATATAATCCATCTGTTGGACCATTTTCTACTCTCAGATCGTCTCCAAGAGTAGCAATAGTTACATCGCGATAAACAAAATCCTCAGAATTTTTGTATGTATATAATAGCATTATACTATGTATTTTTTGACAATATCAGAAATCATCTTGCCATCGGCTGTAGGGAATTTGGATTTTAGATATTTGATCGCAGTTCCCATCTCTTTCTTTGGAATTTGTATATTCATTCTAGGAATTACCGCCCCAATTTCAGCATCGTATTCCGGCTCACTTGAGAAATTTTCGAGATTATTTTTCGCCCATTGAATAAGTTCGTACATAATCTGTGACTCATTTACAGGCTCAGGAAGCAATTTTTTTACCACCTCTAGTTCACTTGTATAACTGGCAACCAAGTCGTCTCTGTGAGCCTCTGAGAACTGTAAAATAGCGTCTTCCAAGGATTTAGCATATTTTGCAGCTACTTGTATGAAGAGAGATTCCGAATATTCTGGAGCATTTTTAGCAGTAAGAACTTTTTGTAATTCTGTTTTAATATTCTTATATGCGTTTAATGCTACTTTGTCTTTCGATAAGGTAGCATTTTTTATTAAATAGTCTATATCTAACATAGATATAAAAGGATAGTATTTATTAATAATTCTATCTATTATTTCTCCTGATGATTTATTGTCTGTTTTCTAATCTTTAATCATTTAGATTTTATAATAATTTAAGAGCCATTCAAAAACATCAGATGGATTGCTTACTGGCAGTTCTTCATAACAAAGTTTTCTACATTCTTGTACTATAACGTCATTAGGACGATACCATACGTCTATTATTCTTGTAAAAGATTCTCCGTTATCAAGCTGAAATTTAAACACATCTGGTTCAGAATACCCAGTTCCAGAGGAACTACTTGGGCATATAGTTTCTATATGTTCTATTTTAATAACTTTTGGTATCATTCTGATTTTATAAGAGTATAACTGCTAGCTCTTGGGTACTCTTCTTTAACTATAGAGAGAGCTTCTAGTTTATTACCAGCATTTACCCATACATTTTCATCATCAATAAATTCTCCGTTCTTGTCTCTGTAAACAAGATTAAATGTAAATTTAGCCATTTTGTTCAATTCCTACTATTTCACAATCAATTCCTGGCATCTCTCCATTTTCATAAATCCCTGGCATCGATCCGAACACTGTAACTGTAGATTTACTAATCCAATATCCTTTATTGGGACTATAGAAGAGAACCCTCGTATTTCTAGGGATTCTGGTATAATCATATACAAATGTTATAGTTTTATCTGTAGTTGATAAAGTCACAGAATCTTTGTTTATGGTTAAATGTCCAAGATTTATATCTTGCTCAACAGGAAATATTCTCTCTTCCATTACCTCGTAGTATAAATCCTCTGGAATGAAGTACACACTGGAATCTGGACAATAATAACAATCATCCTTAAACCTTGGGTGTTCCATAAAGATTTGATACTCTGGCCACTCAACACAAATATATTTAGTCATTCTCTTTAAGTTTAGAGATAAGTTCTTTCATTCCTGCGGTGGCAGTTGCCTTAATTACCTGAATAT
>CANRPE010000050.1 GCA_947632405.1 uncultured Bacilli bacterium | reverse complement strand
CTGTAAATATAAATAGTTTTGGTTATTTAATTTGATTTTAGGAGTTTTTATAATAATATTTAACTTTTTATTATTATATTTATTAATTCCAGTAGCTTCGTTGGTAACTATTTCAGTAATATTTGGAACTTGTGTAGTAAGCCCTAATTTATTAAATAACTTTGCTCCAGAAATATATCCCTTTATATTGCCTTTTTTATCTTCCAAATATTTTTTTCTAATAACTTTATCTTTATCTAATGGCATTTCTCCAAAAATATTTTTTTGTGGCTTATAATATATTCCCTTATAAAAAGTTTTAATTTTTTTTTCATTATTTAATCTATTCATTATTACATTAATATTTTTCTTAATTTTTATTACATCGCTCTTTTTATATACTTCACATACATAATCATTGATATCTTCTATAAATATTGGTTCATTTTCTTTTATTTCATCTATAAACTTTTCCACTATTACTTTACATTTTATTGTATCTTCCATTTTATCACCTGTTATTATATTATGAATATAATAATATATTTATTCATTTTATAATAACATTTTATCATTATTTTTTATTTATGTCAAGTAAGGATATAACATAGCAAACGTATTATATAGTATAGCACTTAGAAAATCAACAAATTGATTCTTATTTTTTCTGTCAAATATGTTCTATTTTTATTCTTTAATATTTTTTACATAAAAAAGGGCTTTTATATAAAGCCCTTTAGATATCTCTACCTTTTTGTACCCCTTATTTTTATAATGTTATCTTCACTATAGACATATTGAATATTTATATTACATTTTATTAACTTATTCAAAAGACTGATTATGTGTTCATTACTGGTTAGCTTTACTTTTTTCCTATTTGATAATATGTAGCAATATGGCTCTTTCATTGAATTTAAAATACCTTTTACCTTATCTATACTTATTATTGAGAAATTTTCATCTAACATAATAATTTTTTTCATATTTACAGATATTGATTCTATTATTTTAACAATAAATTCTTCTGTTAATACGGATTTATTTACTTTATCTCTTAAATTATAAACTTCAGATGAAAATTCACTATCAATTTTTTCGATATCACATAATTCAATCTTTTCTATAGCTTTTAATTTTATGTTGTCTGTCATATCAGTAGCTTTCACTATTAGAGATATTAGTTCAAATCCAAAATCAAATGTACTTAATTTTCTACTAAATAACATCTTATTTTTTGATATACATTCTAAAGCTAATTTAATATCAAAACTATATATTATATTAAAATTATCTCTATTACATTGAACCTTTTTACTAGTAATTATATATTCTATCTTATCATATGAACTTTCTGATTGTATAATTTTATTTATCTCATCGCTATCAACAGAATCCACGCACTCTAAAACTTTTTTAAAAGCTGTTAGAGATAATTTCTCTGTAACAAGTAAATCGCTTATATAATCTTTATCTTTTTCATTATAATCAAACTCAAAAGCATTATAATTTTGATTTAAAAACTCAATTATTACATCGTCAATCTTAAATTCTTTATAATAAGCTTCTAAATTTTCATGTATAGGTTCAATAAAATTATTACTAATTAGCATTTTCCATAATTCTTTATCTTCAATATCGCATAAAAATTTAACTTTGTTTTCTTCATTACTCATTAGGATAATTTTATTATCATCAGTGATATTTTTATTGTTAATAATCTCAACAAGAGTGCTATTACTATCTTCTTGTTTTTCCAACTTGCTTTCTACGTTTTTTAAAAATATATCAAAATTTTCTATTATGTATCTTTTGATTGTATCATATTTAAAAACGAAATCCAGGCATTTTCTTTTTATATCATATATAGGATTTCCATCAAAATTGCTTAGTATCCAATATATATTATTTTCGTTTATTTCATAGCAATTATTTTCATTCAAGAAATTGATACAAGAACTTCTTCTAATATAACTAATATCCGTAAACTTAATATTTAAATTTACTATATTTTTTCTTATAGATTGAATATTATACATTGATAGATATGATCTACCTTGAATATACTCCTTTAAGCTTTCAAATCCTTTCTTGTTAACTATTTGACTGCTTGAAAATCTAGACAAAATAAAAACAATAATTTTATCTTTATATATGGTCTTTAGAATATTTTCATATAGATTTTCATCTAACTCAAACAAATTTTGTATCAATAATTTTTTATACCCGCTTTTTGCATTTTTTAAATAATAATCTATTATATTAATATATTCAGCGTCTTTTATTAAATTTTTTATGAATATTTCTCTTTTTTTTGAATACTCTTTACTTATAAGCAATACATCCAATATATACCTATTCAAAATTCCCTTTTTATTAAATCTATCTTCTCCTAATCTTAATATGACTTTTTCAGGATTGCTTAGTTTAAAATCAAAAGGCAATTCTCTATTGTCATTGATAGTCATAATAAATTCATGATCATCACTTTCAATGCTTCCAGATTTAAATTTATTCATATATGCACTATATGTTTCATCTATATATCCTTTACTTAGTATATATCTAAATAACTTATTATATATTTCATTATTAAATTCATTACTTTGTTCTACTTCTTTTTTAAAATCATTGAAGAAATTTTTATCTAAATCAATTATTTCTTTTAAAGAATAATCATTTATAGTACGCTTTTTCTTTTCTAAATCTGTCACTTGTCTCTGAATATCAGAAGCTTTATTACAATGCATTATTGTATCGTTTTCAGCTAATTCTAGCAATTCTGAATCGCATCTTTCTAAAAAGTCATGAATTGTTTCAATTTTATTTCCCTCTATTTTGTACTCTCCATAAAAAAGATCATTTGGTATATCATTTATATCAGTACTATTTGATATTCTAAAAGTCGTTATATTTTCACCTTTAAGGTACGTGCTTCCCTCATTATATTTTAAAACATCATAAATAAATGCTTTTTTTATGTACTCACTTATCTCTCTCTTTTCTAACACACTTTCTTTATTCTTTAATACGGTTATATCTGATTCTACCTCGTCAATCTTCATTTTTTTAAATTTCTTATATATGGAAAGATAGTGAAACATAAGTCCTTTGCTTTCTTTTAAAGAATAATAATCATTAGGAAATAAGTTTTTATATAAAATCATAGCAAAAAGCTTTTGATAATTCGGTATCTTCTCAAAATCTTTTAACAAAATAATAAATTCATTAACTACATTTTTCAAAATTCTTATATCGCTAACATAAAGGCAAATACCTAATATAAACTCTTTTGTTAATTTATTTAATATGTTTTCTTCGCAACTTTCTTTTAACATTTTCCAAACTTCTTCTCCAGAATACTCGTAAGAAGTAAAAGGTGTAACTGGTATTAGTATATCAAAAAATTTTACTTTATTTTCAGGAGTAAAAAAGTCATCCTTAATTTCATATATAAATATTATTCTTTTTTCCAATGCATTATTTAAATCCATATTTAAATCTCTTAGATGATCAAAAATTTCATATTCCTCAAACCTATCCAAGTCTTCAAAGACAACGCAATTAACTTCACTTTTGTACATTATTTTAATAATTTCATCTAGATTACAATTAAAAATATTTTTATCTTTTATTTCATTTTCTTCATTATTTCCAACCTCAATTTCAAAATCTGATACTTTCAGTTTTAGATTTTTTCTTTTCAATCCGTATGTAAGCACTAATACAATGAAAATTACGCAAAGTGCCAATATAGAAATAATACGAAGCCAAAATACTACAGGTCTAATATTTAAGTTACCTAGCATTGTTTCATATCTATAACTAATCCATAAACTAAGAAGTGATGTAATAATAAGAATTAAAATAATAGAAGCAAAACACTTACTGTATTTGTAAAGCTTTAAACAAGAACAATTAATATTTAATTTTTTTATCAAATTTTTTTCTATATTTTCCAGACTGGTATTACTTTCACTATATATTAATTCAGACATAGCTATTGTTACAGTTTTTATCTTCTTGTCTTTTTTCCTGTTAAAGTAACTTCTTACCACACTTGATTTTCCTGATGAATACGGTCCAACTATTGCTATATTTTTTACGTCTTCTTTATTTAACGCTTCTTCTATATATTCATATAAGTTACTCTCAATATCTTCTTTAGGTGTCAAGTACTGTAATTTATAATCTTTTACCTTATTATTTTTTATACCTTTTTTTGACATAATTTTTCCTCCTCAAAAAGATTATACACTTGTTTCATTATTATGTCAAACGTTTTTGAATTTCACAAAATACATATTTTGTGAAATCGTAATTTGATTTATGTAACTTAAATGTGTCTAAAAATAAGAAATAAAA
>CANRPE010000049.1 GCA_947632405.1 uncultured Bacilli bacterium | reverse complement strand
CTTTCTTTGGGGTAAGGGGAAGTCTGCCCTTTTTTACATATTTTTATAAAATAAATTTTGTTTTTCTTTTCAGACTACTATACCTCCAACTATCATAATCCAAATTAGTGTATCTATTTTATTATTTATTGCTGTATAAGTATTATTTTTAAAATAATATGTTATTAATAAATACATTTAAAACTTAATATAAATTTTTCATATTTTGTTTATTATATTTTCATTATATCATAAATTTAAGAGAACTTCTATTTTTAAAAATGAAGAAAAAGCTGATTTTGAACAACAGTTGTTTTAAGGCAAAAAGTCTGTTATACTATTTAAATAGATAAGAGGAGTTTTATTATGATTTACTCAGGTGTTTTTTTGAAAAATAATAAAGATTTTAAAGAAATAGAAATTAATCATTTAATTGTTTTATGTGAATTAGGAAAAGATTATAAATCATTTTGTAATGATTTAGAGGAGTTAATTAAATCTAAAAGTGCTAAAGATTTAGTTAGTAAAGTATATCATGCTATGCGAAAAAAATCTTTTTTTATCCCTAACAAATATAAAAAGTTTATTGAAAAACATAAGCATACCATAGAAATAATGAATAAATATTCTTGTTTAAGCAATTTAACTATTTTAAGTTATGATGAAAAAGGAAACCGTAAAAAGAATTTAGCTGAGGATTATTTTTATCAATATATTCAGGAACATAAGGAAGATATAGAAACAATAAAAGCAGTAGCACTAAAAATTAAAGCTCTTGGATTTGTAATAATTGAGTTTGAAGAAAAATTAGATTTCACCAAACAAGAATATGAATTAAATAATTTATATGATTTATATGAAAATCATTTTGTGTTTTTAGAAAACATGGAAGTTATACCTACATATTCGCATAGTCCAATTAAATATAGAACAAAGAGTTCATCTTATCGTATGATTTTATATACTGTTGGTCATGGAAATAATAAAAGAGTACAGGACTATGGTACAATAGAATTAAATAGTTTGATATTTGATCCAAATAAATTGCCAAATGAAATAACAATAGAATCTACTATAGGACTTATTAAGAAATTAGCTCAAAAGAAAAAAGAAGAATATGATGATATTCATAATTCGGTAGATTTAAGTATAGCTACTAGTAATTTAAAAGATAATGTTCAAAATTTTAAAACAACAACTGAAAGAATTGATAAAATAAAAGATAATGAGGAATTAATGAACTTAATAAATCAAATGCAAAACATATTGACACAATTACAATTATTTGATGTTGATTTTGAAAATCAAATAATTGATTCTCACACAGATATTACTGATGAAACTATGAAAAAAGAAAAAGGAAAATGTTTAGAAAAGAAAAAGATTTCAAGTAACATTGGTAATTAAATTTTTAGAAAAATTAATAAGTTAGAAAATGTTGAAAATAACTTTTCTATTTGTTCTATCGAGAAATTTATTTGGATATTAAAATATATTTCATCTCTAGTGGAGATGATTTTTTTATTGAAATAAAAGATTAAATATACTTATTAAAATTTCTAGGTAGTTAATATCAAATATTAGCACTTTAGATAATTTATATGACAAAATAGTATTAGTATTAAAAAAATAAATTGCTAAGATGCATCTTACTTTTTAAGTACAAAATTTCAGTCAACTTTAGCTAAATAACCATACGAATTATTTAATTCTGTATACATTATAAGTAGGATAGCATAAATGCTAAATAGGAAGGGGGATATAATTTGCGTAAAAATAAAATAATAATTCTGATAGTCTTTCTCGCAACTATTATTTTAATGGCAGTTGGTTATTCAACATTTGCTACAAATTTTAATATTAAAGGAAATGCTGAAATTACTGGTGAATGGGATGTCAGAATAACAAATATAATAGCAACTCAAGTACCGAAGGGCTGTGATGCTGGAACACCAACTTTTACTGAAAATTCGATTAGTTTTTCAGCTAAACTTAATAAACCTGGCGATGAAATTATTTATGAAGTAACCATAGAAAATTTAGGAACTATTGATGCAGAATTACAAACTATAATATTTACTGAAGAAATTAATGGTATTGAAGAAATTAATTATACTACTTCTGAGGTTAAAAAAGAATTAAATGTAGGTGATTCAACTACTTTCAATATTATGGTAACCTATGTCAAAGATACTGAAAATATTCCCGATACTAAAACAAAAACATTAACTGGAATAATTCAATATGTTCAAAAAGATAACTCTTAAAAATAAAAAATTATTTTTTCTTTTAATCATTTATACACTATGTCATATTTTCTTATATACTAATAATTTTTATATTTATTTTCTTAACCCACTATTTTGGTTAAGTTTTTTAATTATTTTTTACCATCGAGATTTAAAATTACCAAAGAAAAAAGAAATTAATATTACTTTAAATATATCTATTATTTTTTTAATACTTTATTTAACTAGTGGTTTTATTTTTGGTTTTAATAAAAACTCTTATAATCATACATTAATTTATATTTTTAAAAATTTGTGGAAAGTTATTTTACCTATATTTGGTATTGAAATAGTACGTTATAGGCTTATTAAAAGTAATAAAAATCATTTTTGGATTAAAGCTTTAATAACCATTATCATTATCTTAAGTGAGTTTAATTTTAAAGCTCTTTTTATTTCTCATAATATTGTTTTTTTACATTATCTTGTTTCTATAATTATACCAATTATTGCTCAAAATATTTTATTTACTTATCTATCTTTAAACTCACATTATAATGTTCCTATAATTATTAGAATTTTTAATGAAATACCTAAAATTATTTTACCAATTATTCCTTATAGTAATTGGTTTATTGAAGGTTCTTTTACTATAATTAAAATTTTAATTATTTACTATTTATTTGGATATTTTATTTTTAATAAAAAAAATATCCATCATCTTTCAAATTTAACAATGATATTTTATCCTTTAACTATTATTATTTCTATTCTATTAGTATTATTTATGCTTGGAATATTTAATTATCAACCTATAGCTATTCTATCAAATAGCATGAACCCTACTTTTAGAAAAGGTGATATAGTCATCTATAAAAAAGAAAAAAATATTTTACCAGGAGATATTATTGTCTTTGAATATGAGAGTAAAATTATTATTCACCGAGTTGTAAGTATAAATAAAAATTATGTTACTAAAGGCGATGCTAATAATACCATAGATTATATAAAAATTAAAAAAGATGATATAAAAGGTGTTTATCAATTTCATATTAAATATTTAGGCTATCCTTCTATTTGGCTAAATGAATTTTTTACTAAGGAGAATTAAATTGCAAGAAAAAAGAAAAGAAATAAAAATACTAATTATTTTAAGTATTATTATTCTTTTAATAGGAATTCTTTTTTTAGAGGCAATATACTTTAATAAAAACATTAAAAAGGATAATATATATCAAGTAAAAAATAAAACAGATTATGAAGTTATCTTAAAACCTAATATTTATTTTTTTAATAATAAAATAAAATCTAATAATTATTATATTGCAAACTCAATTAAAAGTATTGATATTTATTTTAATTATTATTTAAAAAATAAAACAAAAGAAAATATAAATTATTCTTATGATATTACAGCTACTCTAAAAAGTTATGCTGATAATGGTACTAAATTAGTTTGGACTAAGGATTTTAACTTAAAAAATATAAATAATATAAATCAAGAAGAAATTAATATAAAAGAAAATTATAATTTAGACTATCAATATTATGTTAATTATGTTAAAACATTTCAAGAATACTATAATATTAAAACAGAAACTTATTTATATATTAAACTTAATATTAAAATTAATGATCAAGAAAATCCTTATGTCTTATTAACAATTCCTATTAATGAAAATATTATAGAAATAACGATGAAAGAAGATAATACTTTTTTAGAAAATAATACGCAAAATATTGTTCTTAATAAGATAATAATCTTTGATTTTATAGTTATAGTTACTATTATTATAGTATGTAAAATTTTACTAAATAAAAACAATGAAAAATTTATTTTAAAAGAATATCATGATATAGTTATAGCTATTCAAAATAAACCTAATATAAATAATGATAATATTATATATTTAACTAACTTGAAAGATTTAATAAATATAGCAGTTAATAATAATATAAATATCTTTAATTATCAAAATAACTACTATGTTATTATAAATAATACTTATTATGTTTATATTTTAAAAAAATTATATAAAGACATAAAAAATTAATTTTATGTCTTTTTTATTACTAAGTATAGAAATATAAACAATTTAATTTAAATATTAAATTTGAAATTATACTAATTATATTTTTATTCATATTTTAATAAGTACAAAGAAATATATCAATATCAGTTAAATCAAAAAAAGTTTATTGAATAGTTATTAATAAAATAAAATTTAATTATTATATTTAGAAAATTATATCAATAAAATCTAGTAATAGAGCTTTATGATTTCAAAATTTGACACTTAAAAGATTTTGTGCTATTATACTTCTCAATTTAAGGGGATATTAATTATGAAAAAAAGAGATTCTTTATTAATGTTAGAATATATGAAATCAGAAGGATTTAATCCCAATAATCATGAAAGAGTATTAGAGTTGTTACAATCTGCACCATTATCATTATCAAAAGATTTAACAAAATATAATCCTTTTTTATTATCTGATAAAGTAGTTTATTTAGAATTAGAGGAATATGGTATTGATGGAGCATATGGTTATTTAGAAAATTCAGAAATTATTGTTCCTAAATCACTATATAATGATGAACATTTTCTAAACACAAAAATATTAAGACCACATGAGAAATTTAATTATGGAATTCCCCATATTAGTGAATTTGATGTTGCTGTATTTTGTGAGGATTCTATAGAAGAAAAATCTACTAATATTTATAAAACTATTGTTAATAGTTTGAGTTTTAATAATGTATATTTTGGATTTATCACAGAAATGTATCCTAAAATAGATTTCAATGATAAAAGGTTAGTTTATATTTTTCATCAATTATTGAATCAATTGGATAGTGGTTATAAGCTATCATATGAAACAGTTAGTGAAGAAAATAAAAAATTATATTTAATTAAGAAAAAATAAAAATAGAAATGACATAAAAATTATATTTAATTAATCAATTGTAAAATCTAAATATACATAGTTATTCATATCATATGCCAAATTATTTTCTATCATTTTATTGGCAATTTTACAACATTTAGAAATTCTTTCTCCATTAAATAATGGATTAATATATCTAACTTTTGCTCCATGATGAACATAATAAACATTTTGGGGCTTTTCTTTTGAAATTTTTACTTTTTTAGCGTTTTTCCATAAATTAAAAATATTTTTATATTTAGATGACTCAATAATATCTATTACATCGCTTTCTTTTAATTCATACAAATCTTTCTTTGATATTTTGCCTTCATCACTTAATTTCTTTAGAATATCAGCAATAAATTGCATAGAATACCTGGTTCTATCTTCACGATATATAATAG
>CANRPE010000048.1 GCA_947632405.1 uncultured Bacilli bacterium | reverse complement strand
TAAAATAAATTTTGTTCAAGTTTCATGACTATGTGTGCCTTGAACGAAGTGAAAGGAATGTGTGGTTAGTATGAAAACACCATTAAGATTTCAAGTTACTAATTTTGATTGTGGAACAATATCTTTATTAAATGCACTTAGCTATTTATTTGATCGCGAAGATATACCAGTAGAATTAGTTAAAGCTATTCATAAATATACACTAGATTGTTATGATGAAAGTGGACATTTAGGACGTGGTGGTACAAGTAGGGAAGCAATAAATAAATTAACGCATTGGATTACTAGATTTGCTAATGAAAATCATTTTAATATAGTTTGTGAAAGATTAGAAAAAGAAGAAATTACTTATGAAAAAATTAAGAAATGTTTAGATGCAAACGGATGTGTTTTGATACGATGCTGGCTAGAAGTTGAGCATTATACTATTATTACGAAAATGAACAAACATTATGCTTATATCTTTGATCCTTATTATTTAGATAAATTAGAATATAGTAAAGATAAAGATATAAAAATAGTTTTAAATAAACCATTCACTCATAATCGAAAAGTAACATTAAAAAGATTATTTTCCGAATCTACAAAAGACCTTTCTTTAGGAAAAATAGAAAATCGAGAATGTGTGTTGATTAATAAAATTTAGAAAGTTAATATTATTCATAAATATATACAATTTTCACTTTTTATATTACTTATCTTTAATTAGGTTATGGTTATGATATTTTTTGTTTAATTTATCACTATTAGATAATTTATTAAAAATTTCAATTTATTTCATATTTTGTATCCATAACATCACGTGTCTTCAATAAAAGTATTTCCGTTATGATAACTTTTAGTTTTTCTTTTGTCTTTTTTATATCATCTAATTCTTGTAAAGAATCCTTTAATTCAGTTGAGATAGTCATATGAGATGCTGACTTTATTTATATGAGAATGATTTAAACATTAATTATTTAAATAATAAAGCTTTATATGATAATCTTGAAAAAATATAAAAATGAAAATAAAGAATAAAAAACAATAAGGCGATGAACAAATGAATAGTGTTAGCATCTATAAATTAGCCAATTTTTGTGGTAAAATACTAATATCAATGGAGGTTTCATTTATGATAGATTTGGATAAAAAATTAGAAATGGCTTATAAATGTTGTGAACCATTAAAAGTTGAATGTATAAAAAAAGAACTTAATACACAGTTAGAAGGTTATAAACTTGAAAATATAGAAAGACAAAATGGCGAATGGACTGTGTATTTTAAATATCAAAATGAAGCTCGTATAATGTTATCAATTTCATTTAATAAATTTAGTATAATGAAAAATATTTATAATAAAGTAGAGAAAATTACAGTTGATAAAGATATGTTATTAACAGACAGGGTAGTAGATAAAAGACAAAATGGTATTATTTATTCAATAATAAAAAAACAATTTGCTTTATCTAGTAGATTTAATCAAATAGTTCTTACTGATTTAGATGAGCAAAGATTTACTATTACAAGAGAGAAAATTAAAAGTTTATTGAAAAATATAGATTTTAATAATATAAGATTAACTAACTTACTTTTGAAATTAATAATGTTAGAAAATAAAGTTGATTTAAAATCTCAAAGTGATTTTTATTCTGAATTTTCAACACATATGAATTATTACTTTAATTGGGAATGTGGTAGAAAAATTACATATAATATTTATCCAACAAGAACTTATTTAAATGGAGAGGATGTTTCAAGTATATTTTTTGTGGATGGATCAGATAAATTATATAGAATATATGATCTATATAATGGTATAATTAATCCTAGAAATGAAAAAGATATTAATTGTATTAATTTAGGCTTGTTATCAAAAGATGCTTTTAATTTTAAAGAATTAAACGGTATAAATAAATGTGAAGATGGTTTAGTAGGGACACCTTTAGTTAATGAAAATGATACATATATTAATTATTTAAGAAAATTCTTTGATCAAAAATTTGGTTATAAAGGTAGTATCAGCTTGGATAGAGATTCTATGCTACTAGGAATTACATATCAAATCTCAGGACCTGAAAGAGCTAAATGGACAATTGAAAGAAAATTAGAAATACCTTATAGCGAATTTGAACAATTAGATTTTGATGAACAAAAAGAATTAATAGAACAAAAAACAGGTAAGAAATTTAAATATGATCATAGGTTACATATTGATAGAGAAATAGATGAACTAACTTCTAGTGGACCTAAAAAATTTTTAAAACGATTATTAATATCATCTAATAAAAAATAAGCTGATAAAAAGCTTTAATGCTCAGAGTGCCATGTCATCAAGTTTTTCTAGTGATTCATCATATGATAGTAGCTCATCTGGTTGAGCTATCTCTTGGGAGCTATCTTTTTGCTATAATGAAATGAGAGGTGTTAAATTTGAATAATGTTAAATGCCCTAACTGTGGCAATGAAAATTTAAATACAAATATTAGATGCGAAAGTTGTGGTACACAATTAATAACTAACGAACAAAATCAAAATATAGATTTAAACTCAAATACTCAATTCAATTCTGTTTGGGATGTTAAAATATATCCATTTGAAGAAATATTTAGTGGCATAGTAACTACTATTACAGGAGCAATTTTTAGTGGCTTTTCATCTATGCTTATATTTAGAGGAGTAGATAATATTACTAAAATTGTTGGTATACCATTTTTAATTTGTGGTCTTGCTGTTTTAATTTATGGTATATCATCGATAGTTAAAGGCATAAAGGAAAAGAAAAATATAAATAATTATATTAATGGTAAATTAAATAGGGATAAAGTAGAAAAGAGCAAGAAAAATTTTATGGAAGTTAAAAATCTTGTTCATCACATATATACTTTTGGCTTTTTACTATTTTGGTTTGGTTTTTTAATTGTATTTGATGTAATAGCTATTAAATCATGGTCTAATGGTGGAAATTCGTTGTTCTTTTTTTCTTTAATTTTTTGGTTTGTAGGCATATATATATTAATAAATAATATCAAAAATTAATTAGTTGCTTTTATTTTTATTCTATAATAGTTTTTAAATAAATAATTAAGGTTTAGCCTTTAAAAATGATGTGAGGAAAGACTAACATGTTTCTCGCTTATAAAAAATTAAACATCGCATTATTAGTGCGATGCTTTCTACTTTTGGAGCAATTGTGAAACATATTTACAACTAAAAATAGTTATGATAAAATATTTTACTATTATTGGTAGGTGAATTATTAATGATTGAAAGATATTTTAATAATAAAACTAACATTTTTCGAATAAAAGTTGATAACTTAATTAAATTTAATGAAGTAAATGTTGATAAATTTAATTTAATTGCCAAAAATATCAGCAAAGAAACAGGAGTTCCTAAAGAACTTATTTATACTGCTCCTTATTTCTTCTTTATTGATAGATGGCATAAAATAGATAATCAATGGTATTTTTATAAAGGTGACGGCTGTGATTTTCATTTTATAAATGAACTTTTAGGTGAAATAATATCAGAATATTTTGGCCTAGAAACTGTCCATTATAAAATAGCTCAATTATGTATAAATGGTGAAAATAAAGGCTATGGTGTTGTATCAAAAAACTTTTGTAATACAGAAAGTACTTATAAAAGTGCCTGGGATTATGGATTCAATCCTACGGGAGATTTAAGTATTTTACAAAAAATAAGAGATATATGTTCAACTGAAAAAGAATATTTAATTTTATTAAATGATATGAAAAAGTTTTTTATTAGAGATTTTTATGCATCTCAACTTGATAGAACAGGAAATAATTTTCTATTTAAAATCGATACTACTGGGATACGATTAGCTCCATTATATGATTATGAGAATTCTTTTGAATCTATTGATAAATGTAAATATAGAAATCAAATTGGTGAGTTAAATATTACTAATCCGGATACAAGAAGATTACTACTAACTGATGATAAATTTCAAGAATTATTAAATCTTCTTATGGGCACTAATATGTCTATTTTTATTGAATTAGTTGAAGATAGACATAAGATTTTAATACCGAATGATATTAAAGATTACTATTTTAAAGATGATTCTGAAATAAAAAAACTGGTTTTAAAACATAAAATAATTAAATAACTAATTTAATAATTTTGTATTTCTTCTATATACACTATTTTCTCGATTTATAAATAGCTTTTCTCCATATCTTTTGTATAAATTAATATAGTATTTAAAATCATCTTTATGATTAATATTTTCACTAGATTGTTTTATTCTCTTTCTCAATGTCTTTTCGATTTCTTGAGGAAAATCCAATTTTTGAGTATTCATTTATCATCCTCCTTATTACTGGAGGCAAAAAAAGAACTAACAATCATTTAAAATTGCTAGTTCTTATATATCGTGAAATCGTATTAGAATTGTCTAGTACGACAGTAAACACTAATGGAGCGATTGTGGAAGATATCTACAACTTTTGCCCATAAACGATTTAATATATAAAATATCAATCTCTAATAATATTTTATCATAAAAATTTATAAATGTCTTAAGTTTAATATTATTTTATATTTTTATTTTTTATTAATAAGTAGATTATTAATACAATTAAGATTGCAATAATTATCATGCACACTTTTATGATATCTTCATTATAATTAAAGCCAATATGGTCACAATATAAGGAGTAAAGCGGTATTAATATATAATCTGTTATTGGTTGACAAGTAAATAATAATGCAATTAAGGTAATATTATCTTGAAATCCAAGTTCTTTTTCTTTTATCTTTTCTTCTAATAGAGTGTTTAAATTTTTCACTCTTATTTCTTTATGCATTGAATTAAATATATGCATAATACTATCATTTATTTCACTATATGGAGAACATGCATAATGGTTTTCTTCAAGCATATAATCAAGTCTTATTTTTTTTAATTGATTATAAGTGTATTTATTTTCAACAGCATTTTTAAATATTATACTATCTTTCATAATTCTCAAAATTATATATTCTTCTCGACTTTGTATGCCTGGATAATTTTGTAAACAATCATTTCCTATAATAACTGTTGATGTGTCGTTCTCATAATGATAGTAGTCATTAAATAATCTATAATCTTTGCCAATATTTGATTCTTTGAAATTACCCATACAACAGTTTAGCAATTTATTTATAGATTTATTACTTAATTTTTTATCATCTATTAAATAAAGTATTCTTGAATAAAAAATATTAGAATTATTTTCAGCACCGAATAGTAATAATATAAATTTAGACAAATCAATGAAATTTGTTATACCTTTAAAATTTTCTAAATATATATATTCTATGTTTTCTTCATTTTCTATTCTAGAATACACTTTTGATTTATCGTATTGCATGTCACTTAAAAATGCAATAGGTAATTCTATGGCTTTTATTTGTTCAATTTCTATACTGCTTACAATATTACCAAATTGTTTAAATGTTACATGATTATTGAAATATATGTTATAGCTAAGTATTATTCTACCATCTTGATAAAATTTTGCTATTGGATATACTTTGATAGAAAAATTTTTATATAATAAAGTGAGGGGAAGAAAGAATAAGGAAATATATCTTTCTTTTTCATAAAAAAATTCTTCTTCATGAAGCCACATTCCAATTGAATCATAAATATTTATTTTTTCAAATTCATTAAGCCCTTCAAGTTCGTTCATATTTGTAATTTTTGCTGCTCTTTTTCTAAATTCTTTTGTTATATTAATTGTCCCAATGTCTAATGTTCCTTCTTTTTTACCTTTTTTATAATATGCAAGTCCACTATCAATAGCTAATCTGACAATTCCTTTAGATATTAAATATAAAGGCAGTTCTTCTATATATTTAATTTCATCGCCAATGTAAAAACCTTTGTTATAAGTGACTTTTGCCTTTTTCATAAAGATTCGCCTCGCTTGTCAAAATTTGTATATTATTATATCATACAAATCAAAAACCTGCGATTTATAACTTAAAATATAAATAACATTCAATATATTTTTAATATAAAAATCTGGAATAACCTATGAAAAATGTAAAAAACATGTTATAATGTTATACAAGGAGGTAATTGTATGAATAGAATTATTCCACAAAAAGATGGTTTATATGCTATTAAATTATGCCATTTAGGTTATATTACACCTACAGAAGAAAGATTTTATATGGAAGATCAAATGAGCGATACTTTAATTACAGGTGAAAATATTGATGATGTTTATACATTGGTAAGTTATAAAGGTAATGGATTATTTCAAGAGTATTATTCTGGTGAAAATGCTGCATTATGTGTAAGATTTTACTCAACAGAACAAGCTCCTACCGATGGATTATTAGCTCATTTCAATGAGGAAAAATTATTATCTTTTAATAATGAACAAGAAAAAAATGCAAAATTTGCTTTCTTTAAATCAACACCGTTAATTGTAGATGCTGGGGCATTAATTAATATTACACCAGAAATAATTGCAAAAATCAATTCCAATGGACTAGGAGATAGTATTAGACAATATATTTCTGAGTTTAAGAACGATGTAATACTTCATGAATTTGAAGGAGTACCCTATGGGGAAAGCAAAAAGACATTATAGTCGAAAAAGGTGACTTATTTTGAAAAGTCATCTTTTTCAATTGTATGATAATCTTTTAAATTATTAGATTTATTTGGACTTGCAATTAAATTAAAATTTTCTTTATCTAAAGCACCATGCTCATATAATTCTTTAGCAAATTCTTCATATCTTTTGTCTTTTTTAACAAAAATTTTATCCATAAGAAATTGAACTAATCGATAAATCATTTCTTTAAAATGTTCAAGTGTTGATTTTAAAGAGTGATTTTCATCTTTTAATTCTTGAATTTCATTTTCATTTTCTTTGATGTTTTCGTTTAATTTAATAACTTCTTGATTAAGTGATTCGTTATTTTTTGTTAATAATTTTAATCTTTGACGATTACTAATTAACTCATTATTAATTTCTTTTAAAGTAACTGATAAATCTTGAATATTTTGATATTCAGCAATGGTTTTATCTATTAAATCTATAAAAACAATTGCTTTATCACGATCTTTAACATCTATAACTAACTGATTTTTAATTAGACCTTTTGCTTTTAAACTTTCAAGAATTTCTTTAATTTCAGAAACATTACTAGATAATCTTTCTGTTTTTTCTTTGGCACTTTTTAAATTGTTTTGGTGTATTTCAATAGACCTTTTTATCTTTTGATAGTTTTCCATTTCAGTTATATGATAATCACGATTTCTACCTTTTAATTTAGTCTTTAATTGGTAATTCACTTGATATTCTTTGTTAAAAGATTCCATACAACGCATTCGCATTTTATCTTGAATTTTTGTTAATGATTCTTTAGTAAAGACATCAGATTTTCCAACTTGTTTAGACATCCCATATTTATTTTTATATTTAACTGGAACACCAATTATATGAAGATGTGGACTTGTTTCATCATAATGAATGATTGCACTTGCTATCTTAAAATTGGGCACAACATTTTCTAAATCATTAACTTGTTCTTTAAATACATTAGTCATTTTCTTTTTATAATTCATATCTTTTGTATTCCAAAATTCCATATCACCAAGCTCAATGATTATTTCACAAGCTAAATCTTTTTTAGAGTTAT
>CANRPE010000047.1 GCA_947632405.1 uncultured Bacilli bacterium | reverse complement strand
AGATAATGTTCAAGAAGCAATAGACGAAGTATATGATAAAAGTTTTAATAAAGAATTAATAACAGCATATGAATATAGTGAACAAGAACCAAAATGTATAAATGGCGAAGAAAAGACATGTATAAAAACAGATTGTTATAAAAAAGGAAAAATATGTAAACAAGGAACAGTTATAAAGTACTATGTCAAAGAAAACGAATATCATTACTTTTATGTATTAAGAGATGATGGTACAAAAATAACTATGCAGCAACGAGAAAATACAATAAGAAATATAGCATGGCATGCAGGAGCAAATGATAATAGTAAAGGACCAGATACAATCTTATCACAATTAGAAGCAGCAACTTCAACGTGGGTAAATGTAAATGTACTAGAGTATACACTAGGAGTAACAACATTATATGAAAATGCCAATACAGGTTGTTCAATAACAGAAGACTATAAAATAAAATGCGAAATAAATACATATACAAATTCAGTATTAGGAGCAAGAAAAGCCAGAGCACGGATGATAACAGCATTAGAAGCATCAGCAACAGGCTGCTTAGTATGGAAGGATGGTGCTACAGATAGTAACGTTATCCCACCAAGTATAAACGCATATAACCAAGGTTCATGTCCAGACTGGATGCATAACTACTTATATCAATCTAAAAATGGTGGAGGAAGTTATAATAACAATACAGTAAATGAAAATGGAGCATATGATTATGATTATTGGACCATGTCGGCTTACTCTTTTGGCACTACTCATGCGTGGTATGTGAACTCTGCTGGTAACTTGTACAACCACAACACTGCTCATGCTAACCCTGGTGCGCGTGCCGTCGTCGAAATAACAAAACCATAAATTATATTTTGTATAATACGATGGTTATATATAAAACAACTATATAGTTATCTTAATCAAAAAATGAAGTTGCTAAAATTTAAAAAATAGCATATAATAAGAACAAATCGATAATTAGAACTAATAATAAGAAGATTTAACTATAGAGAATTCGTGGTTTGGTGAAAACGATGTTAAATTCTTATTTATCTACTCTATAGATGGATAAATATCCCGGTTATTCCGTTATCAAATTAAGTAAAATAAAGGATGGTACCGTGCTGATGCACTCCTTTTTGTACTATTCTTTTTTTTTGGAGGTGATAAATTGATAGATAGTCATTATGATTTATTAACAATATTATATTGTTGCTATCTAAAAAATGATTTTTCATATATAGAAAAAATTAAAACAGAATTAAAAGATATTACTGGACTAGTTGCTAATCTATATTTTATGAGTAAAAAAGAAATGAAAGAAGAATTAAATATTTCAAAAATAAATGTTGTTGAAATGTTTAAAATTAGTACTAAATTATTTCAAAAGTATTTTTCTGATAAAAAAGTAATTTATAGTATAGAAGGTTGTGACTATATTGATAATATTGAGCAGTTGGAAGAATTATATAATTTAGGTTTAAGAAATATTTTATTAGTATGGAATAATGAAAATAAATATGGTTCTGGTAATAGGAGTCAAAAGGGTTTAACTAGTTTGGGAAAACAATTTATTGAAAAAGCAGTTGATTTAGGAATTATAATTGATTTATCTCATATGAATAAAAATACATTTTATGATACAACTAAATTACTAAATGAATTAAAGGAAAAAGGGAAAACACCTTTTGTAATTGCCAGTCATTCTAATAGTTATAGTTTGTGTAATAATCCTAGAAATTTAGATGATAATCAATTATTAGAAATAAAAAAATTAAATGGTAAAGTTGGTTTAGTTGCCTATGGACCTTTCATCAATAAAAATGAAGAAGATTTAGAAAAAAATTATCTTGAACATATAAAATATATAGAAAATATCTTAGGTATAGATTCTATTTTGATTTCAACTGATAATATGGATTTTGCAGTTGATTTATTTGGAATTAAAGAAGATATATCATTATACAAACATAGTAATTTGAAAGATAAGTTGACTAAATTGCTTAGTAATTATTATAATGAAAAAGAAATAGAAAAGATTTTATATAAGAATATTATAGATATTTTTGATTATTCTAATAATTAAAATATAAAAAAGAAAGAAGGTATTAGTAATGTTAGATATAAAATTTGTAAGAGAAAATAAGGAATTAGTAAAAGAAAATATTAAGAAAAAATTTCAAGATAATAAACTTCCTTTAGTTGATGAAGTAATTGAACTTGATGAAAAAGTTAGAAGTCTAAAATTAGAAGGTGATGAACTTCGAAAAAATAGAAATTTAATTAGTAGTGAGATAGGTATTCTTATGAAAGATAAAAAACAAGAAGAAGCTAATCAAAAAAAAGAGGAAGTTTCAAAGATTAATGAAAAGCTAATATCTATTGAAGAAGAAGAATCAATATTTGCAAAATCTTTAAGAGAAAAAATGTTAGTAATTCCTAATATAATGGATTCTTCTGTACCAATAGGAAAAGATGATACATTTAATGTTGAAATTGAAAGATTTGGAGAACCTGTAGTACCTAATTATGAAATACCTTATCATGCTGATATTTGTGCTGCAATAAGTGGGTTAGATAAAGAAAGTGCTGGAAGAACTAGTGGAAATGGCTTTTATTATTTAATTGGTGATATAGCAAGATTACATTCTGCGATGCTTAGTTATGCACGAGATTTTATGATAGATAAAGGGTTTACTTATTGTATTCCACCATTCATGATTAGATCAGATGTAGTAGATGGAGTTATGTCATTTGAGGAAATGGATGATATGATGTACAAAATAGAAGGCGAAGATTTATATTTAATTGGTACTTCAGAACATTCTATGATAGGTAAATTTAAAGGACAAATTATTAACGAAAGTGAATTACCAATTGCTTTAACTTCATATTCTCCATGCTTTAGAAAAGAAGTTGGTGCTCATGGCTTAGAAGAAAGAGGCTTATATAGAGTTCATCAATTTGAAAAACAAGAAATGGTTGTTTTATGCAAAGCTGAAGATGCTATGAATTGGTATAATAAAATGTGGAGTTATACAGTAGAATTTTTCAGAAGTTTAGATATTCCTGTAAGAACATTGGAATGTTGTAGTGGTGATTTAGCTGATTTGAAGGTAAAATCATGTGATGTAGAAGCATGGAGTCCAAGACAGCAAAAATATTTTGAAGTTGGTTCTTGCTCAACTTTAGGTGATGCTCAAGCAAGACGTCTTTCAATTCGAGCTAAAGGAGAAAATGGTAATTATTTAGTTTCAACTTTAAACAATACTGTACTTGCTTCACCAAGAGGATTAATTGCTTTACTTGAAAATAATTATCAAGAAGATGGATCAATAAAAATTCCAAAAGCATTACAACCTTACATGGGTGGAAAAGAAAAAATAGAAAAGAAGTAGTTAAACTTTTTATTGGAGTCAATTAGCTAATTATCTTGTATTTGGATACTTATATATTTAAATTGAAATTATAAACTTTATCAAGAAAATAATTATTAAGAAGTTAAGGTTAAAACTTCTTTTTTTTGAAACTAAAAATGTATAAAAAAAGAAAATATATATCATATATATAGATATATGAATAATTCAAATTTGACAGAATAGCTATTTTTTGATAGAATATATAACTGTCACATGAAATAAAGAGGTGTTAATAATGTATTACGATGAAATAAAAGCTATCAAAGCATGTGAAGATGAGCCTTCCCTGATTTTTAAATTAATAAGAGAAGGAAATTTTAAAATAGTAGATAAATTACTTTCTAAAAAAATTGTTAGTGTTAATGAATGTGATTCTGCTGGAAATGATGTACTTACAAAACTTTTAAAAGTAAAACAATATGATTTAGTTTTAAAATTTATGAAAAATAGAGAATGGGATGTAAATCATCAAAATTATGATGGTAATACATTTGGTCATTTTCTTGCTAGTATTCATTATGTTAATGTTTTAGATATTATAAAACAACTTAGAAAAAATAAAGAATTTTCTCCTAATATAAAGAATAATAAAGGAGAAACACTATTAGATAAGGCTATTAATGAAAATTATATTTATACAACATTAAAAATAATTGAAGATAAAAGATTTAATAATATTGATATTATATCTTTTAAAAAGATATTTGATACTTATATTACCAATTCTAAATATGGTAAATATTCTAAATTTGATAATTTAAAATCAATTGTTACTAGTTTAGAAAAGAAAGAATCATTATTACCAAATGTTCAAGAATTAGTAGAAAAAATTAGTAATAATATGGATCTAATAAAAAAAGAATTAATGAAAAATAAATGTCAAAGCTTAGAATATATGATTAGAGAATTTGTATAGAAGCAATTAATAATTGCTTTTTTCTTGTCAAAAATTAAATTTATTATTATAATTATTTTAGTAAAATTAAAGGAGGTTTAGGTAAATGTCATATCCTAATAAAATAATATATTATAAAAATGTACCAGAAAACCATGATTATATACTTATTAATGTAAAACATGATTTATTATATTTAATTAGAGAGGGAATTCCTAATGAAATTTATTCAGAATTACAGTCTATTTATTATGGATTACTTCAATTTGAACAACAATTACAAAGATATATTAGTGAAGATATTGCAATAAGAAAGGATAGTTTAATAGGTAGTTTTATTCTACTTAATAAAAGAACTTTTATTCCTGAAGATGAAATAACTTATAAAAAAGTAGTTAATGCTTATAATATAGCTGTTTTTAAAGAAGATAATCATATGGCTAATAAAATTTTACCATTATTTAAAGAAAGAGTAAGTGGTTCAATAGAAGAACTTTCTAAAATATATAGTTCAGATATTCTTCTTAATATTTTAGAAAATGAAAATTTTGAAGAATATTTAAAAATGCTCGATGGTAAAAAAGATAAAACAGTAGAAAATAAAAAGGAAAAAGAATATGTTATATATGAAAATGGTGGATATACAAAAAGAAAATTAGGAGATATAAAAGAAGAATATAAAGTAAAGGAATCTAATTAATAGTTGTAAAGGTTTCTTTACTTTTTTTAAATTTATATATATAATCAATAAGAAGTGGAAGTGATATTATGAATTTACCTAATTATAAACAAGCAATGTTAAGAACTAAAAAGAAATATCAAACAATAAATTATGAAATAGATAAAAAATATATAAATAAATTTAAAAATAAAACTTATTTTTTGAAAACTTATGGTTGTCAAATGAATGAACATGATAGTGAAAATATTAGTGCAATGATAGAAAGTATGGGATTTAGAAAAATAGATTGTTATGAAGATGCTGATATGGTAATTTTAAATACTTGTTCTATTCGTGAAAATGCTCATAATAAAGCCTTTGGAATGCTTGGAAGATTGAAACATTTAAAACAAACAAAAAATAGTGATTTGATTATTGGATTGTGTGGTTGTATGGCTCAAGAAACAGGTGTAGTTAATCAAATATTAAAAGATTATAAATTTGTTAATTTTGTTTTTGGAACACATAATCTTTATCAATTACCTCAAATTGTTACAGAAGCAATTTCTTCTAAAAAGCAAACTATTGAAGTTTTTTCAAAAGAAGGAGATCTAATAGAAAATATGCCTGTAAAAAGAGATAAAAACTATAAAGCATATGTTAATATTATTTATGGTTGTGATAAATTTTGTACTTATTGTATTGTTCCATATACTAGAGGTAGTCAAAGAAGTAGAAAGAAAGAAGATATTTTAAAAGAAGTAAATGAATTAGTAAAAGATGGATATAAGGAAGTAACTTTACTTGGTCAAAATGTAAATGCTTATGGAAAGGATTTATACGAAGATTATGGTCTGGGTGAATTATTAGAAGATGTAAGTAAAACAAATATTCCTAGGATTCGTTTTATGACTTCTCATCCTTGGGATTTTTCTGATAAAATGATTGAAAAAATAGCTGCATGTAAAAATATTATGCCTAGTGTACATTTACCTATTCAATCAGGAAGTAGTAGAATTTTGAAATTAATGGGAAGACGCTATACAAAAGAAAATTATTTAGAACTATTTAATAAAATAAAAGAAACAATTCCAAATGTTAGTATTTCTACAGATATTATTGTAGGATTTCCACAGGAAACAGAAGAAGATTTTCAACAAACTTTAGAAGTTGCTGAATACTGTAAATTTGATAATGCTTTTACTTTTATTTTTTCAGCACGAGAAAATACGCCTGCAGCTAGATTAAAAGATGATGTTTCTATTGAAACAAAAGAAGAAAGATTACAAAGATTAAATCAAGTTGTTAATCATTATTTTTTAGAAAATAATCAAAAATTAGTAGGAACTACTGTAAAAGTTCTATTAGAAGGAATGTCTGAAAAGAAAGATATGTATTTTGGTTACACAGAAACTAATAAGCTAGTTAATTTTACAGGAAAAAATAAAAAAATAGGCGATATTGTAGATGTAGAAATTACTGAAGCAAAAACATGGAGTTTAGATGGAAAAATTAAATCCTAAATTAGAAAAAAATATTGATGATTTAGTTGCAAGTATCCAAAATTTAAAAGAGTATCAAAAATGTCTAATTCTAAAAGAACAAATGATTAAAAATAAAGAATTAATGAAGTTAATTGAAGATGTCAAAATTCTACAAAAAAAATATATTAAAAGTAATTATGATGCAGTAATAAAACAGAAATTAGATTTAAAAAATAGTGAATTAAATAAAATTCCAATCTATGTTATCTATAGTGAAAATTTAAAAGTAGTTAATGAAATACTAGATTTTGTGAATGTAAATTTAAATGATTACTTTTATCAAAAATTAAATTCTTAAATTGAGTTTTAAAACTCAATTTTTTAGTTGTTTGTTATAAAAATATATAATATAATATAAATGAAAGAAAAGGGATTATATGAAAAATATAAAAAAGAAATTTAGTAAAAGAAAATTGATAATACTTCTTATTATAATTTTTCTTATAATTGGTTTAGGAATTTTTTTATATTATAAGAATCAAAAAGATTTATTAGCTAGTATTAAAAGTCATTATAGTAAAAATATAATAATTACTAAGAATACAAAAATATATGATAAAAATGAAAAAATAATTGGAAATATAAAAAAAGGAACTCTACTTACTTTAAAAAAACAAAATAATGTTACTGTAAAGGATAAATATTTTCAAATAGATAATACTTCATATTATCTTTACTATCAAGATTTTAAACCCAGTAAAAAGAAACCAATTATTGAAATAGATAAAAATTACTTAGTATTTAATTCAAATGTAAAAACTAGTAAGAAAACTGAATTATACCAAAATTCTAAATTAGTTTTAACTATTAATAAAGAACTAGATACACCAATTTTATATATAGATGATAAATACTATTATATTTCTTATTTAAATCAAATTTTTCAAATAAAAAAGGAACAATCAAATAAATTAGTAGAAAATATTAATACAGATATGAAAGAAGCTGAATATATAAGTGTTTTACATTATGAAACAATTTATAGTAATGAATCATGTACAGATAGTTACTGTATTCCCTTAACAAAACTTCAAGAACATATAAAATATTTACAAGAACAGGGTTATTATTCTATTACTTTAGATGAATATAAAAATTATTTAAATAAAAATATAAGATTAAAGGAAAAGGCAGTATTATTAACTACTTCTAATGTTAATGATACTTTGACTAAATGGAATCAAGAAAATAATTATAAAATAGAAGTTGTTGATCAAAATACAGGTTTAACTTTTAATAATACAAATAAAAAATCAACAAAAGATAGTAATAAAGAAAGTATAGATCGTTATCGAATAAAAAATACAACTAGTGATGATAATTTTCATAAAATGGTTCAAGGAGAAAATGTAGTAGAACCAGTTATATTTCCAAAGGTTGTTAATGAACAATCAATACCAGTTTTAAATTATCATTTTTTCTATGATTCTAGTCTAGGGGAAAGTTGTAATGAAAATATTTGTTTAGATGTAAAGGTATTTAGACAACATCTAGAATATTTGAAAAACAATGGTTATAAAACATTAAAAATGGAAGAATTTAAACAGTGGATGTATGGGAATATTGAATTACCTGAAAAAAGTGTTTTAATAACTGTAGATGATGGTGCCATGGGAACTGGTACTCATAATGGTAATAAATTAATTCCATTATTAGAGGAATACAATATGAATGCTACATTATTTTTAATTTCAGGTTGGTGGGATGTAAATAATTATCGTTCTAAAAACTTAGATATTCAGTCGCACACTTATGATATGCATCAATATGGTTCTTGTAAAAAAGGTCAACTTGTGTGTGCATCGAAAGAAGAAGCTCTTAATGATTTAAAAAAATCACTTACTATAGTTGATAATAATAATTCATTTTGTTTTCCATTTTATAGTTATAGTCAAGTATCAATTGAAGCTGTAAAAGAAGCTGGTTTTCAATTAGCTTTTATTGGTGGAAGTAGAAAAGCAAAAAGAAGCGATAATAAATACTTAATTCCAAGATATCCAATTCACAAAACTCATTCAATGGATCAATTCATAGCAATGGTTAGTTAAATTACACTTCGGTGTAATTTTTTCTTGCAAAAATACAAACGGGGGGGGGTATAATAATCTTAGATAAATAAAAA
>CANRPE010000046.1 GCA_947632405.1 uncultured Bacilli bacterium | reverse complement strand
TTTTACTTTATTTTCGAGAACTTTCAACTAAAAAGAGACAACCATCATTATTCGTGACGTTATCTCTTAATTTAACGGGTTTTGTTATTTCTACAACGGCGCGAGCACTATTGCCAGTATCAGAAGTGTGAGTGCCGTTACTTAATTGACCTCTACGATTCACATACCAAGCATTAGTAGGACCTGAGTCAGCCGACATGGTCCAGTAAGCATAATCATATATTTCGTTTTCATTTACTGTATCGTTATTATAACTTCCTCCACAGTCTTTTGATTGATATAAATAGTTATACATCCAATCTGGACAGGAACCTTGATTATAAGCATTCATGCTTGTTCCGAGAATTCTACTATCAGTAGCTCCATCTTTGAATACTAAACAACCTGTACTGCCAGCTTCTAATGCCGTTATCATTCTGGCTCTGGCTTTTCTTGTTCCTAATACTGAATTTGTATATGTATTTGTTTCGCATCTTATTTTATAATCAGAAGTTTCACTTGCTGTATATGTACAACCTGTGTAAGCATTTTCATATAATGTTGTTATTCCTGGTGTATATTCTATTATATTTACATTTACCCACGTTGAAGTTGCTTGTTCTAAGGCTAGTAAAACAGTTGCTGGTCCTTTACTATTATCTTGTTTCTCTGCATACCATGCTATATTTCTTATTGTATTTTCTCGTTGTTGCATGGTTATCTTTGTGCCATCATCCCTTAATACATAGAAATAATAGAATTCATGATTATTAACATAGTATTTTATTACTGTTCCTTGAGAACAAGTTTTACCTTTTTTATAACAATCTGTTTTTACACAGGTCTTTTCTTCTCCATTTATACATTTTGGATCTTGTTCACTATATTCATAAGCTGTTATTAAGTCTTTATTAAAACTTTTATCATATACTTCATCTATGGCTTCTTGAACATTATTAGCTACTAACTTGGAGTTTTCATTATTATACTCTACATTTATACTTGATATTATAGTTGCTGCATATACTCCACTTATTGATATCACCATTACTATTAATATTATTATTGTAATAGTTTTTATTCTTTCTTTCATCCTAGATCACCTATTTTTATTTATCTAAAATTATTATACCCCCCCCCGTTTATATTTTTGCAAGTAAAAATTACACCGAAGTGCAATTTATGGTTTGGTTATTTCAACAACTGCCCGTGCTCCATCAGTAGTATGTGTAGTATCACCATGATTTAAATATCCTTCTCGAGTAACGAGCCACGCACTAGAAAAATAGCCAGAATATGCAGACATGGTCCAATAATAATAGTTATATACTAAATTTTCATTTATTGTATCATTATTATAACTACCACCATAATTTTTTGATTGCCATAAGTAATTATGCATAAAGTCTGGACACGATCCCTGATTATATGAATTTATACTTGGAGATATAATATTAGGATATTTTTCTCCGTCTTTATATACTAAGCAACCTGTACTTCCTGCTTCTAATGCTGTAATCATTCTTGCTCGTGCTTTTCTTGTTCCTAATACTGAACTTGTATATGTGTTCTTATCGCATCTTATTTTATAGTCAGAAGTTGTACTTGCTGTATATGTACAGCCTGTATAAGCATTTTCATATAATGTCGTCTGTCCTGGTGTATATTCTAGTACATTTACATTTGTCCATGTTGAAGTTGCTTGTTCTAAGGCTGGTAATATTGTATCTGGTCCTTTACTGTTATCATTTTCTCCTGCATGCCACGGTATATTCCTTATTGTATTTTCTCTTTGTTGCATGGTTATCTTTGTTCCATCATCTCTTAGTACATAAAAATAATGAAATTCACTATCATTTACATAATATTTTATTACTGTTCCTTGAGTACAAGTTTTACCTTTTTTGTAGCAATCTGTTTTTACACATGTCTTTTCTTCGCCATTTATACATTTATTTGGTTCTTGTTCATGATACTCATACGCTGTTATTGGAGTTTTTGAAAAACTTTTATCATATACTTCATCTATTGCCTCTTGAACATTATCTGCTACTAACTTGGAGCTTTCATTATTATACTCTACATTTATACTTGAGATTATAGTTGCTGCGTATACTGTTGTTCCTGTTAGTATTGCTCCTATTATTATTCCTACTATTAATTTATAATTTCTCCTTATCATCTTAGATCACCTATTTTTATTTATCTAAGATTATTATACCCCCCCCCGTTTGTAATTTTGCAAGAAAAAATTACACCGAAGTGCAATTTATGGCTTGGTTATTTCAACAACAGCACGAGCACTATTTTTAGTTTTTGTCATATCACAGGAATGTTTAGATCCATAATATGATATACAAAATGCGTTAATACCTGGCAATTCAGAATTTGCTTCTGTATATGCATTCATCATCCAATATCCTTCGTTTGATTCAGCATTATTTTCTATATGTTGATCATTTACTGTTCCTCCACAGCTTGTAGACAAACTTAAATAATTATACATAAATATTTTGCAATTTCGGTTCATACTATCATAACCACATAAACCAATCGAATCACTTTCTGTCAGTAATCTAGCTTTTACGTTTTTTCTTTCTAATTTATATACTACTTTAGTCTGATTACTAATACCTGAATAGCCCAAAGTTGTATTTTCATCTCCAATTGTATAATTTAAATTATTTACATTAGTCCATTCTTCTGTTGCTCGTTCTAATGCATTTAATATTGTTAATGGTCCTGTTGTATTATCTTTACCATCATACCAAGCTATATTATATACTGTATTTTTTTGACTTTGTAATGTTAACGTATTACCATTATCTTTTATTACATGAAATCTTACAATTTTATCATCATTTACTCTATATAAAATAATATCTCCTACATTACAACTAGACTTTTCCTTATCATTATAGCAATATGTAACCTTACATGTTTTTTCATCGCCTGTTATACATTTATTATTTCCTGATTCATTATATGTATATGCTACTACTATATTTGGTAAATTAGTTGTATCTATATATTTTGTCATTTTATCATATACTTCATCTATAGCATCTTGAACATTAGTTGCCACTAGCTTTGAACTTTCATTACTATATCCTACATTTATACTTGATATTATGGTTGCTGCATATACTGTTGTTCCTGCTAATATTGCTCCTATTATTATTCCTACTATCAATTTATAATTTCTCTTTATCATCTTAGATCACTCACCTATTTTTATTTATCTAAGATTATTATACCCCCCCCCGTTTGTATTTTTGCAAGAAAAAAAGCCAATTTATTTGGCTTCTATAATTAATTTAATAGCAGTTCTTTCTTCTCCATCTATTGCAATATCTGAAAAAGCGGGAATGCAAACTAAATTTTTACCAGATGGTGCAACAAAACCTCTAGCTATAGCAATTGCTTTTATGGCTTGATTTAGTGCTCCTGCCCCGACAGCTTGGATTTCTACTGTTCCTTTTTCACGGAACACATTTGCTAGAGCTCCTGCAACACTATTTGGATTAGATTTACTACTTACTTTTAGTGTTTCCATATATATTATTCATTCCTTTCTATGATAATATATATGTTTAAATAAAAAAGAAAATAACTAAAATATTACTATGAGTAATTTAGATTTATACTTTAATTACAAATATTTATAAAGTAAAATCATATCTCCATAGTTAATCTTTTATTTTACTGATAGCATCTTTAATAATATCTACAGAATTTTGAAGTTTTTTAGTTTCTTCTTCATCTAATCTTATATAAATTCTTTGTTTTAGTCCATTTCTATTTATAACAGCAGGTGTTCCCATGTAAATATCATTATGTTTATCATAATTAGAAACTGTAATTACTCTACTTTCATCACTTAAAATTGCATTTGTAATCATAGTTAAACACATTCCAATACCATAATAAGTGGCACCTTTTCTATTAATAATTTCATATGCAGCATTTTTTACTTCTTTTTCAATTTCTTCTAATTCATTTTTTTCTAAAAATTGATCAATATCTTGGAGTGCAACATTTGCATTAGACCATGGAACAAATTCTGAATCTCCATGTTCTCCTATAACATATGCATGAATATTTTTTGGACTTACTCCTATTTTAGATCCTACTAAATAACGAAGTCTAGCTGTATCTAAACTTGTTCCTGTTCCAATTACTCTACTAGAATCAAAACCAGAATACTTCCAAGTTAAATATGTCATTACATCTAAAGGGTTAGTAGCAACTAAAAATATTCCACTAAATCCACTGTTTACTACTTCTGTAACAATTGATTTAAAGATTTTACTATTCTTTGAAATTAAATCCATTCTTGTTTCACCAGGGTTTTGATTAACACCAGCAGCAATAACAACTAAGGTTGCATCATGACAATCACTATAATCACCTGATTTAATATCGATATTGCTTGGTGAAAAAGCTAAGCAATGATTCAAATCCATTACCTCGCCTTCAACTTTTTTCTTATTAATATCTACTAAAATAAGTTCATTAACATTAGTTCTTTGATTTAGCAAAGAATAAACATAACTCATTCCAACATTACCACAACCAATTAATACAACTTTATTTTTCATATTCTAGTTAACCTCCATCTCTTTATTATTATTTTATACCTTATTTTAATTTTAAAACAATAATTTAAACATAAAAAAAGAAGGGTTTACTCTTCTAGACATTTTTAATTTCTGTTGGGTTTACTGGTTGAACTTGTGGCTGTGGACTAACTACTGTTACAGAGGGTTGTCCTCCTAAATTTGGTGCTTGTTCAACTTTAGGAGTAACTGATTTACTATTAACTGGAGTAACTTCAGTAACTGGTTGAGGAGTTGCTGGAACTACTGATGGAGTTGATGCAGCTTGATTAATATCTGTAATTGAAATTTTCTGAGTATTTTCTAAAGGATTAGCACCACCATAAATTTGATGTGGTGTATTTTCTTGAATATCAGTTTTAGATACAGTAGGATCTGAACCACCATAAATAGAAACTGGAGTTGATTGAGGTTGAGTTACAGTAGTTAAATTTGGCATAGTTGAAGCTATGCTTTCAGATACAACAGGAGTTGATTCTTGTGGTGCTACTGCTTCAGGTGCTACTGGAGCTGGTTCTTGTGGTGTCACTACTTCAGGTGCTACTGGAGTTGGTTCTTGTGGTACTACTGCTTCAGGTGTTACTGGAGTTGGTTCTTGTGGTGTTACTGGCTCAGGTGAAGCAAAAGCAACAGCTGGCATATCTGGTAATGCTTCAGCTGATGATGGTGTAGTTGCCATTGGATTAGTTGGTGACACTTCTGGAGTTGCAAAAGTGACATTTGGCATATCATTCTCTTGATTAGTTTGATTTACAACTGTATTTTCTGTTGATGCAGCATTAGGAACTGCAACATTTGGAACAACAGCATTAGGAACTGATGTATTATTATCTACAGTTTGAAAAGGAGATACCATTGTATTATTTGTATTATTTGTATTATTTACCATATCTTTTGCACCTTGTTCTGATTTTATTGCAGACTGTTTTTGCTCTTTTTTATTCTTTTTGCCTGTTGTTGAAATAAAAATAATTAACGCTATAATTAAAAGTAACACACCGCCAGTAATCAACATTCCTGGGATTGTACTAAACCAACGTAAATCCATATTATCGACTCCCTTTATCTTATTCTATTAACATGATAACAAAAAAATGTGTCGATTACAAGATATAATTTTATATTGACACATTTTTACAACGTAAATTTTGACAAATAAATATTATCAATAGAAGTATTTTTAAATATTAATTTTTGTTTTGAAATTGGATGCAGAAATTCAATTTTATATGCATATAACGCAATTTGAGTATAATCTGTTTCACCATATCTTTGATCACCACATAATGGATAACCTCTACTAGCAAATTGAACTCTTATTTGATGATGCCTTCCTGTTTTTAAATTAATTTCTACTAAAGTTTGATTATTTTCTTTATTATAATCTAATACTTTATATGATAATTGTGCTAATTTACCATTTTCTTTTGTAGAAATAACAGTATTACCATTTTCTGTTTTTTTCAAATAATCTTCAAAATGACCCTCTAGGTTTTTCATTTTTCCTCTTACTACAGCTAAATATGTTTTTTTGAAAGTGTGTGTTCTTATTTGTTCAGATAATCTAGATGCTGCTTTTGAAGTTTTAGCAAAAACCATTAGACCTCCAACTGGTCTATCTAAACGATGCACTAAACCTAAATATACATTTCCTGGTTTATGATATTTATCTTTTATATATTTTTTTACAATAGAAAGCATATCTATATCATTAGTAGCGTCTTTTTGACTCAATATATTTGCTTGTTTCTCTACAACAATTATATGATTATCTTCATAAAATATTTTTAATTCATTCATTAGATTCCCATCTTCCATAAATACCACAAGGTAAAACTAGTTTATTTTGTTTAATAGGTAATCCAATTTCTCCACAAGTAATATTACCTAAATATTTTTTTTCCACATGAATTGTTAATAAATTTTTTAATACTTCAGCAGATAACCCTGTAGTATAAGAATTAATTAAAAAAAATAAAGGTTTATTACTTAATAATTTACTACATAATTCAATCAAATTATTTAAATCTTTCTCTATATTCCAAATTTCTCCATTATTTCCTCTACCATAACTAGGTGGATCCATAATAATGGCATCATAATGATTTCCTCGTCTAATTTCTCTTTTTACAAATTTTACAACGTCATCTACTAAGTACCTAATATCAGCATTAACATATCCATTTGATTTAACATTTTCTTTACACCAATCAATCATTCCCTTAGAAGAATCAACATGAGTAACAGAAGCATTTGCTGATAAACATGCAATCGTCGCACCACCAGTATAAGCAAATAAATTTAATACTTTAATTTTTCTTTTGCTTTTTTTTATTTTTTCAATCATAAAATCCCAATTATATGCTTGTTCAGGAAATAAACCTGTATGTTTAAAACCCATTTGCTTTATATTAAATGTTAAATTTTTATATCGAATACACCAACTAGATGGCATATTCTTTAAATTTTCCCAATGTCCTCCACCTTGATTACTTCTGTGATATATTGCATGAATTTTATTTTGATATTTTTCTTTTAAATTTCCATTATCCCAAATAATTTGCGGATCAGGTCTTAATAAATAAATATTACCCCATTTTTCTAATTTTTCACCACAAGAAGCATCTATAATCTCATAATCATTCCAATTATTTACTATATTCATAACTTACTCCTTATTTTCAAAAATTAATGCCTCATATAATAAATCAACAATATGATTAGAGAGTTCTAATTTATACTTTTCCATAATTTTTTCAATTATATCATCACAAAATTCCATATTTAAATAAGAAAATATTGATTCTTTTTTATTAGATATATTTTCTAAATACTTTCTAGTATACAAATTATCAATAATTAATAAATCATAATTCTTAATCCATTTCTTAAATTTAGATAAAATCTTATTTGTAGTACTTACATAATTAAAACTTTCTTTATCATATGAAATCATTTTAATTATATCTATATTATTAACTTTTTTTTCAACCAATCTATAATCAAATCGATCAATTAGTTGAAGTCCATGTAATTTTAAAGCTGAAAGTTGAGCTATCTCTCCCTTTTTTGGATCTGGTGCAGTTGGAATAATTTCTAATATTATATATTTTTTTTCATTCATTTAAATCACCAATTACATTATAACACGTATAATTATATATTTTATTATATTTTTGAAATTAGCAATTTAATCTATAACAATAGTACTTAAAATATCTGTTAAATATTCATCTGTTAAAGTCGTATTATCTATAAAAACAAATGTGTATCTTTTATTATTCTTTAGTATAGAAACTTCTTTAATACTATCTTTTACATTAAATATATAACCTTCATAATCTCCATTAATTAAAGTTATATTATTCATTGTTGGCATAATAACTGAAATCATAAACCAAATTGTATAATTTTCTTTCATTTTTTTTACACTAGTAAAAATATTATTTTTAATATTTTTTTGACTTGATAAATAATTAAATAACTCTATATCATTGTTGATATTATTTTTCTTTAAAATTTTTGTTAAATTTGTATTTGTTATTCTTCTATCTTCGGCTCCAAACAATGTTTTATCAGTCTCTAATAAATATACATATGTATCAGTAGTTCCCATCCAAAATGCTCTAGATGTATTATTATTTTCATCTTTTAAAACTAATTGTGGAGAAAATGTATCTGTACTAGTACTTGACTCTAATTGTTTAAAATCTTTAAAATCATTTCTTATCTTTATATTTTGATATTGAAAATAATCATTATCTTGAATATCTTTATGTTTAAGAGTAATTGTATTACTTATATTAAATTGTTTTACATATGTTTCAAAATCCTTAATATTAATGCTATTTGTATTATAATAGTATAGATTAAATCCTTTATATCCAAAATATATAACTAATAAAATAATAATAATACTAATAATTAAAATTAATTTTTTCATATACTTATCTCCTATTATAATTATCTATTTTAAGTCTAAACTTATAAAAGCTTAAATATATTTATTAATAGTATTTCTGTAATTAATTCTAACACATTAAATTTAATAATTCTAGATATTTTATTTTTTTGCATATTTAAATTATAAATATTCAAATTGTTTTTTATAGACTAATCCTATTTTTAGTGATTTGACTATTCTAATATCACAAATAGATTATATACAATTTTAGTTGTTAAATCAATGTATTAAGATGTAGCTTTACTATTTATAATGTTAATAATCTTATTCCAAATAATATTAATTTTCCTATATATTTC
>CANRPE010000045.1 GCA_947632405.1 uncultured Bacilli bacterium | reverse complement strand
ATTGATTCATTAATTGAAATATTTTTAGTCGTTTTATTATTACTACGAAAATACATTAAAATTTCGTTTTCGATACACCTAGCACAATAAGTCGTAATTCTTACGCCCTTATCATTAGAAAAAGTATCAACACCTTTAATTAAACCAATTGTTCCTATACTAATTAAATCATCTTGTTCAACATATTTACTATCAAATTTTTTAACAATATGAGCAACTAACCTAAGATTATGTTCAATTAATTTATTTCTAGCTGTAATATCTCCCATTTTTGCTTTAGAAATATACAAGTCTTCTTCTTCCTTAGTGAGAGGATCTGGAAATACTTGATTTGAATAGGAACCTGTTAAAAAGATACTCTTAATAAGTAAAAACAGATTAATTAATATATACATCACCCAATCTAATATATGTTTTTTTCGACACATTTAGACATTTTTTTCAATAATTAAATTCATACTATCTAATTGATATATTTTTAATTTTTTATTTTCATAGATTGCAAAAGTTTTACCAAATTCATCTCTAGGTAAGGATAAAGATCCAGTATTTAAATAAACCATATCTAGATCATTTTTAATATAGGGAATATGTTCATGTCCATATACAAGAATTCCATTAGAAAAAACTTCATTACGATAATAATTATAAGAATTACCATGTGTAAAATAAAAATCAAAACCATCTACATTTAAATATTTAACATCCTCTACTTTAACAGGACATTTACTAATATTATAAGTACTATCACAATTTCCTTTTACTACTATTAACTTTTCTTTATATTTATCCATAAATTTATAAATATATTCTTTTTCATCACTAATATAATTTTTATATAAGTCTCCTAGTAAAATAATATAATTGAATTCTACTAAAGAAATTTTACTTTCTAATTCTTTTAAATTTTCATAATAACCATGAATATCTGATATCATTAATAATTTCATTTTTAGTCATCTTTTTCTTGATATTCTTTATTACATTTTCGTAATATTTCATATAACTGTTTAAACATTTCCTTTACTTTAATATCTATATCATTTGAATTTAATACAGAATTTAAAAGAAAAGAAAATCTCTTTTTTATATCATAAACAGTTTCTATTTTATTACTTTTACAAATTGCAAAAAAAGATTCAATTAATTCTATTTTTGTATTTAATTGATATTGAGCTGACCAAGTTAAAAGTGCTTTTTCTAAAACTTTACAAAATTTAGAATTTTTATTTCTTATAAATTTAGTTTCTTTAATTAACCAAAAGATTGGTTGATGAGCAGATAATGTTTTCTTAGAAGATTTAATAATTTTTAGATTAGAATCACTATTTAATAAATGTCCAATAATTGAATAATCAGGAACTAATTTTATTATTTTAGATTTTATTTTTTGATATTTTCTTGACTCATATTCTTTTTTTCTAAGACCTAGTCCATCATTACTATATATTTTTATTATTTTCTTTTTTATAAAAAAATTACAATACATTGAAGAAATAATAGCTAAATGTCCACCTTTAGAATGACCACCTATTATTAAATTATTTTTCATAAATAAAAACTGATTTAAATATTTAATAGAAAGTTTTTGGGCTTCTACAGGAAATTTATATGAAATCATAAAATCTTCAAACCAACCACTCAATAACTGATCAGTTCCTTCAAAACTAACGTAGGTTAATTTATCAGTAAGATCGAAACTTACAGCGCCAAATTGAGATTGATCATTACAAGTATACTGATAGCCATAAACTAATACATCCTTATATCTTTTTGTATGCATAATCTTTTTTAAAATAGAAATACTATTTTTAAATGCAGGTATTATTTTTTTTATAGATTTTCTTGTAGAAAAATATATTTGGCTTGCTTCTTCTATAGTTAGTTTTTGTTTAAAATCACTTGAAACTATATTAGAAAAATCTATGTATGCCAAATAGGAAAAAATAACATTATCAATTTCATTAAATTTTTTTTCTAAAAAACTATAATTACCATATTTTTTTATATAATCAAAAATATTCATAATACATCTCCAAACACTACTATATTATCCTAATATATATAAAAACATTCCTACAAAAACACCAATAAAATAAATCATTGAAATAATTTTAATATTTTCAGATAATTTCTTATTTACTTTAAATAAAACTAATATAGCTGTTCCACTACCAGTTAGTAATCCTGAAATCATAGATGCAAAAGAAATTGTATGATTTAAATATAATTGTGTTATTAAAACGCTAGATCCACAATTAGGTATTAAACCAATAATACTCGCTATAAATGGACCAAAAATACTTTTTTGTAATAATAATTTTTTAATAGTTTCTTCTCCTAAATATAAAAAGCCTATATTTAAAATAAAACTAATTATAAGTATAAATACAAAAATATCTAAAGTATGCTTAATAGTTGATTTTATAATGCCATGATTACAATCACAATGATGATCATGACATAAATCAAAATTTTCTTGTGGTTCTTTTCTTATAAAAAAGTCAATAATAAAACCTGCTATCACACCAACTATTAATTTTATTATAATAATTGTGAAAATTAAACTTAACTCTGCTTTTGCTGATATTAAAATAGGTAACATTTCATCAGAGGTTGCTAAATATATACTAATTAAAGTTCCAAGACTAATAATTCTAGTTGCATATAAATTAGTGGCAGCTACAGAAAAACCACACTGTGGAAAAACACCTAAAATAGAGCCTATTAGTGGTCCAATTTTTCCTGCTTTTCGAATAATATTTTTATTGTTTTTATTTAATTTGTGTTCAAAATATTCAAGTAATAAAAAAGCAAGAAATAAAAAGGGTAACAATTTTAGTGAATCTACAATAGTTTCATAAACAACTTCTCTCATTAGAATTACCTCCCAAAGTCTTTGGCACATAAATTATACCATTGCCTTATAAAAAAAACAAGAATTATTAGTTTTATAGGTTGTTGTTATTTATTATTTTATTTTTCATGCATAATTTATAATGAAAGGAGAGAGAATTATGAATAATTTTAATGATGAAAATTTATTTAACAACTCTAATTGTAGACCACCAAAACCTATTCAAAGATTTTATTTTATAGGTGCTACAGGTCCAACTGGCCCTACTGGTCCTGCTGGTGGTGGAAGTGGTACACAAGGTCCTACTGGTCCTACTGAAGCATTGTTTTATTCTTCAAAATTATTTAGTTCTCATAAAAAAACAATCAATTGATTATTTTTTGATTGTTTTTTAATTTTTTATAAATACGGATTTTAGTGTTAAACCTAATGTTGTTAAACCTAATAAAAATATAACTATTCCAATAATATACATATAAGTTGGACTTTGTTTCATCGTATTAGGAACAGAAACAACTGTTGATAAATTCTCTACTGTTTCTACTCCTTCTACTGCTTCTACTTCTGCTTCTGGATCTTTTTGAAATTTATCAGTTATTTCAGTATTAGAATTCTTACCAATAATTTTAACTAATACTTGATAAGTTGAAATATTCTGATCAGAATCACTAACTTGATAATTTATAAAATAGTTTCCTGGTTTTTTAAGATCTAAATTCGTACTGATTTTAGTACTTTCACTATTAATTTCAATAAGACCATCTTCATTATCATTAGCACTAATTAAACTATATAAATTTACTTGTTGTCCTACTGTATATTCTAGATTTTTATTTCCAGTTATAATAGGTTTTCCACCTGCAATAATCTGATTAATAAATTCTTGGTAATTCTTCTGATCATTTGAATTCAATTGCTTATAAGCATAAATTACATTTGCTTTTTGAGTAAAATTAATGTTCTTATTATTAAGTTCTTCTTCAGTTACTGTATTTTTATATGACTCAATAATATCAATCATAGTTTGTCTTAACATACTATAATTAATTTCTTGCATTTGTTTTAATGTCATATCTTCCCTTCTAATTCCATTATCTTCTACTATATATTTTGTAGTTTCAGCTAAAGCATCATAACTAGAAATAACTTGATTTGTTAAAGTTGAATTCCAAACAACTCTATTTAATTGACTACCATATCCTTTACTTTGATAACCTGAATGAATAACTTCAATTATATACCCCTTTTTTATATCAATACTATAATTTCCCTTTTTAAAATTAAAGTAAATACCATTTTCAATTAAATTACCATCAGCATCATAAGATTTCTTTTCATCAGATATGATATTTCCTTTTTCATCAGATATTCTAACTTCTACATTTTGATAATTTGAATAATTTGCTTGACCAAATTCGATGGTAGCTTTCTTATAATTATCACTAAAAGTAAGTTTATAACCATAAGTATCATAATTTCCTAATAATCTTAATGATAAATAATTATTATAATCAACTTTCTCTAAATTCTCATAGACATAGTCATAAACATTATCTTGATTTTGTTTAATTTCTACATAAATTCTTTGTTGCATATAATCACTATGTACAGGCATTTGAATATAATATGCTCCTACTCCTAAATTAGAAATTTTCATTTGATTTGAAGTAATTTTAATACTTTTAATAATCTTATTACCTTGTCTTATTTGCATGACTTTTCCACGAATTTTATTAATATCATCTATTTTAATATTAAGTGTAAGATCACCTGTTATTTGATATTTATTATATATATCATTATCTACTAAAGAATATTTTTTATTAATATGTTCATTTTCCATTATTTTAGTTAAAGTAATATCATTAACAGAATCTTTTAAAATAGTAAGTAATGGATATTCTTTACTATAAACTTTTTCTTTTGTAGTATCTGAAATATCTAAATTCCAAGCTTCCATATAAGGAGTAATATTTACATGATAAATATCAGCAATAGCTTCAATATAAATATCTTGATTTGCTTCTTTATCAATGATTTGTCCTTCATTTAATTTATTACGATACCAACTAAATATTTTTGCATAAGTGTTTCCACCTTCAAAATAATCAAATAAATTAACAATCATATAAAGTCTATTTCCAACTTCAATTTGAGTAAATTTTTTACCTTCTAATCTTTCTTTATTTCTATTTTCTTCTGTTTTTGCTAAGTCACCTAACCAATCACCTGGATGAAAATAAATACTTTTATCAATTTGAATATAGTGACCTAAAATATTATTACCAGTTTCACCTAAATCCATTTTTCCTTTTCCTAAATATCCTTGATAACCATGAGCAATTTCATGAAGACCGCCCCAATTCATTTGGAAAAAGGAACTAATTGAACTACTATTAACTCCAATATGATTTCCAGAATAATATGCTGCTCCTGCTCCATGAGCATTAGCTCTTGCTAAATATTTAGTTCTTACATTTTGATCAGTTAAAATACTAGGATTTAAATCAAGTCCCATGTATTCATCCATTTTGTCAACTACTTTTTTATAATATTCTAAAAATTGTGTTAACGTTTTAAATCCATTTTCATATAAATTATGATTTACTAACTTATCTACATCTGAAAATGGAACAACAATAGTTAATACTTCATTTTCAATGACAGAATATGAATGAGTATTATTTTTCCAAGTATTAAAATAATTAGCTTCATCATCACCATAATGATAATAAGTTAATGGTTTTACAGAATCATCATATTCTAATTCAACTTTAAATACTTTTTCAAGATTTGTTTGTTCTTTACTTAAAACTGTTGATGTAAATAAAGGAACAGAATCATACTTTAGACCATCTTTTGAACTAATATTAGTAAGAGTAACCCAAGAACCATCTTTAGGTAAAGAAATACTTGACTCTTTATATGAATCATTAGTAAGAAACTGTGTTGTAATATTTGTATCTGCAGATATTACTCTTGCTTTTAAACTACTTCCTTGAGATAAATATACTCCTAATATTTGACGATCACCATAATTACATCTAGAAAATCCAGCTAAATCCATATTCCAAACAGATGGAATTGTATATAGAGTTCTTTCTACTTTAATAATTTTTGATTCTTCTTCTGTAACAATAACAGGAACAGTAAGAGTAGATATATTATTATGAGAATCTATAACTTCATATTTAATTTGATAAGTTCCTGTTTGATTTAGATTAACCTCTCCAGAAGCTATAATATTTTTAGTTAAATCACCATCTTCAAAATCTTTAGCAAAAATCCTAAATCTAGAATCTAAAATATCAAACTTATCAATACTTCCTTTTCCAAGTGTAATCTTTGTTGCTCCATAAAATAATGGCTTATTTTTAGTACTCCAATAACTATCAGCATTTTTCTTAATATCTGTTTTTACTTCATTTTCATTATCAGCATTTACAAAAGTATAATTTTTAAGAAAAAAACAACCTAAAAATATAACTATTATAAATACTATACTAAATAATTTTTTCATAACCAAAACTCCCCTTTCTTTTGTGGAGCTTATTATATCACATTTTCTTATTTTTAGCAAGAAAAATATGACAATATTTTTTTTTAGGAACATAAAATTTTATGAAAGGATATTTTATGAAAAAAAATAACATTAAATTTATTTATGAAGAAGAATTTAATATTGTTGATAAAAAATTAACTACTAAAAATATAAAAAATATATTAAATCGAAAATACTTTTTATTAAGAAAAAAATTTGATAATAAGAGGATTAATTAATGGAAAAGAAACCAAGAGTAGCTTTATATTTACGACTTTCTGATGAAGATGAGAATAAACTTTCAAAAGAACAAGTATCTGAAAGTATTAAAAATCAAGAAATAATGTTAAAAAATTTTGCAAGAAAAAACAATTGGAAAATAGTTAATATATATAATGATGAAGATTATTCTGGAGCAGATGCTTCTAGACCTGAATTTAATAAAATGATAAAGGAATGTCAAAAAGGAAATATTGATATTGTTTTAGCAAAAACTCAAGCAAGATTTGCTAGAGATTTAGAATTAATTGAAAAATATTTACATAATAAATTTATCGAATGGAATGTTCGATTTATAACAACTGTAGATAGAATTGATAATACTAAAAAAGAAACTAAAAAAACAAGTCAAATTTTAGGACTAACTGATGAATGGTACTTAGAAGATACTTCAAATAATATTAAATCAACTTTTAAAACTAAACGAGAAAATGGTGAATTTACTGGTAGTTTTGCTCCATATGGTTATCTAAAAGATCCTGTAAATAAAAATCATTTAATAGTAGATAATATTGCTAAAGAAATTGTAAAAAGAATATATGATGAATATTATAGAGGAAATGGTCTTAATAAAATTGCTACTAATCTTAATAATGATCAAATATTAAGTCCTTTAGAATATAAGAAATTAAATGGATCTAAATTACAAATTCCTTTAGCTTTAAATTACTATTATGATAAGAAAATAAAAAAATGTGGAACATATAAAATAGAAGTATCTTATTTTAATAATGAGAAAAAAACAATAAAAAATTTAATTACCTATAATTGTATTACTTCAGAGCAAAAACTTCCAAATCCTAAATTAACAATAAAATTAGAGAAATATTCAAAAAATACTAAATTGTTTTATACAACTAAATCCAAAAAAAATACTATTAAAAAAGAAGATCTTATTACATTAAATGAAGGAGATATTATTCCAAAAAATACAACTTATATTATAACAAAAACTGATAATTTAGATTTTATGCACACGATTAATTATCAGTTTGAAGTTGTTTTAACTGAAAATAAAAATTATGATACATATTCATTAATAATTGATAAGTATTTAAATAAGGTACCTACTAATTTTAATTTTTGTATTAAAGTTAGAAAAAAATTCAAATGGTCTGAACAAACTATAAAAAAAATTTTAACTGATGAAGTATATATAGGAAATTTAGTTCAGTTTAAAACAACTTATGTAAGCTATAAAAATCACACTATAGTATATAATGAACCATATAAATGGATTAGAGTTCAAAATACACATGAAGCTATTATCGAAAAAAAACTTTGGAAAGAAATCCAACTAAAATTAAAAAATAAATATCGTAGTACTAAGAAAGGTAATTTTCATCCTTTAGCTAATAAAGTTTTCTGTATGAATTGTAATAAAGCTTTTTGTAAATGTGGAAAAAATAATTCAGAAGGATTTAGTTACTTATGTTGTAAAGAGAAAAAATATAAGTGGCAAAACTGTAATAATAAGAAATATATATCAGAAAAACAATTACATGAATTTATTTTAGAAAAATTAAACTTAATCATTAAATATTATTATGACCAAAATATTATTGATAAACTAAATAATAATTATAAAGAAAAAAATACTTTAGAAGAAAAATTTAAAATTAAAAATAATGAATTAAATGAACTAAATAAAAAATTACAAGGAACAAATTTATATTTTCAAAAATTATATGAAAATTATATAAATAATATTATAAATAAAGAAGAATTTTTAACTCTAAAAGAAAAATATCAAGATGATTTTAATAATATTAAAAAAAGAATTTCTATTTTAGTAGATGAATTAGAAATTTTAAAGTATCATGAATCTATAACTACTGATAAAACTATTAATTATATTCCCTTTAAAAATTTAGATTATGAATTAGTAAATATTTTTATTGATAAAATTTTTATTGGCAATATTAATGAAAATAATAATACTAGAAAAATAAAAATAATTTGGAATTTAACTTCTATTGAAGAATAAAACAATGCTTCAACTGGAGCTACTGGTCCTACTGGTTCTACTGGTCCTAGTGAAGTACCTGTTTTAACAATTGGTACTGTTACAACTGGAGAACCTGGTAGTGAAGCTTCTGCAACAATTACTGGAACATCACCTAACTTTACATTAAATTTAGTTATTCCTCAAGGTCCAACTGGTCCTACTGGAATTGATGGTGCTGCTGGTTTAGATGGTGCTACAGGTCCTACTGGTCCAACTGGCCCTACTGGAGTTGATGGTGCTGCTGGTTTAGATGGCGCTACAGGTCCTACTGGTCC
>CANRPE010000044.1 GCA_947632405.1 uncultured Bacilli bacterium | reverse complement strand
TTGCCAATTCTCCTGTTTCTTGATCAGCATAATAAGTTAAACCATTATAGTTAATCCAGCCCTTCATTAATTTTCCTTTTGTAATTCCTAAAAAATATTTTTTTCCATCTATTGTTGTTATTCCTTTAGCTCTTATCTTTGTAGTTGGATTAAAATAATACTTTAAATTTGTACTTTTATCTGTATACCATCCTGCTACTGCTTTATATTGATTAGAGGCATCAAAATAATACCAGTCTGAACCTATTTTTATCATTCCAGATTGTAATATTCCTGAGCTATTTGTATAATATTTGTCTCCATTATAACCAATAAAGCCTTTCATTAACTTATTTGTTGTAATTCCAAAGAAATATGATTTATTATCTATTTTTGTTACATTTGTTGCCAATTCTCCTGTTTCTTGATCAGCATAATAAGTTAAACCATTATAGTTAATCCAGCCCTTCATTAATTTTCCTGTCTTAATATCAAAAAAATATTTTTTTCCATCTATTGTTGTAATATCTTTAGCTCTTATCTTTGTAGTTGGATCAAAATAATAAGTTTCACCTTCTATTTGTTGCCATTTTTCAACACAAGTATCATCTTCTTGATTACAATAATAATAGTTGCCATCCTTTTCTACCCAAGATGATGAAGCTTTTACAGGTACACAAAATGACATTATAATAAAACTAACTACTAACAATATTACTTTATTTTTTTTCATATAACCACACCCACTTTAATTTAAAAAACTAATTTTTTTCTTAATCTTATAACCTAAAAAATAATATAATAATAATGTCAAAATAATAACTAATCCATTTATTAAAAGATTTTGTTGATTCATAAAAATTATATTTGTTTTTTCTTGGATATACCAATAAAATTGAAATAATATTCTTTGTGTACAAAGCATAAATAGTGATAATTCATTAAATCTTTTTAAGACATTATTATTAGCCATTATTTTTTCTTTTGCAATTATAGAATAAATGAAAATTCCTAAAAATGCAACTAATAGATACAAGAAATAATTTTGAAATTGACATGTTGACATATTTATACGCCCATTTTTTAATGCTAAGTAATACGAACCAATAAATAGTAAACTAATTAATAAATATTTTATTTTATGATTCTTTAATTTTAATTTTGTTTCAAGATTTTGTTTCAAGATTTTTTTATTACTTTTATAAATATAACCTATACCTGCAATTAGTAAAGCATGAGGAACAATTTCTATTCCAAATAACAATTTAATTTTTTTATAATAAAAAATTACACATACTATCAATACACATATCATAAAAATCCAAATACTTGTTTTTTTATTAAAATTATATTTTTGTTCTAAATGTAAATATATTTGAAAAATTATTGTTACAAAAAACATAATAATTAGAAACCATAAAGTTGTATTATAATAAATATAACCATTAACAAAAAAATAATATTTTAGTGTTGTTTTTAAATCAAAGATTATTTTTTGAAGAAAAAATGTTGTTAAAAAAGAAATAAATGCAAAAACAAAATATGGTACTAATAATTTTTTTATCTTTTTTATGATAAAATTTTTAATATTATTTTCATATTTAAATAAATATCCTGCTGCAAAAAAGAAAAGTGGCATATGAAAAGAAAAAATGTAAATTTTTAAATTACTAGCAGAATAAATTAAGTGACCAACAATAACTAAGATAGCTCCTATGCCTCTAAAAATATCTAACCAATCTTCTTTTTCTTTTACCATAAATATTCTCCAATTTTAATTAATGTCTCTATAATTTTACCATATTTTTATGACAAAAACAAATTAGGCTTCTATAAATTTAATATGAACTAGTTATTTTTTCTTACAGCTAAATGCATAATAAGTATACATTAAATTCTTATTATAAGTTTCTAATTTTTTTAATAGTTCTGTTTCTTCTACTGATAAATTTTCATACCATGAAAAAGTTTTTATATCTACAAAATCACTATAATTTAGTAATCTTTTTATATCTTTAATTGTAAAAAAATTTTTTTGATTTTTATTTAAATTATAGCTATATTCATTTAATAATGAAAAAATCTTTTTAATACTAGCAGTATTATGAATTTCTCCAATAAGATAACCATCTTCTGTTAAATAAGATTTTATTTTTTTTAAAAATTTTTCTGGTTCTTCTATTTTTTCTAAGATATCTCCTATTAAAATACAATCATAAATATTAGTAATATTATCTAAACTTTTATATACTGTAGTAAATTTGGAAGAAAATAAACGTTTAGCATTATCTGGTTCTATTCCTTCTATTTCAATATTTTTATATTTATATTTTAAAGCTAAAATTGTAACTCCTATTCCACAATTAAAATCTAATATTTTTTTTGAAGAAGTTATTAAAGGAAAAGAAGCTGATTTTATATCATCAAAAGAAAATGTATCAAAATTCCATTTTTTAAAAAAATAATTTCTATTTCTAGATAGTATAGGATAAAATTTCGTTAAATCTTTACGAAATGCTGTTCCTAAATAATGATGAATAAAAGAATCATGGCAAAGAATTAAACGATAACCAAGTTGAAGTATCTGTAAAGAAAGATCATTATCTTCTATATAACCTGGTGTATAGTTTTCGTCTAAGTTTTTCAATTTTTCAATTACTTCTTTTTTTATCAATAAACAAAAACCAATTAAAAATGTTTTTTCTTCCCAAAGTTTAGGATTAGAAATATTATTTTTCTTAGCTAATTGCTGCATTTGTTCTAAATTATTATAACTAAATTCTACTCCTTGCTTATTTTCATCCTTATTACAAACTGGTCCTACTGCTCCAATATCGTTACTACTATTTAAACAAATTTTTAAATTATCTAACCAATTTTCAGTAACAATTGTATCATTATTTAATAAAAGAATATCATTTTCTTTATTAGCAAGTTCAATTCCCTGATTACAGCCTTTAGGAAAGCCAACATTAGTATCATTTAGAATTATTTTTAAATCTTTTTGTTTTTCTAAATATTTTCTAGTTCCATCAGTAGAACAATTATCAACAATAATAATTTCATAAGTGTTTTCCTTTGTATAACGTCTAATACTATGTAAACATTTTTTTGTATAATCCAAATTATTATAAGTTAAAATAATAATAGATGTATTTCTATTCATATATATAATCCTCCAATTATATATATGAAATAAACATTTATTTATTACTTTTACTTTTATACATATCAATAATTTTTTTAATTATTTTGTATACTCTTATCTAAAATTCTAACTAATTTTTTTATATTGTCATTTCCAATTTGAGAAGTTGTAGTTTTAATACTAGGATCTTCATCAAACATATATACACCATCGATTTCATGACTTTCTTTAAATGTTAATGATTCTAAATCAATATCCAATGAACTTTTATACTTACCAAAAGCTATTTCAAATATTTCTTGATAATCATTGATTAATAATTCATAATTTGCTCGTGCCAAGTACCCACTACTACAATTACTAATTTTCAAATTCTTATCTTGTTGATATAAAATGGCAATTCTTCTTGAAATTACTTTATAAAAATCTAATAATTCTTTTTTCATTGATTTAAGTCCAATAATTTTAGCTAAATCTATTTCAAATAAATATTTATCAATATCTTTACATTGCTTTGGCCATTTATGATATTCAATTTGCATATTTATATAGCTATTCCAAATATTTTTAACAATTTCTGCAGTAAGATATTTTCCAATCATTAAAGTATCATCATCAATTTCAATAGTTTGATCAATTTTTCTTTTTGTTTGATCTGATAAATATTCACCTATAATTTCTCTAATTTTTGCAGCTGTTCCTTTAAAATTGTCAAATTTACTCATTCCATTATCCATAAAATAAGTATTAATAATACTTCTATCATATTCACTTAACTTATAATTAGCTTTTATAATATAATCTTTATCTTCTTCGCTATATACCATATCCATATGTGGAGCAATTTGTTTCTTATTTGTATTAAAATTTATAGTCAACCAGTCACTTTCAATTTTTCTTGCAAAAAATCTTTGAAATAACTTTTCATTTTCATATAATGAATCTTGAACTGGCATTTTACTTTCAAAAAAATTTAAAAAACTTATAAATTCAGATGTTGAAAATTTAGGTTCATATCCGTTATTAACTTTGTACATCATATACTCTACAATTAAATCATCTACTGTAAGATTATTTTCTAAATTAACCTTTTTATCGCTTCTTTCTTTTAAATAATGTATCTTTTTATAAAAATTGTACCAACTATATAAGTTAGTACTAGCTTAAATTTTAGGAATAATACCTAATAGGTATTTATTTTATGCAAACTTCATTGACAAATATATCTTAATATAATAGCAATCTTTTTACAAGTCATTTCTATTTTTTCTCAAAAAAAAGAAAAAGTAACGTTTTCATTACTTTTCTAATCGTTTATTTTTTACATAAGAACATTCTTTAACAAATGCATCAAATAATTGATTTGCATTATTGTCAAAACCAATTAATCTTTCTGGATGCCATTGAACACCTACTACAAATTTTTTGTTTGGCATTTCTATTGCTTCAATTAAACCATCTTCAGCATAAGCTGAAATTTTAAATTCATTCACTTTAGAAACATGAAATTTATGATTACTATTAACTTTTATTTCTTTTTCTTTAATAATTGTACTTAACATTGTATTATTTAGTATTTTAACTTTATGAACATATTTCACATTTGGTTGTCTATGGTTTATTTCAGTTTCATTTGCTTCTAGACAATAAATTTGATTATCAATATTAGCAAGCATTTGCATTCCCATACAAATTCCAAGAACTGGAATATCTTTATCAATAGCATATTTAAGAACATACTCATTGAAATTATACATGCGATATCCACCTGGCATAATAATTCCATCGCACATATCAACAATTTCTCTATACATTTCTTTTTCTTTATCTGTAAGTGGCGGAATTTCACTTAATTTCGTTCCACAGTAATCAATATTTAATAATGGATAAATCATAAATGGAATACAATTTTTCTCAACAATTGCATTTTTATAATCACTAAATAAAGCAATTATATTATTTTTTTCATCATCGTATAAAGGAGTACCCAATATACCTATAATCGGTTTAGCGTTGTTTTCCATTATTTTCCTCAATAGCACTATTTACTTTTGAATAAAAATTCATATTCCATAATTTTCCATTTATATAGTATGATTCTAATCTTATACCATTTAACTCAGCAACTTTTTCATGTAATTTTATTGAAGGATTATTAAATTCAAATACACTACTTGTAACACTAGCAACACCTGTAGAAAATAATTCATCATAAAATTTGTTAATAACTGTAGTTCCTAAACCATTATTTTGTAGTTTTGGATCTATTCCAATCTCAACCTCTACATTTTTACCATTTGCATTACTTCTTAAAATATTTATATATCCTGCATAATCATTATTTTTGTTTAAGACAACATAAGTATAATTCATTAATGCTTTAGACATACCATAATTTTCATTACCTTTTTGTAAAAAATACTTATCTTCTCCAAGAGGTATAGTAAATTTATCTCTATTTTGCATAGCCATTATATGTCCTTGTAGAACTTTATTTGAATCAATATTTTCTTTTTCAAATGAACCAGGTCTAATCATTTTAAAGCCATTATTTAATTCAATTTTTTCTGATAATTCTTTCTTTTCAGTATCTAACATTGAAGCAGAAATTAAATCGTTATCTGGGATTAAAATTTCATTATTTTTTTTCATATTAGGAATATGTTGAAACATCATACTAGATTCAATATTATTATCACTGATTGCTCCAAATGGGATTAAACCATAATAATTCATATTAGTTTTACTTAATAAATCTAGCATATTTTTATTACTTCCATTGACCGATAATGTTATATTATGAACATTAGAATTGTGAACATAATCAATATAATCATCAATTATATAACCAGACAATTCATTTAATATATCACTTCCTAATGATTTGTCTAAAAATATATTTAAATTAGCTCTTTTATTAGACCAAATTAAATTGCTTAATCCTATTATACCAATAGTTCTACCATTACTTTTTATTGTAAATGGTAATTGTAATCTTGGAATAGAATAATCTTGGGAAAATTTTTCTAAATCTGCTTCTGATACTCCAGGTATTAATAGTTCATTTGATATGATAATATTACTACTTGGAACAATTTCTTTTTTTTCTATTTCAGTTTGACTTTTAGTTGTATAAATTATTTCTTGGATTTCTGTAATATTTAATGAATCTTGCAAATATTTATTAAACTCATTTAATATTTCGGTCTTATCATTTTCTTCTAAGTCTTTATTAACTTCAAATCTTATAGATGATGCATCGTTTTTAGCATCTACATTATATAATCCGATGTATCCAAGATACTCACCATTTTTATTTGTAATTGCTGCTCTATAAGAAGTTGGCATTCCTTTTAATATTACTTCAACTTCTTCATCCGTCATATTTGAATTATTCTTAATTAATTGCTTTGTAGTTTCTATATATGTATCAAAACTTCCTATTAAATACCTGTTTGTTTCTAATTTTGCAATAAAATTTTCGTTCATTAAAAAACCTCCCTATTAACTATTTGTATTCTAGCATATTTCCTTTTTAAAATCAAATTATTCTTTGGTATAGATTCTTTTGAAATTTTTAATTTTACAATAGATTTGATAACGATTAAAAAACCTAGTGAACCAGTAAAATGTTAACTTAAACAACTACATTTAAAAATGATTTAATTACTCTGACAATATATTACATTCTATAAGATATTTATAGTATGATTTAAACATTAAATTTTATAACTAAACTCATTATAGAAAATATTATATTTATAATTTTTTTTAATGAGTCGGAATAAAAAATTGATGGCACTAAAGACTGTTTAATTAATAAATCTCATCTTTTAAATTAAATTTATATGTATATTGACTTTGCCATGCAAGTGTGTTTTTTAATTAACAAAACAAAACTACTTTCAATTTAATTTTGAGAGTAGTTTTTATATTCAGTTCGTATTTTTTCTAATTTCATATCAATCTAGTGTGGTTAATAAAATTATCTACAACTTTTGTTATCTATTTTAATCTTAAACTATAACACTTTCTAAATTTTTTATTTCCTAAATAGCAATTTTCAGGATCAGTAATTATATGATTATTGTAATCCTTATTTGTTGGAAATCTATGATAACCTGGTTTGTGATACCATATTCCACTTTCTTTCTCAATTAAAAAATGAAAATCTGATAACCATTCACTATTAAACTCAATAGCATGAAATACTGTAAATAATGCTATTTTCCATTCATCTAATGAAATTTTATCTGTAGTTTTTATTTCCCTAATTTCTATATTCAACTTTTTCATATCAGCAAAAATGCTTTCTAATAATGAACTATATGCAAAATATTTTGAACTATTAATTGAATATAAATAACCGCCTATGACACCAGGTTGATATGCAGAAGGTTTTATGTCTTTTTCTCTTATATCCAAACCAAGTGCATAAGCATAACAATTTGTAGTAAAATTATGTTTCCAATGCTTACAATTAATATCTATATTATTTCTAATAAGTTCAGACATTTTATTCATTGATACCTCCTAAATTATATAATGTCACACAAACATAAAAAAGTGCCTTTTGCAATTTTTCTATATCAAAGTTCAAAAAAGTTCGAACAGATTCATCAAGAAAACTCTAAAGGAAGAATCAAAAAAATTTATAATTCAAATAAATATATATTTTCTATATATTTATCTCTAAATAAATGATTACCTATATACTTTCCGCCAATATGTTTATAAAAGTTGTTAGAAGGATTACCATCTAAACATCCAATTATTAACTTTTTTATTCCTTTTTTCATAATATTTTTAACAGCATAATTATATAACATTTTGCCATAACCATTTCCGTGATATTCTTTTAAAATATATAAAGAATGTATTTCTGCGGCATTTTTATATTTATCACTATCTAAAGTATAATAAATCCAACCAATTATTTTGTCTTGTAAAGTTAAAACGTAATAATTTGGTTGATCATTTATATTATTTTTTAATCTTTCAGCACTTTCTTTTTCATGAACAAATAATCCCGTTAAAAAATCATCATCTACAATTCCTTTATACGTTGTATTCCATACAAGTGCAATAGAATGTGCTAATTCAGTTGAATCTTCTATTTTTCTTTTTCTAATTATAGGATTCATAACTATCACTTCCTTATAAAAAATATCAAATATATATTAACTCATTAATATACAAGTATGTTTTCGAAATTGACAATGTTCATTTAATTACAATTAAATATTTATTTATATTTACCCACTTATTTAATTACTAAAATAATTCTATCATAAATTTTAATATTTTTCCGAGTTTCCTATCTTTCTGGTGCGAGTGACATAGTAATTTATAACTTTTTATAAATATAGTTTAGTAAAAAGTGGTAAATGTTAATGCTACTTTCATAATTTTAAATATATTTTTTGTTATCTGTAATAGTTAAATTAGGCATTCTTTTAACATGTGTTTTCTTTAACTCTGTTTTTTCAATACCAAAATTATAAAAAGATTGATTACTTTCATCTACAAAACTTTCACTAGTTAAACCAAAATCTTCTAATAATAAATCATGAATTTGTCTTGTTATTTCTATTTCTCTTTTATCTTCATCACTTAATTCTTTTTTACTATCCAATTGTTTAAATCGTTCTTCGTATTCTTGTATTTTTCTTGCATGATTAAATGCCCAAGTTGAGCCAGATCCACCTACAACACCAGGACGAGATGGATATGGATTTCGTTCATCATATAATCTCTCCAATTTTTCCATTACTCTATTTAATTCTGCTTCTCTAAGTTCTTTACTTTCAAATGTTTGAAATAATGAAATATCACCAATATTCAATGTCTTAAAACCATTTGGAACTTTAGGAGTATTATAACCACTAGGACGAATTTCTTCGTAATCAAAATCAAATAATTCTATGTTTCTATCACTTAATTTTATTGAAACACTTAGTCCCTCTATACCTTTATTATTTCCAGATATAATAAATTCACCATTTTGTTTATTAAATAAGTTTTGAGCTCTATTATAAATATTATAAATTGCTACTTTTTTATATATTTCTAATTCAGCCAGTGCCTTTCTATCTGAATCATTAATATATTCTCTTATAACTGAAAATTTTAATTCTATTAAAGAAGTCAAATAATCTAGCATAGGTTCTGTAAGTATTCCTCTATATTCCTTTAAAAATTCTAATAATTCTTCCTTTGTTTTTACCTTATTCCAATTGTCATTAAATCTACCGATTAGCATAAAATTAACCCTCCCTCAATTACATAGTATTATAGCATAAATCTTTATAAAATAATATATATTTGCTTACACTCCTATTTACTGATTATTTTATGTAATTTAAAAAATGAAGTGCACAGAAGTTGTGCAGTAAATTTTATAATCATATATAATATCTTTTAAGCAATTT
>CANRPE010000043.1 GCA_947632405.1 uncultured Bacilli bacterium | reverse complement strand
TAACCGTTCCGCGTTTTAATCCGAGCATATACTGAACCTCCTTTGCGTAGGTCTGAAACAAAACTGATAGTTTCTTGGCGTTATAGTTTCTTCCTCAAAAAATTTAAAATTCATAGGATATTGACTATAAGAAAATTATAGCAGGCAAAAGCAGAATTGTCTAGTCAATTAACGCCAACAGTAAAACCAAACATAAAAAAATCAGGCTGCAACTAATAGTTTACAGACTGCTTCTGGCAGGGGCAGAATAATTTTAAGTTGCCTCGCAACCCCTCTTGCGGTACCCGAAAAGCCTTCGGGCGCCTACCGTCGCTATTCCTTGGCTTTTTCGACCGCTGCGTCAACGCCAGCTCCCTGTTCCCGCCACAGACGGCGGTCGCAGGCGTTGCCCGGCACGCGGTTTTGGAGTGGCTGTTAAAAGTTGTAACTTTATTTTAGATTTGTGTTATAGCGATATTTGTGAAAGTTTTTTAATTAGAATATTAACTTTTGATGCTTTATTGATGCTATTCCCTTCTCAAATATTTATTGATCAAAATTTGCGACGCTGTAAACAAATAAAAAGCATTTCAAATATTTTTTAAAGGTATAGTTAATTACATTTTAATCTTGATTATCTTAGATATTATGGTATAAAAAGCATGAATTGTTATAATAGCTACATTACCGACTACATCATGACTATCTTCTTTTCTTTAACATCATGTACCTTGACAGGTTTCGTAAGTCGACAGCAAATCGGACTTAAAAATTGTTTTGTTTATATCACGATAGAATTAATTTTTGAGTATATGATATATTTTTAACGTAAACGGCTGTGTCCTAATAGGTGTAGCCACTTTAGTTATTAGAGTATTCTGACAACTTTTTTTTGATTATTTCTAAACTCTGAAATCCGCTATGTTCTGATGAAAAACTCGAAATAATAGCCTCCATTGTTTCTGAACTCCAAAAAATCGTTAGCTTTTTCTTCGTACGAGTGATAGCAGTATAGAAAACATCTTTTGTAATTTTTTCTGAATTAACACTTGGTATAACAACCTTGACAGATTCATATTCCAATCCCTGCGCTTTATGTATAGACACAGCGTATGCAAGTTGAAATGGAATGATTGTTTTCATTGCATCATCTTCATCATCAATTTCATCTTCATCAAAAGCATAAACTCTTAATCGAATACGAGTTTTATTATCTTTTACATCAATAAATTCTATTCCGTCTGCCTTACAATGTCTTTCTGTTAGTATGGTATCTACATCAATGGTAAATGTTATTTGATTTGTTTCCTTTTCTATATCAATAATAACACCTTTGAGGTTATTATAAAGATACGTAAAACGAGAATTATCATTAAATAGTATCTTATCCCCCTTTTTATATGTCCATTCTTGCCATGTTACTGCTTCTCCTTGTTTATTGGCATTTTGAAAATAGTTGTTGATATTATTAAGTCCGAATTTACCATCATAATTAAGACACAGTACCACTTCATCAGATTCATTTGATTTAAAAATATCTTCTCCTATGTTTTTTGAAAAAGGTCCATCAATGACCAATTTTTCTGTTATTCTGACATCATTATTTCTTACTTCTTCCCAAAGGCTCAGCAAATTTTCTTCCTTTGTTCTCCAGGTATCAAGTAGTTCAACATTTGCTCCTTGTTTTGTTATGATATCCTTAGCATAATAAAACCAATTTCCAAAATCTATTGATTCGATTTGATTGATATCTCCTGCAAGGACTATAAGAGAATCATCACTGATTTTATTTACGAATTTTTTCATTGTATAATTATCAATGATACTGCATTCATCTACAAATATTATTTCATAATCCGGCAAATTAACTGTTTTAGTAAAGCTATCTATGCTTATAAATTCTGACTCTGTGCCAGGGTTTTTAATTCGTCTTTTCAGATTCTGTTTTGCAGTATGTGTTTTAGTAAGGAATAACTTCTTTGAATTAGCCATAAGATTTGAAATAAAATTAATCAAAGTAGTTTTCCCTGTACCAGCAGCACCATATATAAGAAGAACCTTTGAATTCACGAAAGCATATTTTATTGCAACTTGTTTCGTTTTATCCACTTTATGCACATCTTCAAATAGGGCCTTGTGGTCTTTAAGAAATTTGGCATTTAATTCTTTCTGACCTTTTATCCCTTCCTTCGAATGAGATAATAATTTTTGCAGTATCTGTAATGTTTCTTCCTCATATGAGGCGATAGTAATATATCCATTTTCGTGTATCAAACCAAAACCTTGACTCTTTTCCCAGCCATCAAGATGATTATTATAGGTATCAATATCTTTGTCAGATGCTATTTCACTCGATTTAAAATAAATCTCACCAGTATTTTTGATTTCTTGTTTTATTGTTAAATATGGCTTTATAACCTTGACTTGTTCCGTTCCAGATGCACTCAGTATTTTTGCAAGATTTCCATCACTTGTTCTACTCCCGGCAAGATTTGAGAGTAAAGGATTCTTTTCAAAAGGATAACACTTACTTGCAATATTAAGGTAAGTTCTCGGCATTGCTTTCTTAAATTGATCTGGCATAACATCTGTTATTCTATCTTCACGCATATTGATCAAAAGAAAGCGTATAGTATTCTTTCCAAATGTTTTACATTCACTAGAAAAATCTGCTCTTAGTTTATCAAGTACCGACTTGAAATAACAAGTATTCGTTTTTTTATAAATTTGACCGACTATTGAATTAAAGTTTATTTCCCTTAAATCAATAAGATCTAGTAACGTCATGCCAGTATGTGTTAAAAAGCTCATTAATTCAGAGTATTCACCATAACTAGAATTAAGCTTTAATGTAACATTTAAAATCTTTCCAATTTTATTCAAACAAGTCGGTGCTATCGATACTCGCCAGTTAGTGATTATCTTGATTTTTGAATCAATGCCCCATAAATTGATATTTGTATCTATATAACCGATGCTAATAGAATATCCTGTTGAAATATTCAGCTTTGTATATGCTGTGATTCTATTGTATTTCGTAGCATATTTACTAGCTAACTGCAGAGTTACTTCATAATATCGTTCCGTTCCAACATAGAATGCTGTTTTCTTTTGAACATAAAATCTTGAACCCCCCATATTACGAGGAGTTAAATCAGCTGATTCTATAGCAATCGCTACTTGTTTATAATACTCTTCATCGAGCTTATCAGTATTAGGCGGGAACTTTTCTAAGTTTTGTAGAATAGATATACCGGTATTTTCAGATATAAGCTTTCTTATTTGCCACATGAAGTTATAGTATTTTAACATTAATCGCTCAGACTGTCCTTCATCCGGAACACGACTATCAATATACTTTAACCCTCTCATAAAGCTAGCAAGGTATTTTGTGCTTAAATCAAGCTGAGCTTGTTCATATGCTAATTGAAGGTTTGGTTTCGTACATCCATGATTTAATGAATTCAATAATAGTGCGGATGTGCATAGATCGTTTAATCTTGGAAGTATCTGTTGTGAAATATCATCTCTTGTTAAATCAAGCATTTTCATTGTTTCAATACAGTTTGAGATATGCTTGTTGCAAGCATTTATTATTTTGATGATTTCTTTCACGTCACACTGTGTCGCACTAAGTTTACTTACAAATAAATGGTGGTCGATTATATAATCGAGTTTTTTGCAAAATTCGATAATGCTTTCATCGGTGTTCAAAATCTCATCATCGGTATCAAATGCTATTGTGATGCTTCCCTTAGAAAAATCAATAGAGTTAATAAAATCTACAGAAATATATCTCCAAAACACTCGCTCTGAACCTCTTTCATCCGGGTCAAGTACAACAAATAAGATACCGGGATCTAAAGTTACATTTATCGCTATAGTTGCAGGAAAGCCTAAACTTTGTAAAGAATACTTAACTATGCCATCTTTCTCGGTATATGCATGCGTACCTTTTATTTGTACAACAAAGTTTTGCTTAGGACGTCTTGAAATATCAGGATCAGCAACATATTCAAAAGTTCCATCTATATTAGGCCATTTTTCTCCTGATGCGAATGATGTGTTAATTCTTCCGTTAGAGCGAAAGAAAAACCTTAAAGTATCGACTGCAGCATTATCTTGTGCAGACCTTTCAGAATGTGTTTTTACATGACGTTCTATCATTTCTTTAGGTTGATCTAACATTATATCCTCCTGATTCCTTATAAACGATTTATAAAATATAGTTCGACTACTTTGATATCCTCCATAACATCACCAGTAATGTTCATTTATCATTTTTCTTTTCAAGAAACTCTAAAACAGTTTTAAGACATTCATCGGTATGTTTCAATATCTGTTTCACCCAGAAATAAATCATAATCCAGCCCATTTCTTGGAGCTTACTATCAACACGCTTGTCTCGTGCCATATTCTATTCTATCTTTTCTATCCAATACTCTCGATTATGTTTTAGTTTGACTTTACGCTCCTCCCAATTCTCGCCATGCCAAAACTCACCATCAAGAAAAATAGCGACATGATATTTCGTTATTGCAATATCAGGAGAACTAGGAAGTTTTTTGTAATTTCGTCTGTATCTTTATCCTTCATGCAATAAACGCTTGGCAAGGATAGTCTCGGCTTTGCCGTTTTTAAGCCGTACCTTGCTCATTCGCTTTCTTATCTCGGGTGTAGAGTATAGCTTTTAGGATGTTTCATAATATATCACTTAAATCAAGCTCGTCAATTATTGCGGTTCCTTTGATCCAGATATACTGCGATAGCATTTGGATACCGTTCAAGCACTCCTTTTTGTTCTTAAGAGAAGAATCCTCTCCACTTCCACGGAAAAAGATGATATTCTTTGAACTTTTCATAAAATTAGGTGCAGAACTTATCACACAATTCTTTAGTTTAACGATTTTTCCGTCCTTAGTCTTTTGTACAACATCTTGTAACGTTCCATTCAGCACTTTATCTCTCGTATCATTCCAAACATCTCTAACATACTTGTTAATAAACTCGTCCGAGAATACAAGGCGCTTAAAGCCTTTGAATGTATTTGATGCAAGCGGCGCATCATGTGAAGGTTCTTCAAAAATGATACACAGCAATTCGTTATCTGCAAAGTAAGAGTACATCTCTGAATCTTCAAAAGAAAAAGTTCTTATCGTACCGTCATCATCGGTTATTGTTGTTTGCTGTATATCATCAAAATGCACATTAAAGAGCGTCATATCCTCAGTTCTGCCACCAGAGGACACCTCTCTTTCCTTCGATGCCCTCAGAAGAAGCCAGCGTATGAGCTACGCTATAATCTTGACATGGGAATCCGCCTACAATAAGCGTATGGTCGGGGATATTTTTCTTTACAACTGTGCTAATATCCTCACCCGTATGAAATTCCCCATTGATATCAGGACTATCTCCGTAATGCTGAACATAGCAATCATGCGACCATTAGACTTTTTTACCAGGCTCCCATTGTGAGAACCAAGTCGTGGCCCAACCGGACGCAAGTCAATCGAATCCGAATCGGAAACCACCAGCTTCGGTAAACAACTCACATATCGTTTTATTCATTTTAAGCCCTTCTATGACCATATAGGTCAGCTCGCTTAGACATAGACCGAAAAATGTTAACACCGACAAGCGTCTGATCAATGGTCTATTTTATAATTATAGCACAATAAGGAAAAAAAGCAATGCTTTACATGAATACTTTGACTAATTTTCATAAATAAGAAACCTACTATTACGTTGATTCCCACACGACAGCGTGTAAAAAAGACTCATGGGTAGAATGTACCTTGCTTGTAATTGTAAAAAATGATGATACACTAAGAGCAATGATGTATGTCATCTAGAAAAAGAAGCATCAAAAGCTTCATTACACTCAGAACAAACTTACCAATCCGCAGTAACAAGAGGTATCTGCTAAAATGTTCTGCCTCACAGTAAAGATTATAGTTGATGTCATGAACACAATGGAAATCCCATCAATAGACGATTAAAAATTTCACCGCTATAAACAAAGAATAAGCAAATCTGAAATAAGTTCAGATATACACAAAAGTATTAGTATTCCCTCTCAGAGTAATTTTATTCAAAAACATCTTGACAAATTTTACATTCTAATGTTATTATATTATTACATTAAAATAGATGTAAAGACAATTTAATAAATGACTTTAAAATCTAATATAAGCCAACAGCAGATATCAGATTGTTAAGTTAAACTTCTTCATTAATAAAAAGCTGAATATTCATTTCGAATTTCAGACTCTTACATATCAAGGCTAACAATTACACCGAAGGTTACATTAATCCTTCGGTTGATTAGTAGTGCCTTGTGTGTAGGAGTCTTTTTGTTTTGCATATACTATTCGCCCGATAGATGTGGCTGTAAACCATTATTTCGAAAAGCAAATGATAAAACTATAAGAAGATATACAACAAAAAATAATACAAAATAAACTCAAAAATTATGACCAAAAATGCCCCAAAAAAGCAGTTTGAAAATTGTCATAAAAGTAAACAGGTTAAAGTGCGGGGTCTACCCGCACAAATCACATCGGACGGCAGAGCCGTTCGTTACGGACTTTGCAACGCTTTTGCAAAACAAAAATTAATGGGTTGTAAGAAGGCTTATAACTTGTATTAGGGATTGCAAATATGGAAAACAACAAAATATAGACGTTTTATAGGGTGTCAATATAGGGGTTGCGTATGTAAAAATATTATTTTATTCATTAAAGCACTGGATATTCAAGATGAGTTGTGGTATTGTGTTGTGCTAAAGGAAGGTTGTGATTTGTATGGCACAAAAAAGATTATTGACAAACGGCAATGCATTCAAAAAAACAGACGGTAGATGGTGTGTTGTAGTCTGGTATATAGACGAGCGTGGAGACAAAAAGCGCAAGAGCTTTTCAGGTACAACCAAGCAAGCGGTTAATAAGAAAATCACTGATTACATTGCTGATTTCAACGAGTCAATAATTGAGCCGCAGATAACTGAGATGTATTATGTGAAAAAGGACACGGCGATATTGAGTGGGATTACGGATGGGTTTGAGATGTAAGAAAGCAGACAACGTGCCACTTATACCAACAAAAACGGCTTAAACACAGTGTTTAAGCCGTTTTTGTTGGTATAAGTGGCGATTCAGAACTTTTTAAAAAATCAGGTAGCATCAATAAGTTTGGGGACTTTCAAGTAGTATTTTTGCTTCAATTTCACTAAATCATATTTAGTTTAGGTATCCGTTCCTAAACGGTAGCCTTTTTCTATGATTTTCTTTAAATTATATTAAATAGGACTGAAAATTTCTTACTTTTCGACTGTAAGTGACGAAGTTTAAAATATGCATGGAGAAGTTTCTCGTGGATTGTTGCCTTAAAGGATATGGAGATTAGAGAGAATCACGACTTCATATATTCTTATTTTAATTTCAAAAACAGCGGATGAATTCTTTTTAAAAATTTTGTATCTTTTTCTTCCTCAATACTCAATACTGTTAAATCAACGGGTATGCCACTTATTTCTTCTAAAGCAGAACAAATGGAATTTAAATCTGTTATTATTTTACATGAGTACTTCGAATAAACAAGTAATATGTCAATGTCATTTGGGAATTTTTTTGATCTTAATATAGAACCAAATAAATAAATATTTTCAAAAGAATTAAACAGTATTAAATGTTGCTTAATAAATTCAGAAATTCTATACTTTATGTTTGATTTTACTAATGTATTCATAAAATTTGTCCATAGTAAGTAATGTTACATTCATTTCCTCAGATAATTTATATGCTTCATTTGATATGCAGCCTACTCCATTCCAATTATGCAAATTAACAATAACATTATTTTCTTCTGGTGCTAACTGTAATAAATCAACTTTGCTTAAACAATACTCATAAACAAAGATTATTTTAACACCATTTGCACTTATCTCTCTTAAATTGTTATAACTTAAAAATTTAAAGTCAATTTTTTGGCTTTTCAGATATTTTAAAGCGAAGTTTAGACTATCAAGCCGAACTTTAGTACTTTTAAAGCAATTATAGTCATAATATAATTGTCTTAATCTAGGTGTATCATCCAAAAAAACTTTGTCCGATTTTCCCTCTTTGTTTAAAAGAATGTAAGGTTTATTAATACCTACAACTATTGCTTCCAATTTTCCTTGTTCGTTTAGTTTAGTTAATAATTTCTCTAAGGACTCGGTAAATGGTAACATAAAATCACTAATTGGAGCAATGCCAAACATAGAATTAATTTCTTTCGGGAAAAGAACATGCCTGCATTTTTCTTCATCAGGTCGAGTGGCCTCAAATTCATCTACATGCATTATAAAAGAATTGATACATGCTGAATTCGAATATGCTTTCTCTCGATGTCTTTGAAACAAATCAAGATTTTGCTCAAATATTTTTTTTAATTTCCTGTTATTTGCCAATATTTTGCCTTCAAATTTATTCCACAACTCTTTTTTATCACTCAAATAATAGTTCTCATAAATGGTTTTGTTTTCTAAAAGTAACGGAACCACTTCCGTTTTTAAATCATCAAAAGTTGAATACTGTTTACTAAATAATCTGTCTATTTGTTCTCTCCTGATCTGTTTCCATTCTTTAACTTTTTCCGGGTTAAACGAAGAAATTTTATCAAATATTTTATGACAATTTGGGCATAAAATTATTAGATTTTCAAATGAATCATCTGCCGTTTCACAGTAAGGAGTAATATGTGCCTTTTCAATTATATCACCATTATTTATAAACAATTCTCTCTGGCAATCAGGGTTCATGCATCTTCCAATTGATTCAGCATATAGCCTCCTCTTTACGTTTTCGTTTATGTTCCCTCGATCCATTCTATCGTTCTCCTTTGTTTGACAATTCCTATTATTTAATTATATTCATGGTATAGTGGCATCAGGCTCGTTGTATATGAAATTAAGATGAGGTCACAAAAAAGTACTTATATCAAAAAAGGTTGATAATTCCATGTTTTCTCCTCTATAAGCAGTTAGGTAAAGAAGGTATGGATGGACGCATCAGAAAAGGAAAAACGATTATATATACAAGGAAAGATCGACCGTTTTGGCGAAAAGATACCTATTGTGAGTGATAAAACGACAATTAAACACAATCGCCTATATAAAAGTTTAGAATTACAATTATTGCGTCGCAATAAACAAAGAATAAGAAAAATCATCTACTGAAAATTGTTAAAGGGTAGTAATTCATCATCTTTATCCTAAAAATACATTGGATTGCTTTTATGTAATTATTTATATTATTTTATCATAAAATAGAAAAATTAGCAATATATATATTGAAAAAATTGATGCTATTTTGATGATGTACCAGACGAAATCATTACAAATGGTTGCAGCCAGATACAAAAATACACGCTCTTTATGAGCGTCAAAAGTGGTAAAACAGACCGCATGCCAAAACATAAAGATACAGAAAAACGGCTTAAATGCAGTGTTTAAGCCGTTTTATAGTTGGCAGGGTCAGAAGGATTTTAAGTTGCCTCGCAACCCCTCTTGCGGTACCCGAAAAGCCTTCGGGCGCCTACCGTCGCTATTCCTTGGCTTTTTCGACCGCTGCGTCAACGCCAGCTCCCTGTTCCCGCCACAGACGGCGGTCGCAGGCGTTGCCCGGCACGCTCCGCGTGCCTCGGCTTCAGCTTTTTTCTCTAACAAAAATCGTCTTCACCACAAAAGTGGCGAGGACGATTTTGGCAGGGGCAGAAGGATTTGAACCCTCGGCACGCGGTTTTGGAGACCGCTGCTCTACCAACTGAGCTATACCCCT
>CANRPE010000042.1 GCA_947632405.1 uncultured Bacilli bacterium | reverse complement strand
ATAAATAGAAAGGAATTAATCAATCTATAAAAATTTAACTCATTTCTATAAGATTGATTATACAAGGAAAATTATGAAAGAAGAATTAATTAAACTACATAAAAATTCATATTCACCATACTCAAATTTTGCAGTTTCAGCTATTGTTGTTACCAAAGATCAAAAGCATTTCTGTGGTGTAAATGTCGAAAATGCAAGTTATGGAGCTGGAATTTGTGCCGAAAGAAGTGCAATAGTAAGTGCGGTTAGTAACGGTTATGGTGTTGGTGATTTTAAAGAATTACATATTATGGTATCTAGTGGAAAAGTTGGCACACCATGTTTTATTTGTCGTCAAGTTATTTCTGAATTTTTTGAAAAAAATGCCAAAATTTATTGTTATTCAACAACAGGTGAAATTAATATCTACACTGTAGAAGATTTATGTCCTTATCCATTTGGAAGTGATGATTTAATATGAAATGTGGATTTGTAAGTTTAGTTGGAAGACCAAATGTTGGAAAAAGTACGCTTTTAAATTCCATTTTAGAAATGAAATTAGCAATTACTTCAGATAAAGCAGGAACAACGAGAAATATTATTAATGGAATTTACAATGATAGTAATTCCCAAATTATTTTTGTTGACACTCCAGGAATTCATAAACCAAATCATAAATTAGGTAATTTATTAAATAAAAAAGCTTATCATAATACAGATGGTGTAGATTTACTATTGTTTTTAGTTGATATAGCCAAAGGTTTTGGTAAGGGTGATCAATTTATTTTAAATAAAATAAAGGATAAAAATATTCCAATTATTTTAATTTTGAATAAAATTGATAAAATAAAAGATAAAACTGAATTATTAGAAAAAATTAATAACTTAAAAGATTTATATGATTTTGCAGAAATAATTCCATTGTCGGCTTTAAATGGTGAGATGAAAACTGAGCTTATTGAAACTATTAAAAAATATTTAGATGAACAAGACCGTATTTATAGTGAAGATGAATTAACTAATGTATCTACAAAATTTATTATGTCAGAATTTGTTCGTGAAAAAATTTTAGAACTTACTAAGGATGAAATTCCTCATTCTGTTACTTGTTATGTAGAATCATATAAAGAAGAACTGAATCTAGTACATATTCAAGTATTAATTGTTGTAGATAGAGATAATTTAAAAAAAATAATTATTGGCAAAAATGGTTCAATGTTAAAACAAATTGGTACTATGGCACGTCGTGATATGGAACAATTTTTAGGCAAAAAAGTTTATTTAGAAACTTATGTAAAAACTTTAAAAAATTGGCGAGATCAAGAAAAATATTTTGAAGAATTAGGTTTAGAAGAAAACGAATAAAATATTTAAAAAATCACCACTATAGTAATAGAGGTGATTTTATGAATGATATAATTTGGAAACTATTTAAAGAAACAGGGGATATAAAATATTATATTCTTTTGAAAAATATAAATAAAAGAAGTGATGAAGATGAAAATACAAGAAGTAGAAGGAATTATTTTAAGTGAAACGAATTATAGTGAATCTAGTAAAATATTAAATGTTTTAACTAAAGAATATGGTTTAATAGGAATAATTTCTAAAGGTTGTCGAAATATTAAAAGTAAATTACGTGCAGTAAGTCGTAAATTAATTTATGGTAAATTTCATATTTATTATAAAGAAAATGGTCTTTCTACTTTAATTAGTATTGATGTAATTAATTCATTTTCTCAAATATTAAAAGATTTAACAAAAATATCATATGCATCTTATATCACAGACTTAGTAGTACAAGTTATTAAACAAAATGATGATTCAACAATATTAGAATTATTAATTCAGACGCTATTAAAAATAGAATCTGGTTTATCTGCAGAATTATTAACTGATATTTTAGAAATAAAATTATTAAATTATTTAGGAGTTATGCCAATGTTGGATGGTTGTAGTATTTGTGGTTCTACTAAAAATATTATAACATTGTCTTCTTTAAGAGGTGGGTTTGTTTGTAAAAATTGTTATACTGATGAAGGAATTGTTAGCAATAAAACAATTCAGTTAGTTAGAATGTTTTATTATGTAGATATTTCAAGTATTACTAAAATAGATATTTCTTCTGATATTCAAAAAGAAATTAATCAATTTATTGAAGATTATTATGAAAGATATACAGGTATTTATTTAAAAAGTAAGAATTTCTTGAAAAAAATAACTCAATTAAATAGTTAAGTATCTTGATTTTATATGGATTAAAATCTTAATTTATCTATATATTAATTAAATTAATAATATTTTAAGGTATGCTTATAGAAATAATAGACATATTTTTAATTTTATGGTATTATATGTACATATTATTGAGATAAAATTAATTGGTTTATCTTGACTAATAAAAAAAATAAAAGTATTATATAATAAAGTACGATGACCGAGGTGGAATCTCGAACAGTAGTATATTTTAAGTGATTCTTCTTGAATAAGTAAGGTGGAACCGCGGGTATTTCTCGTCCTTATAAATTCTAGAATTTTTTTGTTTTTAGGAGGTAAAAAATATGGAAAGAATAACGATGGAAAAGTTAGTAAATTATTGTAAACAATATGGTTTTATATTTCAAGGTAGTGAAATTTATGGAGGTCTTGCTAATACATGGGATTATGGACCATTAGGTAGAGAATTAAAGGAAAATATAAAAAAGGCATGGCATAAAAAATTTATTCAAGAAAATAAAAATAATTATAGTTTGGATGCTGCTATTTTAATGAATCCTAAAACTTGGGTAGCAAGTGGACATGTAGCTTCTTTTTCTGATCCGTTAATTGATTGTAAAAATTGTAAAACAAGACATCGTGCTGATAAATTAATTGAAGATTTTACAAAGGGTAAAGAAACAGGAGACGGCTGGAGTAATGAAAAATTAGAAACTTATATTAAAGAAAATAAAATTAATTGTCCTAACTGTGGTAAAAGTGATTTCACAACTATACGTCAATTTAATTTATTATTTGAAACTCATATGGGAGTTGTCGAAGATTCTTCCAATAAAATATATTTAAGAGGAGAAACAGCACAAGGTATATTTGTTAATTTTTTGAATGTTTATCGTTCTATGAGAACAAAACTACCATTTGGAATTGGACAAATAGGTAAAGCTTTTCGAAATGAAATAACTCCTGGTAATTTTATTTTTAGAACTCGTGAATTTGAACAAATGGAATTAGAATTTTTTTGTAAACCGGGAACAGATTTAGAGTGGTTTGAATACTGGAAAAAAAGTTGTTTAGATTTTTTAAGTTCCTTAGGAATATCTAAAGAAAATTTGAGATATCGTGATCATAAAAAAGAAGAATTAGTATTTTATAGTGCCGCTACTACTGATATTGAATATCATTATCCCATGGGTTGGGGAGAATTATGGGGAATTGCAGATCGGACTGACTATGATTTAACAGTTCATCAAAATTATTCTAATGTTGATTTAAAATATTTAGATTCTGAAACAAATGAAAAATATATTCCATATGTTATTGAACCATCTGTAGGTGTAGATCGTTTAATGTTAGCTATTTTGGCAGATGCTTATTGTGAAGAAAAAATTAATGAACAAGAAACAAGGGAAGTATTAAAAATTCATCCTGCTTTAGCGCCATATAAAGTAGCAGTATTACCTCTTGCTAAAAAGTATCATTCTCAAAAAGCAAATGAAATATATGAAAATTTATCAAAATATTTTATGACTTCTTATGATGATACAGCATCTATTGGAAAAAGATATCGAAGATGTGATGCTATTGGTACTCCATATGTTATTACAGTAGATGATGAAACTATAAATAATAATACTGTTACATTAAGAAATAGAGATACTATGCAACAAATTACTTTAAATACTGATGAAGTGATTGAATATATTAGAAGTAAGATAGAATTTTAAAAAAAATTATTAAAGTTACTATTAGATTATCTTTATATAATTAGGTTTAACTTAATAGTAATCTTTTTCATAAAAATTCGGAAATTTATAAAAAATAGTTGACTTTTTTAAAGTTATAACATATAATTTTATCAGTCAAGAAAAAGGAAAGCGATTTATATCCACCTGATTAGCGAATAGCAATGGGTAAAAAGCCAAGAAAAAAGATTATCTTTATTAATATGATTAATTTGGTTTTTAAGTGGATATAGATTTATATCCACTTTTCTTAATTTTAATGGAGGTGTTAGTTATCGCAAATAAAAAAGATAACATGTTAATCAATGATCAAATTAAAGTTAATGAAGTATTAGTAATTGGACCAAATGGAGAACAAGTTGGAATTAAATCAATTGAAGATGCTAGAACCCTTGCAAATTATGCTTCTTTGGATTTAGTGTTAATTAGTCCTAATGCAAATCCACCTGTTTGTAAAGTAATGGATTACAATAAATATCGTTATGAAAAACAAAAAAAGGCAAAAGAAGCATTAAAAAAACAAAAAGCTAATATGTCTGAATTGAAAGAATTTCGCTTATCACCAGTTATTGATGTAGGAGATTTTGATACTAAGCTTAGAAATGCAACAAAATATTTACAAAAAGGTGATAGAGTTAAATTAACTATCAGATTTAAAGGTAGACAAATGGCTCATACAGAATTGGGAAAAGAGGTTTTATTACGCTTTTCTGATAAAGTTAAAGACTATGCAGAAATAGGTGAACAACCAAAGCTTGACGGTAGAACAATGACAATGATGTTGTTGCCAAAAAAAGAAAAGTAATAGGAGGAGAAATTATGCCAAAAATTAAGACACATAAAGGATGCGCAAAAGTTTTTAAAACAAATAAAAATAAAATAACAAAAATTGGGAAACCAGGAAGTAGACATAATACTGGTTCAAAATCTGCAAACTTTAATAGAAGTTGCAGAAAGGGATCTACTCTATCAAAAGCAGATCAAAATAGATTAAAAAATATTATCTAATTATAAATTAAGGAGGAAGAATCATGGCAAGAGTAAAGAACGGAGCAGTTACAAAAGCTCGTCATAAAAAAGTATTAAAACAAGCTAAAGGTTATTTTGGTAGTAAACATAGATTATATAAAACTGCTAAAGAACAATTAATGCATTCAGGTCAATATGCATATAGAGATAGAAAACAAAAGAAAAGAGATTTTAGAAAATTATGGATTACAAGAATTAATGCTGCATGTCGTCAAAACGATATTAGTTATTCAAGATTTATCGAAGGTCTAACAAAAGCAGGAGTTTTAGTAAACCGTAAAATGCTATCAGAAATAGCTATTAATGATCCAAAAGCATTTACAGAATTAGTAAAAGTAGCACGTGATGGTAAAAATGGTAAAATTTCAGCATCTACAAGTAAAATAGTTACTGAAGTTACAATTAAAGACAAAAAATCTAAAAAAGGAGAGTCTTCAAAAGTAAGTGAAGAAGCTAAAAAAGAAACAAAATCCGCAGCAAAAGATTATTCAAAAATGACTGTTGCTGAACTTAAAGAAGAAGCAAAAAAACAAAATATTAAAGGTGCAACAACAATGAAAAAAGCAGAATTATTAGATGCTTTAAAATAAAAATACATATTGGTGGATTTATTTATCTAGTGCCTAAGGGTGGTAAATATTAGAAACTAATAGAAGATAAAACGAAAAGGAGAAAGAAAATATGACAGTTATATCAATGAATTATTTATTAGAAGCTGGTGTACATTTCGGACACCAAAAAAGAAGATGGAATCCAAAGATGAAGGAGTACATCTATACAACACGTGATGATATTTATATTATCGATTTAGCAAAAACAGTTAAAAAATTAGAAGAAGCATATGATGCTTTAAAACAAATTGCAGCAGATGGTGGAAAAGTGCTATTTGTTGGAACAAAAAAACAAGCTCAAGAAGCTGTTGAAGAATCAGCAATAAGAACAAACATGTATTTTATGAATGAAAGATGGTTAGGAGGAACACTAACTAATTTCAAAACTATTAGAGCGAGAATCAAAAGATTAGATGAAATTGAAAAAATGGAACAAGATGGTACTTTTGATTTATTACCAAAAAAAGAAGTTATCAATATTAAAAAAGAATATGATAAATTAAATAAAAATTTAAGAGGAATTCGTGAAATGAAAAAAGCTCCTCAAGCTTTAGTAATTGTAGATCCTCGCAAAGAAGATATTGCTATTAAAGAAGCACACAAATTAGGTATTCCTGTATTTGGTATTGTCGATACAAACTGTGATCCAGACGTAGTTGATTATGTAATTCCAGGAAATGACGATGCTGTTCGTGCTGTAAAATTATTAATAGGTGCACTAACAAATGCTATTGCAGAAGTAAATGGAAATGAAGTAATTGATTATATTACAGAAGATGATAAAAATAAAGATTTTAAGAAAAATCCAAAGAAGAAAGCAAAATCATTAGAACAAGAAAAAACTCAAGATAAAAAAGAAACAAAGATAAAAGTAAAAGAAGAAAAAGAAACTGAAAAAGTATCTGTAGCAAAAGAAGTAAAGAAAGAAACAGAAGATAAAGACTTAGCTGCTCTTACTTTAGCAGAATTAAAAGCAAAAGCTAAGGAAGCAGGAATTAAGGGTTATTCTACTATGAAAAAAAGTGAATTAGTAGAAGTTTTAAGTAAATAATAAAAGGATGAAATGTCTCATCCCTTTTTCTGAAATTTGAGGAGGAATAAAATGTTTAAAGCAAGTGATGTAAAAGAATTAAGAGAAAAAACAGGAGCAGGAATGCTAGATTGTAAAAAAGCATTAGAAGCAACAGAAGGAAATATGGATAAAGCAATTGACTGGTTAAGAGAAAAGGGTATTTCTAAAGCTGCTAAAAAAGAAGGCAGAATAGCTGCTGAAGGTATTTGTCAAATCTTAATCAATGAAAATCAAGCTGTTATTTTAGAAGTTAATTCAGAAACAGATTTTGTTGCTAAAAATGAAGAATTTTTAAAATTTGTTGATTATTTAGCTGAAATTATCTTAAAAAATGATTTAAAAACAAATGAAGAAGTTTTAAACTTTGTAGATAATGGTGAAACTGTTAATGAAAAGTTAATTGCTATTATCTCAAAAATAGGAGAAAAAATTAGTTTTAGACGTTTTGAAAAAGTTATAAAAAAAGATAATGAAGTATTTGGTTCATATAAACATATGGGAGGAAAAATTGGTACTTTAGTAGTATTAGCTGATACAACTGAAGCAGTTGCAAAAGATGTAGCTATGCATGCTGCTGCTATGAATCCAATAGCAATTACAAGAAATGAAGTTCCTCAAGAAATGATTGAACATGAATCTCATGTAATAAAAGAGCAAGTTATGCAAGAAGGAAAACCTGCAGATATTGCTGAAAAAATGGTTGTTGGTAGACTTAATAAATTTTATAAAGAAATTTGTTTAGAAGAACAAGCATTTGTTAAAGATAGTAGTATGTCAGTATCAGACTATGTAAAAAACAATAATGGTAAAATCATTTCTATGACTAGATTCGAAGTAGGAGAAGGAATAGAAAAGAAAGAAGAAGATTTTGCTCAAGAAGTTATGAATCAAATTAAGGGATAAAACCTAATTTATGAAAAAAGCAGTAATTTTATTATTAGTATTATGTTTTTTTATAACAGGTTGTTCTGTAAAAAAAATAGAAACTTTAACTGATCAAGAAAAGTTTGCTAAAGAATATAATATTTCTAAAGATAATCCTTTTGAATATACTACAATTGATAAAATAATAGACATTTTTAAAAATGGAACAGCTATTGTTTTATTTGCTAATTCTGATGAAGAATCATCTACTAAAGCAGTAAAGATTCTTTATCAAACTATAAAAGAAGAATCTGTGGAAAAAATATATTATTATAATCCAAAAACTTTACAAGAAAAACAACCTAAGCAATATCAAAGTTTAATAACTGAAATTAATTTTGATATTACTAATTATCAATTAAAATTACCAACTTTATATGCTATAAAAGATGGTATAATAATTAATTATAGTGATTATTTTTCTAAAAAAGAACATTTATCTGATGAATATTTAACGACTAAAAGAATAAAACAAATTAAACAAAAATATAAAGAAGTGCTAAATTATGAAAAGAGTAGTGATACTCTTTTTTCTTGCTATTTTTTTAAATTCATTATATGATATAGATATAAAATAATAAAGGAGTTGTCGTTATGAAAAAGGATGATGAAATGAGTAATACTTTTGTCTCAGAAGTTGGACAAAAGTCAGCAATCTTTAATCAAGATACTGAAAGTGAATTAGAAGAATTAACGGAAGAACAAGAAAAAAATGATTCTTCAACTCAACTTCAAAATTCTATAGAATCAGACAAATTAAATGAAAATCAACAAGAAGAAGATATAAAAGAAGAAGAAGATACTGAATTTTTAGAGGCCAAGAAAAAGAAGAAAAATAAAAAGTACAAAAAAAGAAATCCGTTTACTATGCTTTTAATAATTATTATTTGTTTAGTATTAGGTGCTCTTGCTAGTTATTATTATTTTGAAATTTATCAAAAACCAACTGAAAAAGAAAAAAAACCAACTACAACAACAGCTAAAGTTGTCGAAGAACAACTAGATCCAGATAGTATATTTGTTAAACAATTAATTCAAAAATATGATTTTAATGCTGATGAAGGAGAACAATATACACAATTATATTTATCTGAAAAAACAATACCAGATAATTTGAGTCAAGATTATCTAAAAAAAATAGGTGTCAATAATTTAACAACTCAGGCATATGGTATTTCTACTTTTACAAGTGATGAGTTAGAAAAAAGTATTAAAGAATTAGTTGGAGATAGTAATGTTGTGCATAGTGATATAATTTTTAAATCTTGCTATATATATAAATATAATGAAGATACTAAAACATATACATTAGAAAAGACAGAAAATTGTGATATTAATTCTGAAATTAAAACTTATCGAAAAATAACAAAAGCAGTTAAAAAAGATCAAAAAATAACTCTTACTGTAGCTATTGCTATAGCAGATTCTGAAAGTGTATATAAAAGTAAAAATATTAATGATACTTTAACTGATAAATTAGAGGGACTAACTCCTGATAATTTTGATATTGATAAAGAATATACTCAATTAAATCAATATACTTATACATTTGATTATAATAAAAATACTAATAGTTATATTCTAGATAGTATTAAATTAATAAAGTAGAATTTTTTCTACTTTTTCTTTCTTTTCAAAATTGAATATATTATAATATAAATTAAGGAGAGATGAATATGGATGAAATGATAATACCTTTAGTAAAAGAAAAAATGGATAAAGCTATAGAGTCATATCAACAAAGGCTTAAAACAGTACGAGCTGGTAGAGCAAATCCTTCTAGTTTAGATGGAGTTATGGCTTCTTATTATGGGGTAATGACACCATTAAAGCAGTTAGCAACAATATCTGTTCCTGAAGCAACACAGCTTTTAATTAAACCCTTTGATAAAGGTTGCTTAAAAGATATTGAAAAAGCAATTTTTGAATCAAACTTAGGTTATACTCCAAATAATGATGGCGAGTCAATTAGAATTGTTATTCCACCTCTTACTGAAGAAAGAAGAAAAGAATTAACAAAACAAGTAAAAGCAATTGCTGAAGATGCTAAAGTATCTATTAGAAATGCAAGACATGAAGGACTAGATGAAGCTAAAAAACAAGAGCTTCCAGAAGATTTAGAAAAACAACTTGAAAAAGAAATTCAAGATTTAGTAAATAATTATAATAAAAAAATAGAAGACCTTTTAAAAGAAAAAGAACAAGAATTACTTACTGTGTAGTTTTAACTATATTGTAAAAAAATATGGAAATATATAGAGAAATATGTTATAATATCTATATCGACTTTGATTAAGAAGTAGTAATAAATTAATTACTTTAAGAGAGATTGTGGTTGGTGAAAACAATTAGTAATAGTTTATGAATTCGTCTTAGGAGTTCTTATTAATAGTAAGCGTTAATCTTGCGTTAAAAGATTAGAGTGTATAGTAATAACTATAAAATAAGGTGGTACCACGGAGTAATTCGTCCTTAAATTATAGTTATTTTTATTTTTAAAGGAGGCTAACTATAATAAGTCAAGAATTTTTTAATAGTTTGTCATAAATGGAAAAGAATCCCACGCCAAAAAGATT
>CANRPE010000041.1 GCA_947632405.1 uncultured Bacilli bacterium | reverse complement strand
TTTCTTTGGGGTAAGGGGAAGTCTGCCCTTTTTTACATATTTTTATAAAATAAATTTTGTTTTTCTTTTCAGACTATGCCCCTATAGCAATTCAATTTCTTCTTCTACTTCTTCATTTTCGTCTAACTGATCAGAATTTTCTTCATTCTCATTAGTTACATTATCATTATTATCAGCATTATCATTTTCGTTATGTTCTTTTTCATCAGTAGCATCATTATTTTTTTCTTTAGAAATATTATCCATTTTTACATTTAAACCATCAAACATTTTTCGAATATCTTCTTCATAAGAAGGTGCTTTTTCATCTTCACTAATCTCTGAATCATTATCTTCTTGATTAGATTTTTCATCTTCAGTTTCTTCACTAGAATTATCATTTGCTTCTTCTTGTGATTCTTCTTGTTTATCTTTTGATTCAGTATTATTATCATCTTCATTATCAGTAGAATTATTTTCTGTAGTATCTTCTTCTTCTTTATCTTCTACTATAGTTGGCTCAACTAATTCTTCTTCTATCTCATCATCTTCAGGATTTTTAATTTGATTTTTATCATTTGGTTTAACTATTTCTTCATTATCATTATTTTTTCTTGGTCTATAAAATATAATAACAAATATTCTATATACATAATATACTAAGAAAAGTAATGGAACAATTGGTGTTATTAAAACAATATAATATACTATTTTTTGTTGTTCAACTAAATTATACATTTTAATTGTTTTAGCAAAAGATATTGAGAATCCTATTGCAACAGCAAATAATGAACCAATTAATACAATTGCTAATAAAGTAGTCCAAAACTCTATAATATAATTGTATTTATTAATATCTTTTTTCTTAATACCTCTTGAATAAATGTAAACTATTAGGGCTACAACTAAAACCACAACTAAAATTGGTAAAAATACATTTTTAACCATTTTCAATAGAAATGAAAAATCATATGTAAAATTAATCATGCCTATCCCTCCTACTCTTTCCTATTATTAATAATAGCATATCAATGTAGTTTTTTCAATGATTATTTAAAAATTAACTTAATATTCTAATATGATTTGTTTATATTATCATTACTTTTATTTCTAATTGTACTAATATATTTTATTTTAAAGAAATTATCATAATATATTTTTTTATTTTTTAACAAAGTAGCAATATTTATTAAGTAAAATACGAATAATCCTCCTATATTAAATATCATTAATAAATATTCTTGTAACTTATCTAAATTAAATTTACTTGCTATAAAAAACAGTAGTTTAAAAGATATAAAAATAATTCCAAAGTAATAAAAATATAAAAAGATAATTCTTAATATTAGGTTAATAAGTTTATATTTACTAAATTCTAATTTCATATTTAAGAATTTACTACCTAAAGTTTGTCCATTTTGAAAATAGGGATAAATAATAAAGTATATAACAAAGATAATTAAAGATAGATGCTCATTACTTATAAATAGAGAAATAAATATAAAAATAATAACATATAAGAAGCAATCTAACAAAAACATTGTTATTCTTCTAAAACCAGATACTATTTTGCCTGCTTCTAATGAATCTTCATCTATCTTCTCTCTCGTAGGCAAGAAATTATCTACAAATCCCATTATAAAGTAGCCAATTATTCCTCCTAATGTATTCATAATTAAATCATCAATATCAAATACTCTATATGGGTAGGAATACAAACCATATAATCCTGAAATTTGAGTTAATTCAAAAAATAAACTTAAAATAAAACTTATAAATAATGTTTTCTTAAAATTACATTTAAAGTAATATCTTAAATACATTCCAAAAGGAATAGTCATAAAAATATTAAAGATAACTGTATAAAAACATGGTTCTTTTATTGCCTTTAAATAAGTAGTGGGATTATCTATTACAAAAGATGATTCTCTTATAAAGTCATTAATAAAACTAAAAGGAATTAGTTTTACCATATTTGGTTTATATATAACAGCATCTTTATTTGGTAAAGGTAAAATAACTAAAAAATATATTGTTATTAAATAAAGAATAAATGAATAAATAATTAAGACTCTAAAGGGATTAATTGAACCATATTTATGATATTGATGTAATACAAAAAAATTTGAAAACAATAGTGCTATTAAAGGAAAGACTACAATGGCTGTTTTAATTGAAATAAAATAACTCATATTGTAGAAAAATTAACAAAAAACTAATCTTACTTCTATAATTCAATATATTACTAGTAATTTGTAACATATCAATGTCTTTCCTTGATAATATTTTTACTACAAAAATAAGTAATTAAGAAATAACCACCATAGATAATAATAATGACTATAGCTGTTACAATGATAGATGGTAATAGTTGTTCATTACCGAACACTTCTAATATTTTTACAGCAAACATTATCCCAAAAATAGAATGAATTAAAGCAAGTATTAAGGGTAACATAAAGAATATAGCAATTTGTCTAAATAAAGCTTTATTAATCATCTTTTCATCTGTACCAATTTTTCGCAAACATATAAATCTTTCTTTATTATCACTACTTTCAGATAATTCTTTCAATCCTAAAATCGCTGCACTACTAATTAAGAAAATTACTCCTAAATAAAGACCAATAAATGTAACCATAGCTGATAATCCTACTGTTGCTTCTTTAATATCAAGTTTAGTTGATCCACTTGGAAGTAAATATTCATTTACTTTTGGATTATTATCATCTAATTTATTAATTTTATTTTCAATTTTCCTAATTTCTTTTTTATTAGTTGTTTTATAATTACCTATCAAATGATTTTCATATAAATATTCTTCATCTACAATATTATCAGGCACTAATATAATTCCCGTATTAATATGTTGACTAGACATTTCTAAAAAGCCATCTTGGCATGAATTATATTTAGGTTTTAGATTATGACCAAATAAATTAATTGTTTCTTTATTTTCAAGAGCAATATTTCTTATATCAACCATTGACTTAAAATCAGCAACAATCATATATTCATCATTATTTAAAGAATATTCTTTGATACCATAAAATTTAGCTACTTGATTATAATCACTAATTTTCATGATAGCTTCCGGATCATCATAATCTAAAAATGGAAACCTTGTTCTTACCATTTCTAACTTAGAACCTAAAGTATGATTCATAGTGAGATCTGGTGTTGTATATAGATTTACATCAATATAATTTTTAAAATAAGAAAGAATATCAAAATGATATAATTGGAACATTTCTTTTACAGTATAATGAGAATTTTTAATTTGAGAATCATTAAATCCCATACTTCTAAAATCATCGTAGTATCGTTCCATATTCATAATAATAGAAAAATCAGCATCTACTGGTGCAAGCTTTCTAATATTAGCATTCATAGAGTTTTTCATAGTAAGACAAGCAGATAATAAGCAAATTGTTATAAATAGCATTAAACAAATAATTGTTGTTGAAAATACAGTTGTGTTAATTTTACTTGAAAATTGTCTTAAAGTGAAACTATTTAAGTCTTTGTAATAGAACTTCTTGAAGCTCATTGCTATTCTTAAAATTAATCCTGACAAAGACCAAAAGATAAAGAATGTACTTACTGCACCCATGATAATAGGTTTTAATATGTCCATAACTTCTTGTAAAGTTAAAAATTCTACTGTTACCATATGATATGCTTTTCCTAAAACTAAACAAGAAATGATAAAAATAATAATACATAAATAAGGATTTTTTAGTTTTATTTTTTCAGCTTTCTTTGAGCCATTTAATAAATCAATTAGTTTACATTTACTAACACTATAAGTATTAAATATCATAACAAGTATATACATAATACTAAAATAAATAATTGTTTTTATACAAGCAGATGATGAAAATACAAATGCAAATTTGGTAAGATTTGCTTCAAACATATTAGCAACAACTAAACTCATAACTTGTGATAATAATATACCAAGAACTAATCCCACTAAAAGTGAAATAATGCCAATAAATAATGTTTCAAAGAATAAGATTAAAGATATTTTTCTTTTACTCATACCTAAAGTCAAGTAAATTCCAAACTCTTTATTTCTTCGCTTAATTAAAAATCTTGAAGCATAAATAATTAGAAATCCTAATATAAATGACACAAAGACACTAACCCCAGATAACATTGTCATCATAAGATTAATTAATTCTACTGTTGAAGTAGAAACATCCATCATAACAGTTTGACTATCTAAGGCATTAAAAACATAAAATATTGCTACACCAAGAATAAGTGTAAAAAAGTAGATGGCATAGTCTTTAATACTTTTCTTGATGTTTTTAAGTGATAACTTATAAAGCATCATTTAAATTTCCACCTAATAAAGTTACAACATCAATAATTTTATCAAAAAATTCTTTACGAGAACATTCACCTTTACGAATCTCTTTAAAAATTTTACCATCTTTGATAAAGATTACTCTACGGGCATAACTAGCTGTGAAAGCATCATGTGTAACCATTAAAATAGTAGCTCCATGTTCATCTAAATAGTTGAATTTTTCTAGCAACATTTTAGCTGATTTAGAATCTAATGAGCCTGTTGGTTCATCTGCTAAAATTAGTTTAGGATCTGTAACAATAGCTCTTGCACTTGCTACTCTTTGCTTTTGGCCTCCACTCATTTGATATGGATACTTATTTAAAATATCTTTTATATCCAATTCTTCAGCAACTTTCTTTATCTTTTGTTCTATTATAGATGGACTAACACTTTGAATAGATAAAGCAAGAGCAATATTTTCATACGCTGTTAAAGTATCAAGTAAATTAAAATCTTGAAAGATAAAACCTAATTCTTTTCTTCTAAATTTATTAAGTTCATTACCTTTTAATTTAGTAATATCAAGTTCTTCAACTAAGATATGTCCACTTGTTACTTTATCAATCGTTGATATACAATTTAATAGAGTTGTTTTTCCAGAACCAGATGCTCCCATTAAACATAAAAATTCACCTTTTTCTACTTTAAAAGATAAATTATCAATAGCTTTTGTTAAAGATGAACGACTACCATAGTATTTTTCAATTTTGTCAACTTTTAAAATTTTTTCCATAAAATTTTTTCTCCTTTCGTAAACATAATAATCCAAAAAAACTATTTTGTCGCATCTTTAATATTACAAAAACATTACAATTTTGTAATATTACTTTAAAACATCATAAAATTTGTTTTTTGCGAATGTTATATAAACTTTTGTATATTCATTATATTTAGACTCTATATCTATTTTATGTCCTAATTTTTTACACATATTTTTAGCAATAAATAATCCCATTCCAGTAGATTTATTAGTATTTCTTCCATTTTCTCCTGTAAATGATTTATCAAATACTTGTTTTAAATCAGATTCTTTTATTCCTATACCATTATCCTCAATTACTAAAGTTGTTTTTTCTTGTGCTTCTTGAACAAATATTTTAATATAAGAATTATCAATATTTCTTTTATACTTAATACTATTATTAACTATTTGTCCTAAAATAAATTCTAACCATTTAGAATCTGTTAATACTTTATAGTGATTATTTAAAACAATATAATCTATTTTATTTTCAAGTATTTCATCCATATTTTTAAGACCTACATTTTTAATAACTTTTGCCAAATCTATCTCTTTTATTAAATAATCTTTTTCAGCATTTTCACTTCTAGCATAATAAAGAACTTGATCTACATAATCTTCTAATCTTTTTAATTGTAATTTTGTTTTTTTATCAAATTGTTCTTTATGATTATTACTCATTAAAACTAAAGTAGAAAGAGGAATTTTAACTTCATGAATCCACATTTCAATATACTCTTTAAAGTCTTGTAAATGTTCTTCTATTAATCTTACATTTTCATTCATTGATTTATTGATTTCATATAATGCTTGATATAGTATCTCGCCTTCATAAAACTCTGGTTTAGATAAAGTTTCTAATACTAAATAGCTTTTATCAAGAGAAGCAATATTTGCAAGTAAATAATCATAAAATTTCTTCTTTCTAAAATATGGTATTAATAAAATAAGTAAAAAACAAATTATATATAAAACTGTTGAAGATATAATAACAGATTTATCTACTTTAAATGCAAAGAAGATAAGTAAATTTAAAACATAACAAACACTAAAGACAAATAACTTATATAAATTATCTTTAAAATACATACTTATTTTCATGATAAAATATACCCTAATCCTTTTCTTGTATCTATGGCGTCAATATAACCTATTTCTTTTAATTTATTTCGAAGTCTACTTATATTAACTGTTAAGGCATTTTCATTAACATACTCTGAATTATCCCACAATGTTGTCATAAGTTCTTCACGAGTAACAATTTTATTTTGATGAGTTAGTAAATATGAAAAAATAATCATTTCGTTTTTTGTTAATTCTATTTCTATATCATCTTTCTTAATTATTCCTTTTTGGAAATCAAATTTTAATTCTCTATAAGTTAGTTCATTTCCAGTTGTATTATAATTTGTTTTTGTTCTTTTTAACACTGCTCCTATTCTTAAAAGTAAAATATTCGGATTATATGGTTTAGTAATATAATCATCTGCACCATAAGAAATAGATAATGCTTCATCTGTTTCTGAATTAATACTTGTAACCATAATAACAGGAATATTAGATTCTTTTCTTAAATCCTGTAATAACGCTTCTCCATTTATAAAAGGTATATTTATATCAAGTAAAATTAAATCTGGAGATACATCTAATATTTCATTTAAAGAATTCTTAAAATCTTTTAAAATAACAGTTTCATAATTATTATTTTCTAAAAGTTTAGAAAGTTCATTACAGATTAATTCTTCATCCTCAACTATCATAATTTTACTCATATAATTTCACCACATTTCTTTTATTATTATACCATGAATAAAGTCTATTTAACCTTACAGTTTTGTAACATTAAAAAAGCAAATTTAATTATAAAACTTTAAATTACAAAACAAAAAAAGATTAACAAATTTACTTGATAATCTTATTAATATAAATTACAATTTATTAGTTTTTATCATTAATCAAATTTTTATATTACATAATATCTATACTATCTTTGTAATTTTTTATATCATTTCTAATTATATTTTTATTTCTTAGAATTCTTTTTTACTAAATATTTTTTTTGATATTTTATAAGAGACATAAACCATTATAATAGTTAATATTATTAAAATTATTATTAAATAGTCTTCTAAAAAGACTAAAGATTTTAAAATATTTGATAAGTTTATATAATTTACAAGTAAACTACCAATAATAACTATACCAAATACCAGTAAAAAGATGCCAATTCTTGCTTTTTCAACACCAAATTTATAAATAATAGGATACATAAAAGTTAAAACTAATAATGTTCCAAATACTGTACCAAACATTGTTACTAATATTTGTTCATAGTTAATAGTTTTAGTGTTTATATAAGAAATAAGAAAAGATATGATAACTGTAATAATAGAAACAAGAAGAATCATTAAAATTGTTGTTATATATTTTGATTTCACACTATTTTTTCTTCCATTAGGCAATGAAATAGAATATGCATCCCATTTATTATATTCATCATAACTAAATGATGAAATCATTATCATTACACTCATAAATGGTAAAATAAATGATATATCCATCTTATCAAATAATCCCATTACAGCATATACAACAATTAGTATTCCGATTAATTTAAAATTACTTTTAATCATTGCTAAATCTTTTTTAATAAATCCTATCATTATTCTGCCCCCTTAATCATTAAAACCATAAGGTCATCTAATGTTATTTTATCAATTACAGCAATATTATATTTTGCTTTAAAAACTTGCTTATTTTCAATTAATACTTCATATTCATATTTGGTTTTTATGTATTTAATATAATCTTTTCTATTTATATCAAGAAATTCTTTTTCAGTACATTTTACAATACCATATTTATCTAATAATTCATTTGTTGGTTTAGATAAAACAATTTCACCATTATTGATAAAAGTTATATAATCCGCAATATGTTCTAAATCAGTAGTAATATGACTAGAAAGTAAAATAGAACATTCTTCTTTTTCTAATACACTTTGAAATATCTCTATAATTTCAGCACGTGCAACAGGATCAAGTCCTGAAGTCGGTTCATCTAAAATCAAAAGTTTGGGATGATGAGATAATGCTGTTGCTATTTCTAGTTTTTTTCTCATTCCTTTGGAAAAGGTTTTTATTTGCTTATTTTGTAGCAGTGAAAATTCTTTTAAATAATCAAAAAACATTTTTGTATCCCAATTTTTATAAATACCTTTCATCGTATTATTTATATCAACAGGAGTAAGAATTTCTGGAAAAAACATATCATCTAATACTACTCCAATATCTTCTTTTATTATCTTATCTTCTTTACGATTATCTAATCCAAAAATTTTAATTTCTCCACTATAAGATTTAATAATATCTAATATAGCTTTTATTGTTGTAGTTTTTCCTGCACCATTTTCACCAATAAACCCCATAATCATACCTTTAGGTAAATTAAATGTTATATTTCTAAGTTCAAAGTCATTATATTTTTTACATAAATTTTTCACTTCTAAAATATTTTCCATTTTTTATTAATCCTCCTCATACAATATATTTAGCATTTCCTTTAGAATTTTTTTATTTATACTATTCATTTTGGCAATAGCAACTGCTTTATCCATCAGTTCTTCTATCTTATTTAATTGTTCCTCTAAAGCAACATTTTTATTTATTTTAGCAACATAAAATCCTTTAGATGGAACATTTTTTATATAACCCTCTTTTACTAATTCTTCATACGCATTTTTTGTTGTTATAACACTACAACGAAGATCTTTAGCTAAAGTTCTTATAGAGGGTAATAATTCATTTTCTTTAAGTTCATTAGAAACTATTTTAACTTTTATTTGCTCTTTAATTTGTTCATAAATAGGAATACCATTTGAATTACTAATTATAATTTCCATAGTTCACCTCTTTTGTATATATTCATTATATACAGACTATATACAGTTGTCAATATATAATTAAAAATATAAAAAAACAAATCATTTAAGATTTGCATGATAAACTATAATTTAATTAACAAATATTTTTTAAATATATCTTCTACAAAATCATTATCATTCACTTTATTTTCCAAATACTTATTAAAATTGTTTTGATAATATTCTTTATCAACTTTTTCCACGAAGTAGATCATTAACAGTAATTTTTAAAATTTTACATAATTCAATCATAATAGAAGCATCCAGTAATCCTTTACCACATTCCCATTTAGATACTACTTTATAAGTTATTCCTAATTTTTATACAAGGTTCAATAAATTTATCTATTTTTTTCTTGATCCATAGTTTTGCTCCTTTCGAAAAGAATTATATATAAAGAATAAAATAATTAACAGGACATAAAGTGAGAGTTAAACAAATTTATAATTTTTCATTTATATATTTGCTTAATGCTAATGGCATATATCTTGGACCTCTAATTGCGTTTATTCCAAAATCTTTTAATTTACTAAATGATAATTTTCCTTTTTCATATTTTGTTAGTAAATCTATTTTCATAACTTTTTGCATCTTTAAATTTTTATCTGTGTATTCATAAGGAATATCTATTTCTATTACTTTAAATTTATACATGATTGATGAACAAGGTTCAGCAACATATAAATAAACAATATCATTTATTTTAATATTTGTACTTTGTTTCCACATTATTGTAGTATTTTCTTTTAGAGCTTTTTCTATATCAAAATATTTTGGATTTGCAGGTATTATCCACTCATTTTTAGCAGCATTTTTATTTATAACCGTATATGAATAACTTTCATCAATTAAATTCATTATCTTTTCATCTGATACCGTATCATCTAATATAATTGAAATCCAACTTTTCTTATTCATATGATATGCAGGATAAAATCCATTCATTTTTAATAAATCTTCTATCTTCCTTGGCTCCAATTTTATATCAATTATTTCTACTTCACCATTAGTTTTTTTATCTAATTTATTTTTATCAAGATTCATGATTATACCATACCATTTTTTACTATCTTTATTTCTAAAAGTAGCATATCCAGGAAACTTTTCCCATTCAAATTTGGGATCATCACCATACTTTTCTTTTATTGCTTTTACTATTCTATTTGATTGTTCATATATGAAAAATTCTTGAATAAAACAATTATTTCTAATATCTTTTAATAAATTTTCAAATTTTTCTTTAACTTGATGAGCAAAAGAACCAATACCTCCTTCTACACGGAAGTTAGTATATTCTCCATCAAAAGATAAATCAAAAATTTTACCTTTAACTATACTATCTTCATTTATTTCAATATCAACTCTAAAATTATTATCCATAATATTTTTAGAATATTTGTATGAATATTTATCTTTTTTAAATCCATATTTAGATATTTTATCAAAATCAATCTTTGTTCTTCTAAATAATTCTTCTTCGATAGTCATTTTTTCTACCTCCTAAAATTATCTAAATTACTGTTTATTTTTCTTTTTAAAAAAAATTATATTATTCATATGCTAATAGTATCAATCACAAAATTATATTTTTAACAATTTCATCTTTAAATTATATCAAATTTAAACTACTATTTTCATTACAAAGTATTATAACATAAAAAAGCAAATCTCATATAGAGTTTGCTCATATATAAATTTGTATTACTAACCTTAATCTTTAAAAGGGTGTTTTATTTTAGCTTTAATTTCATCACTAACAATCTTTTTACAAATATTATATATTTCTGTTGCTTTATCTAAACTTATATCTAATTTAATTACTAATTCACTTATTATTTTATCTTTGTTCTTTTTGCTTATAAAAAGTTTTTCTCTAATATATCATTAACTAATATTACTTTCTTTTCTGTTAAATTAGTTTGATTAGAAAGCTCATTTAAAAACTCTGTCGTTAAATTAAGAGATAACTTACCAGTGATAAAGTAAGTTATCTTTATTTTTTTAAATTACCATAAAATAAGGATT
>CANRPE010000040.1 GCA_947632405.1 uncultured Bacilli bacterium | reverse complement strand
ATAATATTACTCCTATTCTTAGTCGTAATTATTTTACTTCTAAAATAGCAAAAGCATCTGATTTCAACAATCGTTGACTTCAGATGCTATCCTAAATAAGGGATTGCATTTGATTAGCCCAATCAAATGTATCCTTTTTTATTTTATGCAAGTTTCCTTGACAAATACATAGTAACATAAAAACACACTTTTATCAAGTATGATTTCTACGAGATAGTGTAAAATTATTTTGGTTTTGACAAAATAATTAACCCCCTAGATATTTTGACACAACCATCAAAATTACCTGTAAAAAATTAAAATAACTTACACACACATATTTATTACCAATTTTAATTGTATTAGGAACAAGTGTTTAATATAATATTCATAGATACATTTTAAATATATCAGATGCTTTCCCTTTCTATTTATCAAAAGATAAGAGAAAGGTGGTGGTTCATTATGACAAAAAGAGAAGTATCTCTATTTATTATAATTCTGCTACTATTCTTCATAGTAATCACCTTACTATTTAGAAAATAAAAACATCTGAGCTCAACAATAGTTGATTTCAGATGAAATCCAATAAGGGATAACATCTGATTCGCACAATCAAATGTATCCTTCTTTATTTTATGCAAGTCTCCTTGACATATTCATAATAACATAAAAACACATTTTTATCAAGTATGATTTCTATTTTTACTCTGATTTTTATGAGTTTGATATATATCTGGTGTTCTTGGGCAGATTCGAACTGCCGACTTATCCTTTAGGAGAGGATTACTCTATCCAACTGAGTTACAAGAACATAAAAAATATCAGATTAAATAATAATTAAACTTGATATTTTATTTTTGAATAAAATTAACAACAAAAATTAAAAGAAAAGTAACAGCAGCTTTTAATTGTTTACAACTACTCTTATATTTTTCATATACTCCTGCAATATCATCAATAATATCAACAATCCAGCTTTCAATATATTTTGGAGGAGTAAAAGTAATTGGAAACATATGAGTTTTAATAATATCTTCTTGTAATGGTGTTAACACATAATACTTTTTAGCATTTTCTAAAGCATAATTTGGATGATTTTTTAACGCTCCTACCCTTGAATCACTCTTTGTTTCATCTATAAAAAAATCATGTAATAGTGCTGCTCTTGTTGTTTCTATATAATTTAATTTTAATAATTTTGTAATCAAAAAAGAATAAAATGAAACTCTCATTAAATGATCATAGCGACTAATACCATGATGAACCTTTTCTTTAGTTTTTAAGAATTCATTATTATTTAATATTTCTTTTATGATAAATTCAAATTCGCTTTGATATAATTCTCTTAACATAATTTCAATCCTTCTATTTTACTCGACTATACCATCATATCACACTAAATTATTAATTACAATCCCACTATAATTTATAATAAGAACTTACTCTTAATATTGGATAAAAACATTCATCATCTGAACTATTATTTTTCTCAATAGCCATTTTTATTGAAAAATCCTTTTGTTCCTTAGCATTTAAAATACCTCGATATATAATTCCATCTAAACTTAAATTTCTTTTTTCTTGATATTTTTCATTTACTTTTAATTGAAATTCCAAATAATTATTTGACATTATTTTACAATTATTTAGACGCTGTTTTTGATAGTCAGATAGAATTATAATCTCATAATTTTGTTCTTGATTAGTTTTATTTTTTATTGTAAAGTCTATTTCTTTATTATCTAAAGTAATTTCATTTTTAGTTACAATTTCTATTTCTTTATTTAAACGATATTGATTAATATTTGCTGCCATAGCATTTAAATTTTTTCGTGGACCATACCAATAAATACTAGCTCCAATTAAAAATAGCAGAACTGATAATATAGATTTAATCCTACTCCAAATTTCCTTATTCATTTTTATCCCCCCTTTTATTTGTAAGTAGGCATATTATATCACAAAATTAAAAATTATACAAGTTCTTTTAGAATTTTATCTAATTCTAATTGTTCCTCTGAAGTTGGATTAACCTTATCTATATCTTTATCAAACCATGCTGGTAATAATTCTTTAGTTGGTGTTGTTTTTTTATCATTATTAGTTTTAGTCATCATCTTTTTTATTTTTTTATGTTCTTTTAAAGTAATGTTCATTGCAGCTTCAACTGTTTCAATATTTAATCTTTTCCATTGACCTACAATTGTTTCAATATAATTTTTATTTAATTTTTGATTATTTATTTTTAATACATATGCAAGTAATACATTAACAACTCCAGGTTGAAGTTTTTGGTCAACTAATAAATTTTCTACTAACTTTAAATCTCTAGCTGTTGGTTCTACTCCTTTGTATTTTGCTTTTAAAAAGTCATATGGTGAAATATTTTCAAAAGTATATACCATTTTAGCCCACTTAGTCATTTCTCCTTGAGGCTTCTTTAAATAATCTGGTTGCTTATTATATATAAGTGTTGGTAATCTGCCACCTTCTTCAAACTGATAATAATTTCGACAATTTTTTCTTAGAAGCATTTTATCGATGGTACCCTTTTCATTAATCGAGTCTCTAACTAAAGCAATCATTGCTTGATCATCAATATTATATGTAAAAGCTAAAGAATTAATTAATTCTTTAATCTCAGTAGAAAAACACCTATTATTTACCATTTCTTGTGGAATAGAAGAAATTAATAAATCAAAATCAATACATTCATTTAAAATTAAACTATTTGTATCTTTTTTTACAATATCTTCACATACCATATTACTTCGACCTGCAATTGGAGAAAAGACTTCATCAAAACTAGAAGTAATATCAGTATAATCTTTTAAATTAAATTTTGGTATTTTATAATAATTAATAAGTTTATCATATTCAGTTTTTCCTAAATTATTATATAAGACAATATTTAAAATTGGATGATTAAAGATTTCATTTGCTGATAAAGGTGAATATAGTAAATAAACATAATGATTAATAGAATCTTTTTTTAAATAAGTTTTTAAAAGACCTATTCCTTCTAATTTTTCTCTTGCTTGTACAATACTATCTAATTTTAATTGCATATTAGCCATTAAATGATGATGAGTTAAATCATCACTCAATAACTCTAATTTATCTAAGTCATCAATTAGAGTAAAATATAAACTAGTAGCTGTATAACCAATAATTGGTTGATATAGCATTGTAATAATTTTTTTATCATTACTATTAATTACTGTTTTATTAATAACTGTATAAGTATCTGCTGGTAATACTGTTAAATTTCTACTCATAAATTTCACCTTGCCTATATCATAAACTAAAATCCAAAAAAAAGAAAGAATTACTTTCTATAAATTTAACCAATGTATAATCATCATTGGATCTATTTTTGCAAAAAATAAGAACGCAAAAGCAATTAATAGAAACGGTCCAAAAGGAACTACTTTTTCATGATTAGAAAAGTAAAGAAATATTGACATAGGTAATGCAAAAAGACTTCCTAAAAAAATAGTCAATGTCCCAAGTAGAGGATCTAAAACAAGACCAAACAAAAACATTAGTTTTACATCGCCTCCACCCATGCTTTCTTTTTTAAAAAGTTTATTACCTAATTGCATAATTAAATACATAACAATAAATAAAAATATTCCAACTCCTATATGATATATAGTCCCTTTTAAACCAACAATAATTAATTGACAAATTATAAAATAAATACTAAAAAATACTAAGATTTCATCTGGAATAATAAGATAAAACAAATCAGTTACTAAAACTATAATCAATAAAGAAATTACTCCTATAGCAACAGCTAACTGTGGAGTAAAGGAAAAACTATAATAGGCAACAGCAAATAATATTCCTGTAAAAAATTCTATATATGTTGATAAAGAATTAATTTTACTTTTACAATATCGACATTTTCTACCTAATAAGAAATAAGAAACGATAGGAATCATCTCAAATAAAGATAGCTCATGCTTACATTGATCACATCTAGATCTTGAAATTAAAAATGGTTCCTTTTTCGGTAAACGTAAACCTACTACAGTATAAAAAGAACCCATGTATGTTCCAATGATAAAAGCAAGAATTATATATATAGTTTCCATGAAATACCCTCACCTACTTAATTTTTCCATATATATCAAACATTGGATAAATAATAGAAATTAAAATTACTCCTACAACTGCCGCCAAAATAACTATTGTAATTGGTTCTATTAGACTTTTCATTTGTGTAATTAAATTTTTATGAAGATTTTGAAAATGATTTGCAACTTTTTCCATCATTACTCCAAGTTGTCCTGTATTTTCACCAGTTACTAACATTTCGTAAGCAATAACTGGAAAGGCCCACTCACCTTTAAATGAAGTAGAAATCTTTTCACCTTTTCCTAAATTATCAATTGTTTTATGAATAATCTTTTTATAAATTTCATTGTTAGTAATTTTTGATAATATTTCCATACTATCAGTAATAAAAACACCATGATTTAATAAAGATGCAAATGTTTTTGTAAAAGTTGTTACTTCATTATAAATAATAATATTACCTAATACTGGAATTTTCATCAAAACTGTTTGGACAGCCGCTCTAAAACTAGCTACAGTTTTATACAAATAGTAAAATAAAACAATAAGAGCTACTGCAGATAAAAGCATCCAAATATAATTTGCTTTTACAAAATTACTTGCATTAATAATAAATAAAGTAATAGCAGGTAAAGTTGCATCTTGACTTTCAAATAATTCAACAAATTGTGGAACTAAATATACAAGCATAAAAATCATAACAGCAATAGCCAAAAGTAATACAATTGTTGGATATGTTAATGCAGTTATCATTTGTCTACGAGATTGATCAATAGATGAATAATAATCTGCCATATCATCTAAGACTGTTGGTAAATCACCAGTCATTTCAGCTGTTTTTATCATATTAATTAATAATTTTGAAAACTTTTTTTCTTGTTTTTGCAAAGCCGTTGAAAAATTTTCACCTTTTAACAAATCATAAACAATTCTTTGGTATGCTTTTTTTTCATTAGCTCTAGTTGATTGCTTAGATAAAATACGAACTGAATCTACAAGTGGAATACCAGCTTTAATATATGTTGACAATTGAGTTAAAGCAAAAGATAATGATGAGGCTCTTATTTTTCCATTACCACCTAAATCAATATCATATGGTTTTCTTAATTCCACTTTAATAATTTCATACCCTTCAGAACTAAGAAAAGCTCTAACGTCACTTTCACTTTCAGCATCAAAAGTTCCATTAACTTTTTTATTGTTACTATTAAGAATAGTATAACGATATGAATATAATTGTTTTACTTGTTGTTTATTTTCTCCTATTCCAGTAAAATTACTTTCTAATTCTTGAGGTTGTTCATTTTGATTATTGGTTTGCTCTACTTGACTTTGAGCTTTACTTATATCAAGCCTAGCTTCTTCAATACCTTCTTCTAAATTTTGAGTAGATTTTTTAACTAATTTAGAGGGAAAACTCAAAATTTTACTAACAATATGATATATAATAATAAATGGTTTCATTACTATTTCCATATCTTATTCCCTCTTTCTATCTTTCTATCTAATATACAGTATAGCATAAATGTAAAATTCAAACAATAATTTTATTTTATAGATTATAACTACTTAATTAAAAATAGAAAGTTTACTTTATATTTAACAATCTAATATTTTTATCATATATTGTAATAGAGGTGTCTAAAATGTACAATAATCCATTTATGTATCAAAATTTATATAGACCTGGGCTTTTATCAAGATTATTTGGAGGTGCTGGTGCATTTCGTGGTGCAACTAGTGGAATTAATTGGGGTAATCTTTTAACAAATGCACAGCGTTCATTAGGTATTATCAATCAAGCAATTCCTTTAGTAAACCAAGTTAAACCAATTATTAACAATGCTAAAACTATGTTTAAAATTGCAGGAGCTATGAGAGAAGATAATAAAAAAGTACCTGTAACTAACAGTACCTCTCCTTCAAATATTGAACAAACAACTATTAATACTAATAAACCTATATTTTACATATAAAAACAAAGTGCCATAATTATTACAGCACTTTGTTTTTTTTTATTTTATGAATGAGCTTGTTCTGCTTCAACTCTTAGCTTAGCATTAAACTTTTTACCCATGACAGAATCATTATCTGCTTTACTATCAATCCATATTTGTAGCTTGTAAGTATAAGTTGTTCCACTACCAGCAATAGTTCCAGAATCTATAATACGATCACTAGCTGCTGATAAAAGTTTAGAACTAGAAGCAAGTTTTGGTTCAGAATCTTTTATTAAAATATATCTAATTTTATCATCCGCAATTTTTTCTCCTTCTTCTATATTATGACTTTGTTCGCTATCATCTGTATAAGTTGCTACATCATCTAAATATATTGTATAACTGTCAGTTATAGTACCACTATTTGTTAATGTAAAAGTATATTCTTGTGTTTGTATTCCTTGTTGATAACTTTTAGGAACTTCATTAATTAATTTTATTCCTGATGATGCTACATCATCCAATTCTAATGTCAAGCTACCTGCTTTTATTGTGTTTACATTTTTTCCTTGTTTGCTTAATGTTAACCATGCATATGATCCCGTTATAATTAATATTAATACAAGAACAAATGCAATAATTAATTCCTTATTTTTCTTTAAAATTTCCATATTCTCATCTCTCCTATATTTTAATTATACACATATATAAATTTAATAATCAAGTTAAAAAATAAAAGATTGACGAAAAAATGTCAATCATTACTTAATTTAGTAATTACATAAGAAGCAATAAGAAGGCCTGCCATTGAAGGAAGATATGATATTGAACCTAATTTATTTCCTTGTTTCATCGGAGTTTCAGTTGATGATAATACCATTATTTTTTTTGAAATTTTTTCATTTTTAATATACTTTCGCATAATTTTTGCAAGCGGATCATTGACAGTTTCTACTAAATTAACAATTTTTAATTTAGTAGGATCTAATTTATTAGCAGTTCCCATGGAAGAAATATATTCTATATCTCTTGTAACTGCTTCTTTTAATAATAGTTTTTTAGCTTTAACATCATCACAACAATCAATAATAAAATCGTATTGATTAGAAAATAATTCTAAATAATTTTCATTATTTAAAAGCATATCATAAACAATAACATTACAATTTGGATTTATATCTAAAATTCTATTTTTTAATACATTAGTTTTTTTCATTCCAATTGTTGAATGTAAAGCAATAATTTGTCTATTTAGATTAGTAATATCAATTGTGTCATAATCAACAAGTACTATTGTTCCAATTCCAGACCTAGCAAGAGCTTCAACAACATAACCTCCAACTCCACCTAAACCTACTACTAATACTTTTTTTTGAAGCAATAATGCTAACTTATCTTCTCCTATTAAAGTAATCAATCTTTCAAATTGATTAGGCTGCTTTTTGGTCATTAGTTACACCAAGTTTTCCTTCTGTTTTTTTCATAAATACTTTTTGTTTTTCTTTATTTTGAATTAAATTGATTGGTTTACTATATAGAATTTGACTAATTATACTTAGTTTTCTATAAGTATCTTGATTACTTTTTGCAGTTTTGTAATAATTTCCTAAACTTTTAGCATGTTGACTATACGTATATTGTAAAGGCTCTAATAAATTTTTTACTTGTTCCTCAGTAATTGTTGCCTCACTAATTATTGTAAAGTCAAATTGTTTTATAAATTCTATTGTTGATTTTAAATTACCAAGATTATTAGTATATAATATATAATCCAAATCAGAATCTGTTGTTACATTAGTAACTAAATACTTTAAACGATCTATTTTATCATCAGTAATATGTTCATCTACACCTAACTCATTTAATGACAAGCATCTGCCTTTTTTAATATTAGGTATTTCTTTTTGCATGTCAACAATTACTTTTCCATACAAATTATCTAATCCTACAGTTACTTTTTTTAGTGGAACTTCTACACTATACAAATCATATAAATTGGAATTAGAATTTGTTCTTGTCGTAATCAAAAAATCCTTTCTATCAGAATGATAATTATGATTTCTAATAAAATTTGTAATAACATGATAATCTTGTTTTTTAGAATTATAGATAGATTTTTTAAATGAAGAACCATTAACAATAATATCAGATTCTTCAAAACCTTTTAATGAAGTATCTTTTTTTACTTTAGTGGCTGTTTTTAATTTTACTTCTACATTATATATTTTAGTAACTCCATTTTTACTTGTATTTAATATAGGCATCACTAACATAATTCTATCACCTCAGTATTTGATATTATATCATATCTTTAATATTATAGCAAATAAAAAAGTCCAAAAGAGCGGCTTAGCTAAACGATAAAACCTGCATTTGTACAGGTGGGTGTCCATACATTACCTTTAGGATCCCTATAAATAGGTATTCAACACCAGTAATTGATCCGGACTCCCGTATCGTTAATTTAGTCGGTTTTATAAGTTGCTAGTTTCGCATCTTTCAGACAATTTTATTATACCATAATTACTATAAAAAGCAAATACTTTTAAGAATATTAACTAGTATGTAAACCTAAATATTTACTATAATACTCTCTTAATTGATCATCACTTGGTTTTTCAATATAATAATCTTTAGCATTAAGGAATTTATTATTAAGTATATCCATTTCAATCGTAATTTCACTTAAATCTTTAGTAAATTTATAATAACATACTTCTGTATACTTTTTATTATCTACACTAAAAACTAAATTAATAAAACTATTTAATTCTTTTTCTGTAGTTTTATTAACAAGAGAAGCTGTTAAATATACTTGCTTACTATTAACCTTTTGAATTTTTAAATTACTCATACATACTTCTTTAGTACATTTCTCTTTGTTTAATTCAATAATCTCTTGATTATTTATATTTGTATCAGTTGTTTCTTGTTTCATTAAAATAACACCTGTAATTAATAAAACTAAACTAATTGAAACTAATATTATTTCCAAATATGTTTTATTCATATTTTTACCCCTTTACATTTAGCAACTAGATGCATAACAAGAATCAGAATATTTAGACCATTTACCACCTGAATCATCAATTATATAGTAATCTTTAGTATATGTGCTATTTGAACCAATATCAGGACAAATCCATTGAAAGGTATTAGCACTACTTGTTTTTCCAAGTCTATTATATAATTTACCATCACTATCAGTACAATAATGCCAATAACCTGTTGAATGACTTTTACCACAAGTCATTACTGTACTAGAAGTATTATATGGCCAATGAACACTAACACTATATTTTGTATTTCCTCTAATATTGCATTTATTTTTACCAATACATTTTCCTATATTAAGAGATTTAGTTTGAGTTTGACATACCTTTCCGTTAACCTTTTTCTTTCTCGTCTTTTTGCAACTTGTAATTACACCCTTACTATTTGTCTTTGCTTTAGGATCACTCCAATCTCCCCATTTTGCATCAGCACAACAAGATTCTGTATTACAACTACTACCACCAGATCCTTGATCATAGGCAGGGCAACGATCATTTGTATAAGATGAATAAGCAAGACGATTATAAGTTCCACCACCACATTCAGCAGTACAATCATCACCATCTTCATAGTATACTAAAGAGCAACAATCATGCATATTACAAGCATACTGCAACGCATTTTGGGTTTCTGTAGTACCACAATTTACTCCTAGATTTTGATCTACATGTACTTGAAATAATGAAGCATATTGAATACCTCCCCCACATATTGCACTGCAAGCACCATAATTACCTGCATATGAGCTATTAACTATAGTTTGCGAACAAGTTTTATAAACCTTATATGAAACCATCTTTTGAGATTTATTTCCTGCTTCATCTTTAACCGTTATATATACATTCTTTGTACTTCCATCATAACTATTATGAACTTGTAATCCTTGTGTGTTACTTATAGGAGTATTAGTACTAAGATTTGAAGAATATGGCATTGCATTATATGGTGTTGAAGTATAACCAGATGTAGATAATTCATACTTTACATAATTGACATCCTTTACTGCAAAACTAACATTAGCATTTAGTGTATGATAGTTTGTATTTGTACTGCTAATACTTTCACCAGATATTACTGGTGCTTTAGTATCAACTTTTACTTCTATCGAACATGTATTAGTATTTCCAGAGGCATCTTTTATATAACCATACCAACTAATTTTTTTTGTATCACTTTGAGTATCTTTATTTTTATCATTATATACTGCAGAAGTTTTAGTACTAAGTCCTTTTTTTAGACCTTCACTGTTTTCATCACTATAGTCCATTTTAATTGTAGTAGTACTAATATACCAGTTATTTTCTCCTACAGTACCTGAAGATGATAATTTACATACTGGTTGCTTTGTATCAATTATAATTTTATTACTCTTTGCTGATGTTGTCATTCCTAAAGAATCATACATAGTAAATTCTATTATATAATTTCCATCTCCATACTCATTTAAATCTAATGATAATATATCTTCATATTTTGTTTGCTTATTTACATATACATATTCAGATTCTTTAAATAATTTGGAATTTTTATATATTTTATATTTATATGCCATAATATAATCACTATCTGACATAACTATAGTTATATTTGGAGTATTATTTGTATAATTATTATTGCCTATTTTATTAATATTATTTTTTTTATTTTTAATAGTATAACTTATATTTCCCTTATTATTTGCTGTTGTTACTTTATTTTCATTACTCGTTATTAAAGTAGCACTATAAGCATATATGTTATTACCAATTTTTCTTACTATAGCTTCTGATGTATCCTTAAATTCCTTTTTATCATAGTCTAAAAATGATGATGTAATATAGTTAATATCTTTTAATTCTTTTAATGTAATTTTTTTTGTTTGCATTGGTTCATTAGGTAATTTCTTTTTATGATCAGTAAAATATGTTTTTGCTGTTTGTAAAAAAATTTCATTTTGTGTTTGATTAAATTTTTGTCTTTGACTTTCTCTTAAATTAATGACTGACACTACTCCAATGGATGATACTATACCAATAATAACAATTGTAACTAGTAGTTCTACCATCGTAAATCCTTTATTTTTCATTACTACTATCTCCTACTATACTTATTATAATCTAATTAAGATTATTATACCCCCCCCCTTATGGTTTGGCAAGAAAAAATTACACCATTACAGTTCGTAAATTTTTTATTTAATTTTCTGTAAATTATTTATTTAACGTCACGTTTTTTATCTATAGTGACGTTACCTTTTAACTATGATGGGGAATATAA
>CANRPE010000039.1 GCA_947632405.1 uncultured Bacilli bacterium | reverse complement strand
AGATAAATAAAAATAGGTGATCTAAGATGATAAAGAGAAATTATAAATTGATAGTAGGAATAATAATAGGAGCAATATTAACAGGAACAACCGTATATGCCGCAACTATAATCTCAAGTATAAATGTAGGATATAGTAATGAAAGTTCAAAGCTAGTAGCAGATAATGTTCAAGATGCAATAGATGAAGTATATGATAAAAGTTTTAATAAAACTCCAATAACAGCATATGAGTATCATGAACAAGAACCAAATAAATGTATAAATGGCGAAGAAAAAACATGTGTAAAGACAGATTGTTATAAAAAAGGAAAAACATGTTCTCAAGGAACAGTAATAAAATATTATGTCAAAGAAAACGAATATCATTATTTTTATGTATTACATGATAATGGAACAACAATAACGATGCAACAAAGGGAAAACACAATAAGAAATATATCATGGCATGCAGGAGAACAAGATAATAGTAAAGGACCCGATACAATCTTACCACAATTAGAAGCAGCAACTTCAACGTGGGTAAATGTAAATGTACTAGAATATACACCAGGACAGACTACATTATATGAAAATGCAAATACAGGTTGTTCAACTACAGAAGATTATAAAATAAAGTGCGAAACAAATACATATACAAGTTCAGTCTTGGGAAAAAGAAAAGCACGAGCCAGAATGATAACAGCATTAGAAGCATCATCAACGGGATGTTTAGTATGGAAAGATGGCGCTACTGATAGTAGAGTTATTCCTCCAAGCATAAATGCTTATAACCAAGGTTCATGTCCAGACTGGATGCATAACTACTTATGGCAATCTACAAGTTATGGTGGTAGCTATAATAATGACACATTAAATGAAAGTGGAATAAAAGACTATGCTTACTGGACATTATCAACTAATTCTGATACTACTACTTTTGTTCGATATGTGAGCCGTGAGGGTGACTTAGGCTCTGACAACACTACTACTAGTAGTATTGGTGCACGTGCCGTTGTCGAAATAACCAAATCATAAATTGCACTTCGGTGTAATTTTTTCTTGCAAAAATACAAACGGGGGGGGGTATAATAATCTTAGATAAATAAAAATAGGTGATCTAAGATGATAAAGAGAAATTATAAATTAATAGTAGGAATAATAATAGGAGCAATATTAACAGGAACAACAGTATACGCCGCAACTATCATATCAAGTATAAATGTAGAGTATAATAATGAAAATTCTAAATTAGTAGCAGATAATGTTCAAGATGCCATAGACGAAGTATATAAAAATGTAAATGAAATAAAAAATATAAACTATATATCAACAGTTGAAGAATTACAAACATTAAGACAAGAAGTAAATAGTGGTGATAGTAAAAAAGGAAAAATATATGTTTTAATTAATGATTTAGACTTAGGTGGTAAATTTGATGAAAGTGGAAATATGCTTCCAGGATCAACAAACTGGGAACCAATTGGAACGGATGAACATCCATTTAGTGGAACATTTGATGCCATGGGTCACATAATAAGAAATTTATATAGTAAAAGAAAAACAGAAGGTTATGTTGGATTATTTGGACATGTAGCAAATGGTACTATTAAAAATTTAGGAATAGAAGATTCATATTCTATAAATTCTGCATCAATAATTTCAAATTTTTCAAATACAGCAATGTTAGTTGGAAATCTAGTTAATTCAACAATTGATAATTGTTATAATAAAGGAAAAGTAAAAGGACAAAAAGTTACAGGTGGTCTGATAGGAACTTCACATAATGCTTCAATATCGAATTGTTATAATGCTGGTGCAATTGACAATAATAAACAACAATTTATTGGTGGTATTATTGGACATGGTTCAGGAACTATAAAAAACTGTTATAATGTTGGTCAAATTACTGGTGGAAATGATATAGGTGGAATCGCTGGTGGTTGGCAATATGGTTCAATTACTAATACGTATAATTTAAGCGATTTAAATGCATCTCAATCTGGAGGAATAGTAGGTCAATTAAATACTAATGGTTCTATAAAAGGTTCTTATAACTCTGGAATTAGTAAGGGTGGAATAGTATTCAGTATATATACTAATGCTAATCAAACATTAGAAGATAACCATTATTTAAAGGGAAAAGCTTTATATGGAATATACCTTTCTAGTAATAGTAATTTTCCAGAATTATCAGATAATCTTGGAGCATCTTCATTAGATGAAGGGTCAATGCCAAAAGTATTAGATATAATAAATAAAGATAACGCATTTATAGTTGATAATAATAAAAATGGAGGTAATCCAATATTAAAATGGGAAAGTAGATAAATTACACATGGTGTAATTTTTTCTTGCAAAATCATAAACGGGGGGGGGTATAATAATCTTAGATAAATAAAAATAGGTGAGTGATCTAGGATGATAAAGAAAAATTATAAATTAGTAGTAGGAATAATAATAGGGCTTTTAATAGCAGGAACAACAGTATACGCAGCAACTATAATATCAAGTATAAATGTAGGATATAATAATGAAAGCTCCAAGTTAGTAGCAGATAATGTTCAAGATGCCATAGATGAAGTATATAAAAATGTAAATGAAATAAAAAATATAAACTATATATCAACAGTTGAAGAATTACAAACATTAAGACAAGAAGTAAATAGTGGTGATAGTAAAAAAGGAAAAATATATGTTTTAATTAATGATTTAGACTTAGGTGGTAAATTTGATGAAAGTGGAAATATGCTTCCAGGTTCAACAAACTGGGAACCAATTGGAACGGATGAACATCCATTTAGTGGAACATTTGATTCCATGGGTCACATAATAAGAAATTTATATATAAATAATGAAGATAAAAATTATGTTGGACTATTTGGATATGTAAAAAATGGTACTATTAAAAATTTAGGAGTAGAAGACTCATATTTGATAAATAATTATATTGATACAATGAATACAGCAACAGCTATGTTAGTTGGAAATCTAACAGATTCAACAATGGATAATTGTTATAATAAAGGAAAAGTAAAAGGACAAAAAGTTACAGGTGGTCTGATAGGAATGTTATCTAATTCTACAATATCGAATTGTTATAATACTGGTACAGTAAATAATAACAATAACCAATTTGCAGGTGGAATAGTTGGATATAGCTCAGGTAAAACTATAAAAAATTGTTATAATACAGGTAAAATTATTGGTGGTGGAGATATTGGAGGAATAATTGGAGGATTACTATATGGTTCAGTTGATAATACATACAATTTAGGTAATTTAGATTCATATTCTTGTGGAGGAATAGTTGGCCAATTAGGTAATTGGGCTTCAATAAAAAACTCATATGATTTAGGAACTAGTTTAGGTGGAATAGTTGGAAATATACTTAATAATGATAATCAAACATTGGAAAATAATTATTATTTAAAGGGAAAAGCTTCATATGGAGTATATACTTCCAATAATAGTAAATATCAAAGTCAATCAGATAATCCTGGAGCATCTTCATTAGATGAAGGGTCAATGCCAAAAGTATTAGATATAATAAATAAAGATAACGCATTTATAGTTGATAATAATAAAAATGGAGGTAATCCAATATTAAAATGGGAAAGTAGATAAATTACACATGGTGTAATTTTTTCTTGCAAAAATACAAACGGGGGGGGGTATAATAATCTTAGATAAATAAAAATAGGTGATCTAAGATGAAAGAAAGAATAAAAGTTATAGCTGCATTTATATTAGGTTTGGCATTAGCAGGAACAACAGTATACGCAACAACTATTATATCAAGTATAAATGTAGGATATAGTAATGAAAGCTCCAAGTTAGTAGCAGATAATGTCCAAGAAGCAATAGATGAAGTATATGATAAAAGCTTTAATAAAGAATTAATAACAGCTTATGAATATAGTGAAGAAGATCCAAAATGTATAAATGGCGAAGAAAAGACGTGTGTAAAAACAGACTGTTATAAAAAAGGAAAAACATGTAAACAAGGAACAGTTATAAAGTACTATGTCAAAGAAAACGAATATCATTATTTCTATGTATTACATGATGATGGAACAAAGATAACGATGCAACAAAGAGAAAATACAATAAGAAATATAGCATGGCATGCAGAAAGTAATGACAATACAAAAGGACCAACTACGGTATTGCCAGCATTAGAACAAGCAACCTCTACTTGGGTAAATGTAAACGTATTAGAATATGAACCTGGAGTAACAACATTATATGAAAATGCTTATACAGGTTGTACCTATAATTCAGGTACTTCAGGAAATTACAAAATAAGATGTGAAGAAAATAAATATACAAATTCAGTCTTAGGAACAAGGAAAGCAAGAGCTAGAATGATCACAGTACAAGAAGCAGGAAGTACAGATTGTTTAGTATATAAAGATGGAGCAGTTGATAAAAGAATTCTTTCACCAAGTTTGAATGCATATAATCAAGGTTCATGTCCAGACTGGATGCATAACTACTTATATGAAACAAATAATTATGGTGGTAGTTATAATGATGATACAGTAAATGAAAGTGGAATAAATGATCTTGCTTATTGGACAATGTCAGCAAACTCTGATAACACTACTAATGTGTGGATTGTGAATCGTGGAGGTAATTTGCGCTACAATCATGATGCTGCTACTAGCTTTGGTGCGCGTGCCGTTGTCGAAATAACCAAGCCATAAATTACACTTTGGTGTAATTTTTTCTTGCAAAAATACAAACGGGGGGGGGTATAATAATCTTAGATAAATAAAAATAGGTGATCTAAGATGAAAGAAAGAATAAAAACTATTGTAATAATAATACTAGCAGTAATGGTAATATCAATAAGTGGGGTATATGCAGCAACTATCATATCAAGTATAAATGTTGGATATAGTAATGAAAGTTCAAAGCTAGTAGCAGATAATGTTCAAGATGCCATAGATGAAGTATATGATAAAAGTTTTAATAAAGAACTAATAACAGCCTATGAATATAATGAGGAAGGATCAAATAAATGTATAAATGGTGAAGAAAAGACCTGTGTAAAAACAGATTGCTACAAAAAAGGAAAAACATGTAAACAAGGAACAGTTATCAAATATTATGTAAATGATAGTGAGTTTCATTATTTCTATGTATTACATGATAATGGAACAACAATAACCATGCAACAAAGAGAAAACACAATAAGGAATATAGCATGGCATGCAGGAGCAAATGATAATAGTAAAGGCCCTGATACAATCTTGCCACAATTAGAAGCAGCAACCTCTACTTGGGTAAATGTAAATGTCTTAGAGTATGAACCAGGAGTAACAACATTATATGAAAATGCAAATACAGGTTGTACATATACAGCAAGCAAAGATTCTGATTATAAAATAAGATGCGAAAAAAATACATATACAAGTTCAGTCTTAGGAACAAGAAAAGCAAGAGCCAGAATGATAACAGCATTAGAAGCAGGAAGTACAGGCTGCTTAGTATATAAAGATGGAGCTACTGATAGCAGAGTTCTTGGAACAAGTAAAAATGCTTACAACCAAGGCTCATGTCCAGACTTTATGCATAACTATTTATATCAATCTACAAGTTATGGTGGTAGTTATAATAATGATACAGTAAACGAAAATGAAGAATACGACTATCATTATTGGACTATGTCTGCTAGTTCTAGTTTTACTAATGTATGGTCTGTGGATCGTGATGGTCATTTATATCACTATAATACTGCTCGTACTACCTATGGAGCACGAGCAGTCGTCGAAATAACTAAACCATAAATTACACTTCGGTGTAATTTTTACAGATAAAAATTGATATAACATGTTTTAATATAGATAATTTTAATGAGCAATTTAAAAAGTAGATTATAAAACTTTATCTACTTTGTTTACATTAAAAATCTACCAATAATTGAAATTAAATACAACTAATAATATTTTTATATAATGGCTTTATACCATAATAGATAATATAGTAAGAGCTAAATTATGTATCATATGCATTGACATAGATGTAAATACACTATCTGTTTTTATATACATAATAGCAAAACTAACACCTAAACTTGAATATGGAATAATATACAAAAATTGAGTTAAACTAGAAGCACCTGCAACATGTAAATATCCAAAGAATAAGCTTGATATTAAAATAAATAAAGTATTATATTTAATATTATCTTTAAAAACTTTTCTAAATAGAATTTCTTCATTAAAAGGAGCAAAAATACCAGCACTAATTAATACTAAATATGGTAAAGCACTAATCATTTCTTGGACAGTTTGCTCATTATTAGCTTGACCTGCTTTTAAAACAAAACTAATAATAATATTTGATATCATCATTCCAAATAATCCCATAATCCAATATTTAAATCCTATATCAAGATTATCACTTAAATTATCTTTGAAAATTTTCCATTCTTTTTTTAAATCATTCCTATAAAGTATAAAAAGAATAATCACAATAATACCACTAGATATACAATTAATTATAACAGCCTCTTTAATTTTTATTTGTTTAAAAGGTAAGATATTTGCTAATATATTTTGAATAAAACTACTTGAAAAGAATAAAATAAAAGCAAAAATTCCTTTTATAAGATAATTATATTTTTTTAATGTTTTTTTCATTTTATCACCATCTTTATCATATCACATAAACTAAAAAAAATTTACAAAAATATAATTTTATGTTATGATACAACAGCATTGTGTAAAATTATAAATTAAAAGAGGAGTAAAAAATTATGTATGTAGCTGAAGATGATAATATAGAAGAAAAAATTGAAAAATTTATAATTCCAAATATTAAATATCATAGAAGAATTGATTTTAATACTTTAGAAGAATACTATGAAGCATCAATAAGTCTTAATTATATTGAAAAATTTTTTTATGAAGAAGATTATGATTATATTTTTAAATATTTAGCTAAAAATGATATTTTAGTATATGGTAATTCACAAGCATTATATAGAGATTATGAAAATTATGTATATTTTCCCTATAATAAAGCAATAAATAATGATAAATATAATTATAATTCTGAACAAATCAAAAAATTAATATGTGAATATCAAAGTGAAGAAAAAAGTGATAAAAAAGTTCAATTAAAACAAGAAATTTATTTACAATGTTATAAATTTGTTGAATATATTACAAGGGAATTTTGTAATAAAAGAGGTCTTTATTATAAAGATTTTTTAGGAGCTAGTTATGAAGGATTATCTCATGCAATAGAATATTTTAATGCAAATTATGATGTTTTTTATTCTTATATATCTAAAGTTATACGAGGTTATCTTTTACGTGAGATTCCTATAATGCAAAATTTTTATCAAATAAGAACATATGAAGAATTATTAAGTAGTAAGCAAGAAGTAGAAAAATTATTTGGAAAGAAAAATCAACGGTTTCAAGATATAAGAGAAGATATTTTAGATATATATTTTGAAAAAAAATCATGTAATTATGAAGAACAACAAAAAATGAGGAGTAAACTTTATTTTAATGCTCCAGAATATTTTAGTGATTTAGAGGATACTGAGGTATTAATAGCTAATCAAGAAGAACAAATGATAGAAGATATTTATCAACAAGAAATATCAGATACATTAAAAGCAAAACTTAAAGAATTACCAGTTGAAGTTACGGATTATATAATTGAATTATGGGGATTAAATGGAGAAAAACCTAAGACTTTAAGAGAAATTGCATCAAAACATAATATTAGTTATGAGACAGTAAGAAGCAGAATGAATAAAGCATATTCAAAATTATCTTGTGATGATAAACTAAGATCATTATATAAAGAAAAATGTTATGCAAAAAATAATTATTAAACTAAACCATAAATTACACTTGTTGTGTAATTTTTACTTGCAAAAATACAAACGGGGGGGGGTATAATAATCTTAGATAAATAAAAATAGGTGAGTGATCTAAGATGAAAGAAAGAATAAAAGTTATAGCTGCATTTATATTAGGTTTACTATTAGCAGGAACAACAGTATACGCCGCAACTATAATCTCAAGTATAAATGTAGGATATAGTAATGAAAATTCTAAGTTAGTAGCAGATAATGTTCAAGAAGCCATAGATGAAGTGTATGATAAAAGTTTTAATAAAGAATTAATAACAGCATATGAATATAGTGAAGAAGATCCAAAATGTATAAATGGTGAAGAAAAGACATGTGTAAAAACAGATTGCTACAAAAAAGGAAAAACATGTGAACAAGGAACAGTTATCAAGTACTATGTCAAAGAAAATGAATATCATTATTTTTATGTATTGCATGATGATGGCACCAAGATAATAATGCAACAACGAGAAAACACAATAAGAAATATATCATGGCATGCAGGAGAACAAGATAATAGTAAAGGACCAGATACAATATTACCAGCCTTAGAACAAGCAACTTCGACTTGGGTAAATGTAAATGTATTAGAATATGAACCTGGAGTAACAACATTATATGAAAATGCAAATACAGGTTGTACATTTAATTCAGGAACTTCAGGAGATTATAAAATAAGATGTGAAACAAATAAATATACAAATTCAGTCTTAGGAACAAGAAAAGCACGAGCACGAATGATAACAGCACTTGAAGCAGGAAGTACAGGATGTTTAGTAACTAAAAGTGGACAAACAGACACTAGAGTAATCCCACCAAGTATAGATACTTCTAATAGTGGTTCGTGCCCAGACTGGATGTATAACTATCTTAAAAATTCAAAAAATTATGGAGGAAGTTATAATAACAATACATTAAATGAAAATGAAGTAGTGGAAAATGCATATTGGACCATGTCGGCTTCCTCTAGTAGTACTACTAATGCGTTTCTTGTGTTATGTCGTGGTTGCTTGACTTATACCAGCAGTATTGCTACTGACATTGGTGCACGTGCTGTTGTGGAAATAACTAAACCCTAAATTACACTTGGTGTAATTTTTACTTGCAAAAATATAAACGGGGGGGGGTATAATAATCTTAGGTAAATAAAAATAGGTGAGTGATCTAGGATGAAAGAAAAAATAAAAATGTTAATTATTTTTGTATTAGGAGGAATAACAATAGGTGGAATAAGTGTATATGCGGCAACCGTAATTTCAAGTATAAATGTAGGATATAGTAATGAGAGTTCTAAATTAGTGGCAACTAATGTTCAGGGAGCTATAGATGAGTTGTATCAAAAATCTAAAATACCTAATGTAGATTTAAGTACATTACCAAATATTGTTTCAGTATATGAATATAATGACGATAGTGATTCTAATGATTATTGTATATCAGGTGATGAAAAGACTTGTAAATTAAGTAATTGTTATAAAACAATAGATAAAGATTCATGTAAACCAGGAACTATAGTTAATTATAAAGTTAATGATGGAAAAATAGTAAGATTTCATGTAATAAAGGATAATGGTAGTACATTAACTTTACAATCTCAAAAAAATACAGTCTATAATGTAGCTTGGTATAAAGATGCTAGAGATAGTACAAAAGGCCCATTAACAGTACTGCCAGTATTAGAAGAAAAAACTAAAGATTGGAATAATGTTAATATGCTAACATATGAAATGGGAAAAACAGTATTTGAAGATAATAGTTATACAACATGTAGTGAAACAGGACAAATATGGAAATGTACTGAATCAAAATATACACTTCCAGAACGTTCAGCTAGAGCTAGAATGATTACAACCCAGGAAGTTACTAAATTAGGTTGTAAATCAGGAAATCAAAGTAGTGGTAAAAAGTCATGCCCAATTTGGTTATATAATTATTTATATAATACTATAAATGTTGATGATCATGTAGAAAATGGAGCAATTCATAATTATGGTTATTGGACAATGTCTTCTAATGATAATCCTATGTATGCACTATCTGTAACTAATTTGGGAGCTCTTGGTGGAGATGTAAGTAATTATGTTGATCTTAATAATCGTGGTGCGCGTGCCGTCGTAGAAATAACCAAGCCATAAATTGCACTTCGGTGTAATTTTTACTTGCAAAAATACAAACGGGGGGGGGTATAATAATCTTAGATAAATAAAAATAGGTGAGTGATCTAGGATGAAAGAAAGAATAAAAATGTTAATTATTTTTGTATTAGGAGGAATAACAATAGGTGGAATAAGTGTATATGCCGCAACAATAATATCAAGTATAAATGTTGGATATAGTAATGAAAATTCCAAGTTAGTAGCAGATAATGTTCAAGATGCCATAGACGAAGTATATAAAAATGTAAATGAAATAAAAAATATAAACTATATATCAACAGTTGAAGAATTACAAACATTAAGACAAGAAGTAAATAGTGGTGATAGTAAAAAAGGAAAAATATATGTTTTAATTAATGATTTAGACTTAGGTGGTAAATTTGATGAAAGTGGAAATATGCTTCCAGGTTCAACAAACTGGGAACCAATTGGAACGGATGAACATCCATTTAGTGGAACATTTGATTCCATGGGTCACATAATAAGAAATTTATATATAAATAATGAAGATAAAAATTATGTTGGATTATTTGGACATGTAGTAAATGGTACTATTAAAAATTTAGGAATAGAAGACTCATATTTGATAAATAATTATATTGATACAATGAATACAGCAACAGCAATGTTAGTTGGAAATCTAGTTAATTCAACAATTGATAATTGTTATAATAAAGGAAAAGTAAAAGGACAAAAAGTTACAGGTGGTTTGATAGGAATATCATCTAATACTTCTACAATATCTAATTGTTATAATACTGGTACAGTAAATAATAACAATAACCAATTTGCAGGTGGTATTATTGGATATGGTTCAGTTGTAACTATAAAAAACTGTTATAATGTTGGTCAAATTACTGGTGGAAATGATATAGGTGGAATCGCCGGTGGTTTGCTAAGTGGTTTAGTTACTAATACGTATAATTTAAGTGATTTAAATGCATCTCAATCTGGAGGAATAGTAGGTCAACTATATATTAATGGTTCTATAAAAAGTTCTTATAACTCTGGAACTAGTACAGGTGGAATAGTTGCAAGCATACTTACTAATGCTAATCAAACATTAGAAGATAACCATTATTTAAAGGGAAAAGCTTCATATGGAGTATATAAATCTGGTAATAGTAGTTATCAAAGTCAATCAGATAATCCTGGAGCATCTTCATTAGATGAAGGGTCAATGCCAAAAGTATTAGAGATAATAAATAAAGATAACGCATTTATAGTTGATAATAATAAAAATGGAGGTAATCCAATATTAAAATGGGAAAGTAGATAAATTGCACTTCGGTGTAATTTTTACTTGCAAAAATATAAACGGGGGGGGGTATAATAATCTTAGATAAATAAAAATAGGTGATCTAGGATGAAAGAAAAAATAAAAACTATTGC
>CANRPE010000038.1 GCA_947632405.1 uncultured Bacilli bacterium | reverse complement strand
AAAGATAATAGTAAAGGACCAACCACTGTTTTACCAGCCTTAGAGCAAGCAACATCCACTTGGGTAAATGTAAATGTCTTAGAGTATGAACCAGGAGTAACTACATTATATGAAAATGCAAATACAGGTTGTACATTTAATTCAGGAACTTCAGGAGATTATAAAATAAGATGCGAAACAAATACATATACAAGTTCAGTATTAGGAGTAAGAAAAGCAAGAGCCAGAATGATTACAGCACTTGAAGCAGGAAGTACAGGCTGCTTAGTATATAAAGACGGAGATACTGATAATAGAGTTATACCACCAGGTATGAATGCTTGGAATAATGGATCATGCCCAGATTGGATGCATAATTACTTATGGAAATCAAAAAATAGTGGAGGTAGTTATAATAATGATACACAAAATGAAAGTGGAATAAATGACTTTGCTTACTGGACAATGTCGTCTTATAGTGATAATACTACTTTTGCATGGTTTGTTGAAGGATGGGGACGTTTGAACCATTATTACACTACTATTAATATTAACCCTGGTGTGCGTGCGGTAGTAGAAATAACCAAACCCTAAATTGCACTTCGGTGTAATTTTTACTTGCAAAAATACAAACGGGGGGGGGTATAATAATCTTAGATAAATAAAAATAGGTGATCTAGGATGAAAGAAAGAATAAAAACTATTACAATAATAATATTAATAGTAATGGTGATATCAATAAGTGGAGTATACGCAGCAACCATAATATCAAGTATAAATGTAGAGTATAATAATGAAAACTCCAAGTTAGTAGCAGATAATGTTCAAGATGCCATAGATGAAGTATATAAAAAAGCTAGTGAAAGTAAAGCTCCTCAACCAAAAAATGAAAATATAAAAGCAATGTATTATTATGATGAAAATAAGGAATCAGAAGACTTTTGTGTAACAGGTGATGAAAAAACATGTAAAGTTAATACTTGTTATTTAAATAATGCAGAAGGAAGTTGTTCACCAGGAACAATAGTAGAATATATGGTAAATGAACAAGAAAAAATAAGATTTCATGTAATGCATGATGATGGAGAAAAATTAACATTACAAAGTCAAAAAAATACAATATATAATATAGTTTGGTATTCAACAGGTGATGAAGTTGTTGAAAATAGTGATAGTAGTAATCCTATATGTAAGAATTGTGATAATACAAAAGGACCACTAACTATATTAGAATCATTAGAAAATGCAACAAGTAATTGGAGCAATGTAAATGATTTGAATTATTCAATAGGAATAAAAGATTCAACTTTAGGTTATTCAGAATGTAATAGTTATGATACATGTAATGCAACAAGTTATACGTTAAGTAAAAATAATAAAAAAGCTAGAATGATTACAATCCAAGAAGCAGCTAACTTAAACTGTACTACTAGTGGAATTAAAAAATGTCCAATTTGGATGTTTAATTATTTACATAATTCAATTTTAAATGGAGGAACAGTTAATGACGTACATACAGAAAATAATGGGGATACAAATTATGCTTATTGGTTAATGAATAGTCCTCATCATAATGATAGAGCATGGTATATAATGTACTATGGAGCTTTAGGTTATGATATTATGGTAAAAAAGAATAAAGGAGCACGAGCAGTCGTAGAAATAACCAAATCATAAATTGCACTTTGGTGTAATTTTTTCTTGCAAAAACCAAAACGGGGGGGGGTATAATAATCTTAGATAAATAAAAATAGGTGAGTGATCTAAGATGATAAAGCAAAATTATAAATTTATGTTAGGAATTATAGTAGGACTTTTAATAGCAGGAACAACAGTATATGCTGCAACTATAATATCAAGTATAAATGTAGGATATAGTAATGAGAGTTCTAAATTAGTAGCAGATAATGTTCAAGAAGCAATAGATGAAGTGTATGATAAAAGTTTTAATAAAACTCCAATAACAGCATATGAATATAGTGAACAAGAACCAAAATGTATAAATGGCGAAGAAAAGACGTGTGTAAAAACAGACTGCTACAAAAAGGGTAAAACATGTAAGCAAGGAACAGTAATAAAGTATTATGTAAATGATAGTGAATTTCATTATTTTTATGTACTAAGAGATGATGGAACAAAGATAACCATGCAACAAAGAGAAAATACAATAAGGAATATACCGTGGCATGCAGGAGAAAATGATAACAGTAAAGGACCAGATACAATATTACCAGCCTTAGAACAAGCAACTTCAACATGGACAAATGTAAATGTACTAGAATATACACCAGGACAGACGACATTATATGAAAATGCTTACACAGGTTGTACATATACAGCAAGTGAAACTTCTGACTATAAAATAAGATGCGAAACAAATACCTATACAAATTCAGTATTAGGAACAAGAAAAGCACGAGCTAGAATGATAACAGCACTTGAAGCAGGAAGTACAGGTTGTTTAGTAGCTAAAAATGGATCTACTGATGAAAGAGTTATTCCGCCAAGCATAAATGCTTGGAATAATGGTTCTTGTCCAGACTTTATGCATAATTATTTATATGAATCAAAAAATAATGGTGGTAGTTATAATGATGATACAGTAAATGAAAGTGGAGTAAATGACCATGCTTACTGGCTTATGTCGGCTTACTCTGGTAGTACTACTAATGCGTGGTATGTGAACCGTGGCGGTAGCTTGGGCACCTACGACACTACTAATACTTTCGGTGGTGCACGAGCAGTTGTTGAAATAACCAAACCATAAATTGCACTCTAGTGTAATTTTTTCTTGCAAAAATACAAACGGGGGGGGGTATAATAATCTTAGATAAATAAAAATAGGTGATCTAAGATGAAAGAAAGAATAAAAACTATTGTAATAATAATACTAGCAGTAATGGTAATATCAATAAGTGGAGTATATGCCGCAACCATAATATCAAGTATAAATGTAGGATATAATAATGAAAGCTCCAAGTTAGTAGCAGATAATGTTCAAGATGCAATAGACGAAGTATATGATAAAAGTTTTAATAAAGAATTAATAACTGCGTATGAATATAGTGAAGAAGATCCAAAATGTATAAATGGCGAAGAAAAGACATGTGTAAAAACAGATTGCTACAAAAAAGGAAAAACATGTAAACAAGGAACAGTTATAAAATATTATGTCAAAGAAAATGAATATCATTATTTCTATGTTTTACGAGATGATGGAACTAAGATAACGATGCAACAAAGAGAAAATACAATAAGAAATATACCATGGCATGCAGAAAGTAATGACAATACAAAAGGACCAACTACGGTATTACCAGCCTTAGAACAAGCAACTTCAACGTGGGTAAATGTAAATGTATTAGAATATGAACCTGGAGTAACAACATTATATGAAAATGCATATACAGGTTGTACATATACTAAAAGTGAAACTTCTGATTATAAAATAAGATGTGAAGCAAATACATATACAAGTTCAGTATTAGGAACAAGAAAAGCACGAGCCAGAATGATAACAGCACTAGAAGCAGGAAGTACAGGCTGCTTAGTATATAAAAACGGAGTTACTGATAGTAGAGTTCTTCTACCAAGTATAGATGCTTATAATCATGGTTCATGTCTAGATTGGATGTATAATTACTTACACCTATCAAAAAAATATGGAGGAAGTTATAATAATGATATACAAAATGAAAATGGAGAATATGACTGTGCTTACTGGACAATGTCGGCTCTCTCTGGTGACACGACTGTTGCATGGCGTGTGGACCGTGCAGGTGACTTAAACTCCGTTGATACTACCTCTGCTTCTATCAATGGTGCACGTGCTGTTGTTGAGATTGATAAAGATTAATTTATTATAAATGAAGTATCAATGGCATTTATTTTTTAAAAATAAGAAGTTAAATATGAATAAAATTTACTATTAATAAATATAAAAGTTTCAATGTATTTTATTTTCTTACATTTACTAATCAGCATTATACGTGATATACTAATTAAGTAAGGAGAATTACATTATGAATGAAGAATTTGATTTAGAAAAGAAACGTATTAGTATATTAAATAATTATGGAGAGAATTTATCAATTAAAAATTATATTACAAATCCTGCAATTGGTAGAGATGAACAAATTAAACAATTAATTTTGATTTTATTGACTCCTGATAAATCTGCTATTTTAGTTGGTAAACCTGGAGTTGGAAAAACAGCTTGTATTGAAGGTCTTGCATATCGTATTCAAAAACAAACAGTACCAGATTCATTAAAAGGTTACAATGTAATTAAATTAAATACTTCTGCATTATTAGGAGTAGATCCTGTAACAGGAGAATCAAAAGTTCAAACTCTTTTAGATGAATTAAAAAAACATCATAATTTAGTTTTATTTATTGATGAAATTCATACTCTCATGGGTAATAAAGGAGAAGCACTTGATTTTGCTAATATGTTTAAACCAGCACTAGATCGTGGGGATATTAAAGTTGTTGGAGCAACGACAACTGATGAATATGAACGTTATATATTAAGAGATAAAGCTTTTGTAAGAAGATTCCAAAAAGTTGAGCTTTTAGAACCAACAAGAGAAGAAAATATTGCTATACTAGTTGGAACACTTCCTAAAATAGAAAAAAGAACAGGAATCAAAATGCAATATTCTTCTTTTATTCAACAACAGATTATGACATTTATTACTGATATAACTTCTGAATATAAAAGAATTTATGAAATAGGTTCTAGGTATCCAGATGTTTCTTTAACTATAGTTCAAGAAGCTTTTTCTAATGCATTATTTGAAAATAGAACAGAAGTTAATATTTTAGATTTTCGAAAAGCAATTGAATCTAGTAAAAATATTTATGAAGATGTTATAAAAAAAGAATTACCTCGTTTTGATGAAATGTTTCAAGATGAAATAAATGAAGTAAAACAAAAAAATACTTTAGGATATGAATATTTAGATGATTAAGACATTACAAAAAATTATATATGTTATTAGTATTATTTCATTTATTTTGTTAACAACTATAACAATAGAAATGTTACCTATCATTTTTCAAGCACAATGGCAGGGTATTGTTTATTTAATATTAGTATTTATTATTTTAATTATTGAACTTATTACTTTAATAAATCATAAAGATCTTTTAAAAAATTCTTTTATTTATAATTTATTTATTATTTTAATTACTATGTATGTTAGTATTATTTATTATAAAATTTATAATGTAAATTTTAGTTCAACATATACTTATGATATTGATATTTATTATTGTAAAGATAATTATATATTACTAAGTATAGCTTTATTACTTGTTATTATTTATTTAATTATTTATATTATTGATACAACTAAAAAAGAAAAAATGTAATTTTCTTTTTTTTAGTATATAATATATAAAAGGAGTGTAAAATAATATGTGTGGAATTGTTGGTTATATTGGTAAAAATAAGGCTGTTAATATTTTATTAGATGGTTTAAAAAAACTTGAATACAGAGGGTATGATTCAGCAGGAATTGCTTTATATAATGATAGTGATCAAAAAATTATAAAAAGCGTAGGTCGAATTAAAAATCTAGAAGAAAAGTTAAATCTTTCTTCTCTTGAAAAATATAAAAAAGGAATTGCTCATACAAGATGGGCTACACATGGTGCTGTAACAGAAGAAAATGCTCATCCTCATAAAGTAGGAAGTATTACCTTAGTTCATAATGGAATTATTGAAAATGCAGATATTTTAAGAGAAGATTTAAAAGAAAAAGGTTATCAATTTAAGTCAGATACAGATACAGAAGTAGTTGCTGCATTACTTGATTTTAATTTAGAAGATGATTTTTTAAATACAATTGAAAAAACTATTAAGATGCTAAAAGGATCATATGCTTTAGGAATTATTACAGATCAAGATAAAGATTATATTTATGTTGTAAAAAAAGATTCACCACTTGTTATAGGTATAAACGATGAAGAAAAATTTTTTGCTAGTGATATAACTGCAATTAATACATATACTAATCATTTTATTTTTTTAGATGATGGAGAAATTGCTAAAATTAATGAAAAAGAGGTAAAAATATATCAACATTTAATTGAAAAAAATAAAGATATTAATACTATTGATATTGATTTAGAAAGTAAAAATAAGAATGGTTATGCTCATTACATGTTAAAAGAAATAAATGAAGAACCAATTGTTCTTGAAAAAACACTTAAACCATATTTAGAAAATATTGAATTACTCCCTAATATATCTGATTATTCTGTTATTCATATAGTTGCATGTGGTTCGGCAATGTATGCAGGTATGGTTGCTAAATATATATTAGAAGAAAAAACAAATACAGAAGTAATTGTTGATGTTGCTAGCGAATATCGCTATAAAAATATTAATTATAATAGAAAAACTTTAGTAATTTTAATTTCTCAATCAGGTGAAACAGCAGATACGATAGCAGCTATGAGATTTGCTAAATTAAAAAAACAACATACATTAGCAATTGTTAATGTAAAAACATCTACAATTGCTCGAGAAGCAGATGAAGTATTATTTATCGAAGCTGGTGAAGAAATAGCAGTTGCTACTACTAAAGCATATTTACTACAAGTAGCACTATTATCATTACTTTGTTTAAAACTTGCTTATGATAAAAAAATAATTACTGAAATTACACCATATCTTAATGAATTTAAAATACTTCCAAAGTTAGTAAAAGAAGTAATTGATAAAGATTCTGATTATCAAAAAATAGCTCAAGAAGTTTATCAAAAAAATAATTCTTTCTTTATTGGTAGAAAAATAGATTATTCATATTGCTTAGAAGGAAGTTTAAAATTAAAAGAAGTATCATATATTCATAGTGAAGCATATCAAGCTGGAGAATTAAAACATGGAACTATTTCTTTAATAGAAAAAGATATGCCTGTATTTGGTATTATAACAGATCATGATATATATGAAAAAACTTTATCAAATATAATAGAAGTAGAATCTCGTGGAGCAAAAACAATTATTATTACAACAGATAAATTAAAAACAAATAGAAATTTAGAAATTATTGTTAAAGATGTTAGTATATATACTCAAGGAATACTAATAGTTCCTACTTTACAATTAATTTCTTATTATGTAGCACTTTTACGAGGATGTGATATAGATAAACCACGAAATTTAGCTAAATCTGTAACAGTAGAATAATTTATGTATAAATAAAAAATTTCCATCCATTATATTAATGGAAGGAGAGATAAAATGAAAATCAAAAAAATACTTGTTGCTTGTTTATGTTTATTTTTATTAGTTGGTTGTAATGATACTACAAATACTCCAAGTAAGAAAGTAGAAGATTTTTTAAGTAAGTATCAAAAATTAGATGATGATGTTTTAACTCAACTTGACTTAACTCTAGATAGTGATACTGAAATGAGTGAAGATCAAAAAAAAGAATATCGTTCTCTAATGGAAAAACAATATCAAAATCTATCTTATAAAATTACTGATGAAAAAGTAGAAGATGATACTGCAACAGTAGATGTGGAAATTGAAGTTTTTGATTATCAGACATCAATTAAAAAATCAGAGGAGTACTTTAACTCTCATAAGGATGAATTTATAACTGATGATGATGAAAAAGGTACAGAAAAATATATCGACTATAAAATTAAAAATATGAAAGATGTTACAGATAAAACTACTTATACTATGACATTTAATTTAACTAAAGATGACAGCAATGAATGGATAGTAGATGATATTACTGATACAGATAGACAAAAATTACATGGACTATATTAAGACTAGAAATAGTCTTTTTATTATGAAAATAAATATTATGATTACTTCTGAAATAATTACTAAGAATTAGTATAAAAAAGAATTATTTTAATTTACTATAATATACTTAAATAGGTGATAAACTTGAAAAAGTATATAATTTTTTTATTACTAATTTTATTTCTACCAATAAATGTTTTAGCTAAAATGGATACTTCTAAATCTAGTATTGTTATGGATATGGATAGTGGTAGAGTTTTATATAGTAATAATAAAGATGAAAAAAGATTAATCGCATCAATTACAAAGATTATGACTGCAACTATTGCGTTAGAAAAAGGAAATTTAAAAGATAAATATACAGCAAAAGAAGAAATATTAGAAATGTATGGAACTAGTATTTATCTTGAATATAAAGAAAAAATGTCCTTAGAGGATTTATTATATGGATTAATACTTCGAAGTGGAAATGATGCTGCTGTTGTTATTGCTAATAATATCTCAAAAAATGAAGAAGCCTTTGTAAAATTAATGAATCAAAAAGCAAAAAAAATAGGTATGAATAATACAATTTTTGAAAATAGTCATGGTTTAGATGAAGTTACTAAAAACTATTCTACAGCTTATGATATGGCTAAACTTTCTAGTTATGTTTATACTAATTTTAAACAATACAGAAAAATTACTAGTACTAAAAAATATGTTGCTCAAACAAAAAATAAAAGTTATTTATGGTATAACAGAAATAAATTATTAAGTAATTATGAGTATTGTACAGGTGGTAAAAATGGCTATACTCCTAGTGCTGGAAGAACACTAGTAACAACTGCTACTAAAGATAATTTAAATTTAACAGCTGTTACTTTAGATGATGATTTAGAATATCAAACTCATAAAAATCTATATGAATATTTATTTAATAAATATAAAAAGTATAAAATATTAGATAAAGATAATTTTAGAATAGGTAAAAGTTTTTTTAAAGATAATTTATATTTAAAAGAATCTTTTTATTATCCATTAACAGAAGAAGAAATAGATAAAATAAAGACTATTGTTAAAATTACTAAAAATAAAAATTATAAAAATAAAGAACAAGTAGGTACAGTAGATATTTACTTAGATAATGATAAAATAAAAAGTATTCCAATATATGTTAAAATAAAAAAGTAGCGAACTACTTTTTATTTGTTAGTCTAAATAAATTAATACTTGGATGATTAAATAATCTAAATCCAAAAGTAGGTGAACTAATTCCACTTGAAATATAAACATCTGTATTTTTAATTTTATAATAAGCATCTATATATTTAGAAGAACCTTTTTGAGAAACAATACCTCCAATAAAAGGTAACCTAATTTCACCATTTAAAGAATTACCAGCTAATACTAAATCAGAATTATAATTTGTAATAATTTCATCTAAATCCTCTGTTTCACTCATTATAGATATAGTATAAATATTAGAATTATGTTGTTCTTCTTTAAAATATCTAAAAGCTTCTTCTATATTTCTATTATTATTAACATAACTAGATAATCCAATAAGAAGTATAGGTGTATTAGTATCATATATTAAATCATAATTATTATCTAAAACATTAAATTGACATTGATTCATAATAGTAGTAAAAGTATCTTTTGAATCATTTTTTCCCATAACTGCATATTTTCCAATAGAAGCATTTAACTTTTGTAAAGATTCAATTATTTTTTCTGTTTCTTTAGTACTAAGATTATAATCTTTATTAATAAGATTACCATTAAAAATAATAAGATCAGGTTTTCTTATATTTATTTCTTCTACTAAATGATTTAATTCTTTTTCTTTTACAGTAGAACCATAATTTAAATCTGTAAATTGTATTATTTTTATACCATTAAAAGAAGCTGGAATCTTTTGACTAGTAATTCTTTGCTCTTTTACAATAAGACCAAGAGTAGTATAATTTTTTGCATACAAATAAAATAAAAAGAAAAATATTATAACAAAAACTATAAATTTAAAACAAAAAAATACTATTTTTTTTCTTTTTTCATGAGAGTTTTCTTCTTCAATCTCATTTTGTATTCTTTTATTTTTTTCTTCTCTTGTTATCATCTATTTTCACCAATTATATTGTATCATATATTTAAAAAAACAATTAACTTTTTTCAAAAATAATGATATGATAAATATATAAAATAAAAAGGAGTATGAAAAATGGTAAAAAAAGAAAGTAAAAAATCAAAAAATAAAAAGAAAAATACAAAGAAAGAACAATTTAATAATGATACTTTTATGTTTTCAATGTTATTATCAGTAACATGTATGCTTTTAGTAGCATTAAAACCATATCATTTTACATTATTTAGTCACTCACTAACTTTTTCATTATTAATAATTCCAATAGTTATTTTTATCAGTAATTATATTACTAAAAAGTATAATTTTCAAAATTCTTTTATGTCAATAATAATATCTACATTAATGATGATTGCATTTTTATTATTAGTTACAAACTTAACAAATAAACCAGTTAAATTAATAGAAATATTAGGAGATCCTATTTGTTATTTTATAAGTATGTTTATAAATTTAGCAATTTATTATTATATTTTAACTAATATTTCAACGAAAAGTAGTATGATAATAATAAATTATTTATTTACAATGTTATTATATACTTTCTTATGCATAATATTCTTTAATAATATAGTATTAACAAATAACTTTTGGACAGAATTACTAATTTGTAGTATTATTCAATTTTTTATATCATTAATTCTTGTATATTTTGATATGAAGATAGAAAGAGGAATAGCAAAAGAAAAATAACTAAATTAAATTACACTTCGGTGTAATTTTTTCTTGCAAAAATGCAAACGGGGGGGGGTATAATAATCTTAGATAAATAAAAATAGGTGAGTGATCTAAGATGAAAGAAAGAATAAAAGTTATAGCTGCATTTATATTAGGTGTAATACTAACAGGAACAACAGTATATGCCGCAACTATAATCTCAAGTATAAATGTAGAGTATAATAATGAAAATTCCAAGTTAGTAGCAGATAATGTTCAAGAAGCAATAGATGAAGTGTATGATAAAAGTTTTAATAAAACTCCAATAACTGCTTATGAATATCATGAAGAAGGATCAAATAGATGTATAAATGGAGAAGAAAAAACATGTATTAAAACAGATTGCTATAAAAAAGGTAAAACATGTAACCAAGGAACAGTAATAAAATATTATGTCAAAGAAAATGAATATCATTATTTCTATGTATTACATGATGATGGCACAAAGATAACCATGCAACAACGAGAAAATACAATAAGGAATATAGCATGGCATGCAGAAAGTAATGACAATACAAAAGGACCAACTACGGTATTGCCAGCCTTAGAACAAGCAACCTCTACATGGGTAAATGTAAATGTACTAGAATATGAACCAGGAGTAACAACATTATATGAAAATTCAAATACAGGTTGTACATATACAGCAAGCACAGATTCTGATTATAAGATAAGATGCGAAACAAATACCTATACAAGTACAGTATTAGGAACAAGAAAAGCAAGAGCCAGAATGATCACAGCACAAGAAGCCTCAGCAACAGGCTGCTTAGCATGGAAAGATGGAGAAACAGATAAAAGACGTCTTTCACCAAGTAGCGATTTATATAACAATGGTTCCTGTCCAGAATGGATGTATAACTATTTATATAAAGCTAAAAACTATGGAGGAAGCTATAATGATGATACAATAAATGAAAATGGAGTATCTGTGTCTTGTTATTGGACCATGTCGAGTCTTTCTAGTAGTAAAGTTTATGCATTAGCTGTGTACCACGGAGGTTACTTATTCTTTAATGGTAGTAGCACCATTGCTACTTCTCACGGTGCGCGTGCTGTTGTTGAAATAACCAAACCATAAATTGCACTTTGGTGTAATTTTTTCTTGCAAAAATATAAACGGGGGGGGGTATAATAATCTTAGATAAATAAAAATAGGTGATCTAAG
>CANRPE010000037.1 GCA_947632405.1 uncultured Bacilli bacterium | reverse complement strand
TTCAGTTTGTGATTTTTCATCATCACTTGCTAGAGGTCAAAATTATTATACTGGTAATGTTTTTGAAGTATATGATAGAAATCGAGGCATTAATGGAAGCATTGGTGCTGGTGGACGATATGATAAAATGATTACTGAATTTATTAATGATGGTAATGAATATCCAACAGTTGGAATTAGTTTTGGTTTATCTGCAATTTATGAATTATTAAAAGACAATACTATGTTTAATGATAAATCAAATACAGATATTTATATTATTCCTATGGATACTGAAATTGAAAGTTTAATGTTAGCAAATAATTTTAGGGATTTAGGTTATAACGTTGAAATAGAAATGAAAACTAAAAAATTAAAGAAAAGTTTGGATTATGCAAATAAAGAAAAAATACCTTATGTAATTATTTTAGGTGAAAACGAAATAAAAAATAATACTATAATCGTTAAAGATATGTTTAATAATAATAGTATTGAATTAAAATTAATTAATTTAGAAAAAATAAAAGAATATATTTAGTTAATTAATATATCAATTGTTTTTTATCTAAAAGTTGTTGTACGTCTTTCTTTTATGGCGCCAAAAAGATGCCAAACTTGAACCTTTATGGTTTTAGTTTTAATTTGTAATATATAATAAAATTATTTTAGTAATTAATGAAAAATATGAAATAACTAAAACAAAAATAACTGTTAATATATTTGTCATTTAGAAAACGCACTTACAAATTTAAATTATGGTTAATTAATTCCAAAAAAGTTGGAATTAAACCACCACAAACAGTAGGAACTTGATTGATATCACTTATAATACCCTTATTCAATAAATTAGTCCTAACCCTTTCTAAATTACAATCCAAATTATCTGTTAAAGACCAATATGATATGGCATTTAATTTTACACCTGAACTATTGATGATAGATGATATACTATTAATTTTATCTTTTTTCATGGAATATACTTCTTCATAAGAAATTTCAGGTCTATATCCAATTGTTTTTAAAGTTTCAGTTTCACTTAAAGATAAATCAAATTCAGTTATTTGTATATTAATGTTTTTTGTTTTTTGTAAAAATTTAAAATCTTTAAAACATTCTTTTATTTGTTCATCATTAGTCCTAAAAGTTATATGCATCTGTGAACCTAGAGTATCAATTAGACCACTTGAAATAGAATCTATTGACTGTAATACTTCTAAAACTTTTTTTCTTCTTTCAGAATTTTCTAAAAATGGTTCATTATATAAATAACTAACTCCTTGAGGTTTATGAGTTTTAGCATATTCAAATATATTGCATAAATCATTAATTGTTATACCATAATAACTTTCCCATATATTGTAATATACTCCTTGACTATTTTTATCAAAGCTTACAATTTCATTAAACAAATCAATTGAATTAATAATAGGTGTTTCATCTTCTAATCTATGTGTTGAATTATACTCATTTACAAAATCTATAGTAACTTTAACATATGAAGTTAATATTTTTAGAATTTTTTCTTTTGTTTTTCCTGTAAATAAACTTTCAGCAGCTCCTTTTGTTAAAAGTGAATGAAATCGCACGTGTTTATTATTCCTTAATGCAAAATCTAAATCATTTTTTGCAAAATAGAAATCAAATCTCTCTAAATTATTTTCATCAAAAAATTTATTTATAACAACTTCAGGTTTTCCTGATCCAATTAATAAAGTATTAAATAATGATAATTTTTCATTAAGCAATATAAACTCATCATATAAATTTGGCATTTTATTTTGATCACGTTCAGTAGAAATGAATCTATGAGCTTGTTTAAAAATTTCTTTATAATTATTAGAATATTTCTTTTTTATATATTCTTTAATATATGTTATTATTTCAATATTTTTGTAAGTATAAATTCTTTTAATAATCTCAATATCCTCTCTTTTTATACCTAAATGGTATAATGTATTATCTATTATGATAGATTTAGAACTATTGTGTGATACTAAAGTATCTTGATATTTTTTAAATACATTTCTTTTTAATTGTCCTAAATCCTGAGTAACAAAATCTTGCAGATTTTTCTTTGAAAATACTCCGTTTAATTGGTTGCATTTATATATAAAAGAAATTATTTCTTCATAAGTTTGGCATTGTATAATTGATAACATGTCTATTTGTTCACTACTTAAGTATCCTCCAATATTGCTATTATCAACATTTAAATTGTATAGATTCATTATACCACCTACCATTAATTTCTATTATAGCATAAATTAAATTTATTTTAGTAGATTTAGCATTGAATTATATAACATTAAATTTATAAAAAATTCGAACCTTTATGGTTCGAGTTTTAATTTATAATATAATTTTCACAACTCACATTAGTTTTTTAATATACAAATTAATTATGTTTAATATTAATTAAGAAAATAAATTTACTTTAATTCTACATTTTTAATAAAATTTTTAAAAAGATTTTGACTTTCCTCTTGATCAATCATTCTTTCTGGATGCCACTCCACGCCTATTTGAAAAGAATGATTTTTATTTTCTATTGCCTCTATTACTCCATCATCACTTCTGCCTACTATTTGAAATATCTTTGATGTTTTTACTTGTTGATGATGATATGAATTTACATAAAAACAATTCTTATTAATAATTTGTTGTAAGTGAGATTTTTCTAAAGAAACCAAATGTTCTTTTTGATAATGATTTTCTACATCAATCAAATTTTCATTTGTATCAAACAAAGCCATAGACTGCATTCCTTGACATATTCCTAATAAGGCTAAATTATTTTTTAAAGCATAAGAAATTAAATAATCATCTAATGGTCCTTTTTCATCACCACCAGTTAATAAAATACCACCACATAAATTTAATAATTCTAAATTATAAAAATTTATTAAAATGGGAATTCCTCCAAATTTTTTGATTGCATCTAAATAATAAAATTCTATTTCTTTAGAATTTTCAGTTCTTTCTAAAACCGCAACTAATCTCATAAAAGTTAAAAAGATAGTAACTTAAATATTACTACCTTAATTTTCCTTTCATTCCTTTAATACCACCATTTTTACTAAATCCTCTTAAGATATTAGTATTAAATGAATGTGTTTTACTAATTCTTTTTTTGTAATCTTTAACTCCTATACTAATTAATTCATCTAATAAATCTGAATATTTAATTCCTTTTGCTTCCCATAGATAATAAGATAAACTTCCTGGAATAGAATTAATTTCATTGATATACACTTTCTTTGTTTTATCATCTACAAGAAAATCAATTCTACATACACCAGCAGATCCTAAACGTCTAAATGCTTTAATAGCAATATCTTCAATTTCTTTTCTAATTTTTTCAGAAATATCAGCAGGAAGTTTACGATTTGTTGATGCCATTCCTTTTGATGGATTTTTCATAGGTATTTTATAACCACCCTTTAATTTTTTTCCTCCACCAATATACTTTTCATCATAAGTTAAAAATTTACTTTTAGAAATAACTTCTTCTATTTCACTTACCTTTTGGTGTTCATAGTTACCTACTACACTAATATTTAATTCTTTTAAATTTGCAACAACTTCTTCAACAATAATTTTATTATCATATTGCATTGCATCATCAATAGCATCATTCAATTCCTCTAAATTATCAGCAACTTTAATTCCAACACTACTACCTGTCGATGAAGGTTTTACAATTAATGGATATTTTAGCTTTTTAATTTTTTCTAAAATACTTTGACTATCATTTTTATAATCACAATCATAGAACCAAATATATTTTGTCATAGGTAAATTTTCTTGAGCAAAAATATCTTTCATAAATGCTTTATCTTGACCAACAACAGATGCATAAACATCACTTCCTACATATGGAATACCAATTGTTTGTAAATATCCTTGTAGTACTCCATCTTCCACATTAGTACCATGTACTATTGGAAATGCAATATCAATATCAGTAATAATATTATGAGGAAATTTCTTATTTTGCAAAACATATGATCCCTTATTAAAATATAATACTACATTCTTTCCATATTTTTTAATCAATGATAAATCTTCATATATTTCTATATCATTTAACATATCACCAGTGTACCATTCTCTATCTTTTGTAATATAGATAGGTACAATATCATATTTTCCTTGATCTAATTTATTAATTGCTTGTATAGCTGAAATAATACTTACTTCATGTTCCACACTTTCTCCACCAAAAATAACACCAACTTTAATCTTCATTTTACCATCTCCTATTCATTATATATATCAGGTAAATCATTTTCAAATAATGCATATACCTCTTTTTTTCCAATTAAAGTATTAATAAATTGATATGCGCATCTTACATCATTATACACAATAATACGTTTCTTATCAAAACCATTTTCGATCAAACCATCATAAATAGGTTTAGTACGATTTTTACCTATTAAAATTGCATAATCAGCAACTGCAGAAATTTGTTTACCAAATATTTTATTATATTCTCTTTCTTTGTTACCAAGTTCAATCATTCCTGGAGTTACCACAACTTTAATACCAGGCATCATATTCAAAACTTCTACAGCACTTTTAGCACCAACTGGATTCGAGTTATAAGCATCATCAATCATATAAAAACCATTTAATTTCTTTAATTCAAGTCGATGTTCAATAGCTTTTACACTTTTTACAGCTTGTTGTAATTCAGATATTGTAATACCGAATTCATATCCTAAAGCAAGACTTGCTAAAATATTATATACATTATGTTTACCTAAAAGTTTTGTTTGAAATGGATATTTTTTCTTATCACCTTTAAATACAACATTAAAACTTGTACCTTTATTATCACATTTAATATCAACAGCTCTTATATCAACATCTTGTTCATCAATTCCAATCCAAATTATACGAACATTATTTTTTAATTTATAACTAACTTGCTTTTTATCATCTTTATTTAAAACTCCTATTCCATCACTAGGTAATGATTCAATAAGTTCAAATTTACCTGTTTGAATATTTTCTTCACTACCAAAACTTTCAAGATGAGCAGTTCCAATAGATGTTAAAATTCCATATGTAGGATGAACCAAATTACATAATCCTTTAATTTCACCTTTAACATATGCACCCATTTCAGCAATAAAAACATCCGTAAATTTATCCATATAATTATTTATAGTCATAATTAAACCATTAAACGTATTAAGATTTCTTGGTGTAGGTAAAGCATTATATTTAATATTTAAAATATCACTTAAAATATTTTTACTACTTGTTTTTCCATAACTACCAGTAATTCCTATAATTTTCAAATTAGGCATATTTTTTAAAGTAGTTTGAGCTTTTCTTTTATAATAATAATATACTCCTCTTTCATATGGATAATTGATAATATTCGCTAAAAAAACTACAATAAAATTAAAATAAATTAATATTGCTAAGATAAAAATCATTTTATATACAAATAATAAATTATTAGATCTATAAAATAATAATATAATTGGAATAAAATATAATACTGTTGTTGTAAAGATTAATCTTTTAATTCTACTTGTTATTACTAAAGGTTTCTTTTGTTGACTATTTTTAATACTTTTACTTATATTATAAAAAGTATAACAATAAATAAGAATAGAAAGTAAAAATAATATTATAATAATATTTTCATATTTATTAGCTAAAATAAGTATCATTATGCAAAAGATAATTTCTAAAATTTCTAAATTTAAAAAATTTTTTGGACTTTTAAATACCCATTTTAAATAACGATTATTTTCATTATATAAATTTTGTTGCAACATATGTAATGAAATTTTACTTTTAATAAAACAAGTAATAACCATAATTACTAGTAAAATATATATAAGCATTTTATTTACCTCCTAGAAATGAATATATAATATTTAAAACTTGTCCTAGATTTTCTAAATAAGCATAATGAGTTCCAGGCAATACAATTAATGCTGCATCAATCATCATACTTTCTAGCATTTCTGCCTGTTCAAGAGGAGCTTCTGTATCTTGATTACCCCATATTAATAAAGTTGGTTCTTCTATTTTTGTTGCATCATCAGAAAGATCTTCATTAACTGCATTAACTAAGGTTCGTCTCATTATTGGGCTAGCTGCTTTATAATCTCTTGATCCAATATATTTTTTCATATATTCTCCCAGTTGATTCATAAAAGGAAAAGTCTTTAACTTTTTAAGAATACGAACATTTAAAGGTTGAGTTTTTTGAAGTCTAATACATGGACTACCAAATAAAACTAATTTTTCAATAGAATGATTGGCACAATACTTAATAGCAACTCTACCTCCAAATGAATGACCTATAACAACAGGTTTTTTTATATTTAAAATTTTTATTAATTCTTCTAATAAATCACTATAATTTTCTATTGTCCAGGGAGTTTTTGGTTCTTCACTTTCACCAAAACCAGGAAAATCTAAAATCGTAATTCTATAATCACTTGATAAAAGATTACCTAAAGGTCTCATCATTTCGATATTTTGTCCCCATCCATGAAGTAAAATAATATCTTTTCCTTTACCATATTGTATGTAATTAATATGTGTATCTTTAATCTTTATTTGCATTAATTTCACCAAATTAATTGTAACATATATACGTTTTTATTAGAATACTAAATCAAAAAGTAAACACAAATTTGACAAAAAAAAGAAACTATTTTGTTTCATCACTATGAATTTTCTCTATAATAGTTTCTATATTTTCTCCATACTCAATAGATTCATCATATAAGAATTTAAGTTCAGGTGTATGTCTAATCTCAACCTTTTCAGAAAGTTTTCCGCGAATAAAATGACTTGCTTTATTCAAAGCTTTCAATGTAGAATCTTTTTTTTCAGCATTTAATACAGTGACATAAACTTTAGCATAACTTAAATCATTAGTAATATCAACACCTGTCACTGTAACAAACTTAATATCTTCATCTTTAATTTCTGTCATTAAAATTTGACTAATTTCTTCCATAAAAGTGTGATTTAATCTTTCAATTTTGACATTTGTCATAATAAATACACTCTCCTTTATTATTACTTTAATAAATATGTGTTAATCTATAAATCTTTTTTGATACACTTTTGTTTGTTTTTTTGGACTTATATAAGTATGAGTTTTTAAATCATAAATATTTAAAAGTTCTGAATTAGAAGCATCTGATGAAAAAATAGCAATAGCTTGATTTCCTATTTGAATACTACTATTAGGCATAGTACAAATACAATCTTTTTTAAGATTATTTTTATCATCAAGATATTTAACAAAAACAGATAAACATTTTGAATTTTTTCTTACAATTTGTAATAATGAAAAATTATCTAAAATTTCTTCTACCAATACATTACGTTTCATTTTATTTCCCCCATTCATAAAAATTATCTTTTTATCTCTACTAATTCATAAACTTCAATAAGATCTTTTTCTTTATAATCTTGGCAGTTTTCTAAAGTAAGTCCACAATCCATATCTTTTTTTACTTCTTTTACTTGATCTTTCTCATGTTGTAATGTTTTAATCTTTCCATTATAAATAACTGTACCATCACGAATAATTCTAGCATTAGCTCCATTTTTAATATTACCTGTTAAAACATGGCATCCTGCTATTAAACCTACTTTTGAAAATTTAAACAATTGTCTAATTTCTAAAGTTCCAATAATTTTTTCTTCATATTCTGGATCAAGCATACCTTTCATTGCAGCTTCCATGTCTTCTACTACTTTATAAATAATATCATAATTTCTAATTTCAATTCCATATTCTTTTGCTGTATCCATTGTTTTTTGATTACCTCTAACATTAAAACCAATAATAATAGCATGAGAGGCTGAAGCTAAAACAACATCACTTTCTGTAATAGCACCTACACTACTTCTGATAATATTAATTTTAACACCCTCAACGTCAATTTTTTCAAGAGATGATTTTACAGCTTCTTGACTTCCATTAACATCAGCCTTAATAATAACATTAATTTCTTTAATTCCTTCTTGAATTTGACCAAATAAATCTTCTAATGTCATACCATTTTTATTTGTATCAGCTTCTTTACTACGTATTTTTCTTTCTTCAGCAATTGCTTTTGCTTGCTTTTCTGTTTCAAAAGCCATAAATTTATCTCCTGCAGAAGGAACTTCAGAAATACCAGTTACTTCAACTGGAGTAGAAGGAAGTGCTTCAACAATATTTTGACCTAAATCATTTTTTAAAGTTCTAATTTTTCCATAACTTGTACCTATAACAATTGGATCCCCTAATCTTAAAGTACCACTTTGAATCAAAATAGAAACAACAGATCCTACTTGCTTATCTTTTCGAGATTCAATGACTGTTCCAGTTGCATATCGAGATGGATTTGCTTTTAATTCCTGCATTTCACTTACTAACAAAATATTAGAAAGTAAATCATCAATTCCAATTCCATTTAAAGCAGAAATTTTACAAACCATTGTATCTCCACCCCATTCTTCTGGAGTAAGACCATTTTCTACAAGTTCTGTCATAATACGATCAACATTTGCATCCTCTTTATCTATTTTATTAATAGCTACAATAATAGGAACTTTTGCTGCTTTAGCATGATCAATTGCTTCTTTTGTTTGTGGCATTATTCCATCATCAGCAGCTACAATAATAATAACAATATCAGTAACAGAAGCCCCACGAGCTCTCATTTCTGTAAAAGCTTCATGTCCTGGTGTATCAATAAAAGTTATTTTTTTACCATTATATTCAACTGAATAAGCTCCAATTGCTTGAGTAATTCCTCCTGCCTCTTTTCCTGCAATATTTGTTTTTCTAATAGTATCAAGAAGTGTTGTTTTACCATGATCTACGTGACCCATGATTGTAACAACAGGAGGTCTTTCTATTAAATCTTCCTCATTATCTTCAATTTCAAAATTTTCAAAATTAGAAATATCTTTTGTTTCTTCTCGTTTCAACTCCTTATTGTAATCTAAAACCAAAACCTCTGCTGTTTCAAAATCAATACTTTGATTTAATGATGCCATAATTCCAAGGCCCATGACTTTTTTAATTAATTCTGTAGGTGGTACTGCTAATTCTTCTGCAATTTCACTTAAAGTCATTCCTTCTTTATATAAAATAATATGATCATCTTTTGTTGCTTCATTACTTTGTAATTTTTCACGATGCTTATAAATTTTTTTTCTTTCTTTCATAAAATTAGTCTTAGCTTCTTGTTTTTTAACTGACTTATTCTTTACTTTTTCAAAACGTTCTTGATGATCTAAATCAATATTAGTTAAAGATGCTAATTCTTCTGCTTTATCACGAACTTCTTCTTCATATAAAGATTCTTCGTCAATTACATTATCTTCAATATAATCTTCTTGATCTTGAATTTCATTATCTAAAAGAATAATATCATCTTCACTTAATAAAGATTCTTCATTTTCATAAGAAATACCAATTTTATCACATAAAGATTTAATTTTTTCTACATCAAATCCTACATCTTGTGCATACTCTTTTAAATTCATCATATGACTTCACCTCTTTCTCAATTTTCACATATTCTTTTTATTTCTTCATAAATTTCATTATCTATCTCTACTTCTAATCTTTTTTCTAAAATTTTACTTTTCTTGGCTTTTTCTAGTACTTCTAGATCCTTTTTTATATATGCTCCTCTACCATTTGCTTTTCCACTTAAATCAACAATAACTTTCTTTTCTGGTGTTCTAACAACTCTTAACAGTTCCTTTTTAGGAAGTAATTCTTTTGTTACAACACAAGTTCTTAATGGAATTTTTCTAGTTTTCATATACACCTATTCAAAACGAAAATTAATTCCTTCTTCGCTAGCTTGCTCTTGAGTTTTAATATCAATTTTATAATGAGTTAAGCGACTTGCTAAGCGAGCATTTTGTCCTTTTCGACCAATAGCCAAAGAAAAATTATCTTTATCAGCTATAACCATAGCTTCTTGCTTTTTACTATCTGTAATAGCAACAGTTAAATTTTTAGCAGGAGACAATGCATTTTCAATAAAAATAGCTGGATCTTTATCATACCTTACAACATCAATTTTTTCACCATGTAATTCTTCAATAATTCTTGCTATACGACTTCCTTTTTCACCAATACATGCTCCAATTGGATCAATATTAGGATTTTCTGAATAAACAGCCACTTTACTTCTATTTCCAGGGTCTCTAGCGACACTGTAAAGTAGTAAAGAACCATCAGAAAATTCTGGAATTTCTAATTCAAATAAACGTTTAACAAAACCATAATGACTTCTAGAAAGTAAAATAAGTAAATTTTTACCAGAATTATCTACTTTAGATACATATACTTTAATTTGACTACCCATTTCAATCTTTTCACCAGGAATAATATCTTTTTTTGGTAATATTCCATTTGTACGACCTAAATCAATAAAATAATTGTCAGTATCTTCCAAAGCAACAGTTCCTACTAGCATTTCATCTTGTTTATCACCATACTCTGCCATAATACTATTTCTCTCTGCTTCTCTCATTTTTTGTACTACTACTTGCTTTGCAGTTGAAGCAGCAACACGTCCAAAATCATGTGGTGTTACTTCCGTATCAATAGTATCCCCAATATTTAAAGATTTATCTTCTTTTCTAGCGTCACTTAATTTAATTTCTGTTTCTGGGTTAAATATATCTTCTTCAATTTCATTACCATTTTCATCTACTTCAAAATTATCTGAATAATCATCTGGTTTATCATCTGCTACCACAGTCAAATAAGAATAAACCTTAATATCACCTGTTTCACGATTAATTACTACTTTTACATTTGTTTTTGAATTAAAATTCTTTTTATAAGCAGAAGTTAAAGCAAGCTCCATTGCTTCATAAACTACTTCCTTATCAATCCCTTTTTCTTTTACAATATTATCAAGTGCTTTTAAAAACTCTTTATTATTCACTTTCTACCTCTCCTTTTTCCTTTGAATAAATATCCAATTCATCATAATCATGTTCTACTTGATCCGTTGTATCCATAATTTCATTAATAACTCTAGATGCTTCCGTAATCTTATCTAAATCAATTATTTCATCACTATCTAAAACAATATTAAAAATCGTTTTTCCTTCTTCTTGGGATCTAAAAGCATCATTAACATATATGCTAAATTTTTCCAATTTAGAATTTAGAAGCGACTCTACAATTTCTTTTATAGTAAACACCTCCTACACAACAGAAAGAGTGGAAATATTTCCACTCCTCCCTTCTTTTTATGATTATAACATAAATATTTTAGAAATCCAAGTTTATTTTTATTTTTAGTGACTTAAACAACTTATTTAGTTACAATTTCTATAACTTATACTTGCTTAGTAATTTCAACAACAGCACGCGCGCCACGGATAATATCAATAGTGTTACCGTAGGTCAAGTTACCCCCACCGGGCACATACCACGCATTAGTAGTGTTACCAGAGTAAGCCGACATAGTCCAGTAAGCATGGTCATTTACTCCATTTTCATTTACTGTATCATTACTATAGCTACCACCATAGTTTTTTGAATGATACAAATAGTTATGCATCCAATCCGGACATGAACCTTGGTTATATGCATTTATGCTTGGTGGGATAACTCTGCTATCAGTAGCTCCATCTTTATACATTAAGCATCCTGTACTTCCTGCTTCTAGTGCTGTTATCATTCTTGCTCTGGCTTTTCTTGTTCCTAAGACTGTACTTGTATAGGTATTTGTTTCGCATCTTATCTTATAATCAGAATCTGTGCTTGCTGTATATGTACAACCTGTATTTGAATTTTCATATAATGTTGTTACTCCTGGTTCATATTCTATAACATTTACATTTACCCACGTTGAAGTTGCCTGTTCTAAGGCTGGTAAAACAGTAGTTGGTCCTTTTGTATTATCATTACTTTCTGCATGCCATGCTATATTTCTTATGGTATTTTCTCGTTGTTGCATAGTTATTTTTGTACCATCATCTCTTAGAACATAAAAATAATGAAATTCACTATCATTTACATAGTATTTTATTATTGTTCCTTGCTTACATGTTTTTCCTTTTTTATAACAATCTGTTTTTACACAGGTTTTTTCTTCTCCATTTATACATTTATTTGGTTCTTGTTCATGATATTCATATGCAGTTATTAATTCTTTATTAAAACTTTTATCATATACTTCATCTATTGCTTCTTGAACATTATCTGCTACTAACTTAGAATTTTCATTACTATATACTACATTTATACTTGATATTATGGTTGCAGCATATACTGTTGATCCTGTTAGTATTGCTCCTAATACAAACATAATTAACATTTTTATTTTATCTTTCATCTTAGATCACTCACCTATTTTTATTTATCTAAGATTATTATACCCCCCCCCGTTTGTATTTTTGCAAGAAAAA
>CANRPE010000036.1 GCA_947632405.1 uncultured Bacilli bacterium | reverse complement strand
CATCTTAGATCACCTATTTTTATTTATCTAAGATTATTATACCCCCCCCGTTTATAATTTTGCAAGAAAAAATAGAGATTAATTATCTCTATTTGAACGATTTCTTTTTCTAGAATTTTTAATTCCTTCTTTTTTTGCGTTTCTTCTTCTTACCCCTGGTTTATCATAACATTCTCTTTTTTTGCATTCTGAAGGGACTCCATCTCTAGCTACTTTTTGTTTAAATTTTCTTAAAGCCATATCTAGATTTCCATTTTTTACAGTTACTTGAGTTGCCATATTTTTCCCTCCCTTCGTCTTCACTACTAACGAGTATAACAAAGATTTCCTTATTTTTCAAGAATTTTTGACAAGTTTTTTAGTTATTATGCGAAATTACAAATTATTTTATTTAAATATCTGAGAAATTTACCAAACAAATAACCAGAATTATAAATAAATAATAAAAGGTAATAAATAAATGGTAGTAATAATATTATTCCAACTACAATTAATATATTCTTATGTTTTAGAATTTGTTCTATTACTTTAGAGGACAAACATTATCCTCCGCTATTCTTCTAATAGAACTTCCTACACCTTTACCTGCATCAATTAACAGTTTAATCACATTAACAAATGCATTTATTACGGTACCACTTAAATAATTAGAACCACCAATAATTTGGTTTAAATTTTTATCAATTTTTCTCATCCTGCACAACTTTTTGGATGAACAATCCCTTCAAAAATACCTGAAATAAATATAATAGCAGCCGCGATACCTAAAGCAGCTCCTGTAGAAAATCCTCCTTGGATTTCTTTTAATTTATTTTCATTCACTTTTTTCATAAATCACTCTCCCAACACTTTCTAAATATTCTATACATTTTTTCTTTGTCATTATTTATACTAATTGAAATAGAATCATTATCTTTGTATTTTTTAGGAATTTCAAATTTGATTAATACTTCATGATACCAAATACTATTTTGTTTTATTATATTTTTTTCTATTTGAATTATTTCATAAAATCTTTTCTTATCATCAATATAAAAACATTTTGCTGATTTTAATTTCTGTAATGTATTAGTATCTGCATAAGTTTTAATATAATTTTTAGTAATAACTATTCCTGTTATTACTTTATAAGTTCTATATTTTTTTGTATAAAATATTAAACTTAATATTATTTCCATAAAAATGAAGATAATAATTATTCCTATTACTACTTCTGTTTTTTCATAATTTTTCTTCATGTAATTTACCATCTTTAATTTCTAATACTCTATTAAATAAATCTTTGTTATCATCTCTATGAGAAATAATAATAACTATTTTTTCTTTTAAATATTTAAATATATTTTTAAGTATCTTTCTTTCTCTTATTGTATCAATTTGACTAAATGATTCATCAAAAATATAAATATCACTTTCTTTTAAAATACTTCGTGCTAAAATGAGTCTTTGTCTTTCTCCTCCACTAAAATTAAAACCATTTTCTTCTACTAATTGCTGAAGAAAGTCATCGTTATCTCCTATAAACTCATTTACTAAAGTAAGTTTTAAAACAGATTTTACTTTTTCTGGATCATAATCTTTATTTAAAGTAATATTATTATATATAGTATCTGTAAATAAAAATTCTTGTTGAGAAACATAGGTAATTTTATTTCTTAAAATATCTAAATGATAATGATTAATATCAATATTATTAATCGAAATATTTCCAAAAGAAATCTCTAAATATCTCATTAATAATTTTACAAAAGTACTTTTACCAGAGCCACTTGGTCCACATAAAAATATTTTATCTTTATTTGATATTTTAATATTAATATTTTCTAAAAGTTTGTTACCATTATAAGAATAATTTAAATTTTGATAACTAATATTGTTAAATTTAGAAATATTAAGATAATAATTATTTCCTAAAAAATATTCTTTTTTAATATTAAATAAATCTTCTATTCTTTCTTTTGCAAGTTTATAGTTTGAATATTCATGAATCAAATCTACAATGTTATTTAGTGAAACATTTAAAAAACCTAAAATACTTTGGTAAACAATTAATTGTCCTAAATTAATATTATTTTTAATAACGTCGTAGCAACCAATTCCTAGGATTATAATTTGAAAAATATTATTAATATTTTTCATAATAAACGAAAAGCATTCTTGAAAAATTGAAAGTTGATAAATTGATTCCAAAAAACTTTGGTATTTCATTTTTAATTTATCTATTGTTATTTTTTCTGTATGCATTCCTTTTATAACTTCTACACTAGATAGTGATTCGATTAAATATGAATTTAATTTTTCCTCCTTTCGATAATATTTTTTTAAATAAATTTGAAATTTTTCTTTAAAAAGCAGATTCATAATTATAATCAATATAAATAATCCTAATGAAGTAATAGTTAGTCTTTTATTAATATGAAATAAAAGAAATATAAAAACAAACAACGATAATAAATCAGTAGAAAAAACAGTAAAGAACCTTATAATATAATTTTTAATTTGGGATAAATCTTTAATTCTAGATAGAACTTCGCCTGTTGTTCTGTTTTTATAATAAAGATAAGGAAGTAATATAATTTGTTGATATATTTTAGTTGTAATGCAATAATCAAATATTTGACTATATTTTAATAATAAAATATTTCGTAGTAAGTAAGATATTTCCTTGATAAGTAATAGTGAAAAAATTAGTTTACTAATCCATTTTATTTGAGAACTAATTTTATATGCTACTGCTGCATCTAATAAATATTTAAAATGAAAGGAGCTAAGTACATGTAAAATAAAATACGATATACTTAGATAAATAATTAAAATAAAAATATTTGGATTCCTTTTAATAAAATAATTAATTGTATCTTTAACTACTCTATTTTCTATTAACATGGGTAATTTTTTATTTGGTATAAAAATTAGATAAGTTTTACTACTCATTAATTTGAATTCTGATAATGAAATAATTCTTTTTCCTTTAGCAGGATCCATAATTGTAATTTTTTCTTTTTGAAAATCAACTTCATATATAACTATGAAATGTTGATAACTTTTATTAATAATTACATGAGCTATGCATGGTAATTTTGTCAAATCTAATTCTTCAACATTTCCAGATAAAGCATAAGATTCAAAGCCTAATTTTTGTCCTGCTTGAATCAAATTATATGCACTAACACCATTTTTTGTAGTGTTAGTTAATTCTCTTAAATATTCCTTAGAAACATTTCCTCCATAATGTTTAATAATAGAAAGTAAAGAACAAATACCACAATCTTTTATCCCATCTTGTAATACAACTTTCATAACACAATTTATAAAACCTCCTACTCTATTATTGATAAAAGATTTTATTTTTCTTTATATTTTATAAAAAAATAAAGTTCTTTTATTAAGAACTTTATTTTACTTCATAGTGGTGTCCGCGAGGCGACTCGAACGCCTGACCGATCGCTTAGAAGGCGATTGCTCTATCCAGCTGAGCTACGCAGACATAACTAACTGATAAAATAAATTATACACTATATTATAAGATCTTTCAAGTATTTTTTATATCATATACTCTTTTCATTTTTTAATATAAAATAAAAAGAAGCTATTTATTCTTCCTTAAAAATAGAATATGGTAATATTATTTTATAAATTCCAGATGTAGATGGTGCAATTTGATAAGGTTGAAAATAAATAGTAATTCCAGTTTCACCAAAACTAAAATTTTCAAAATTACTCTTATTTTGAGTTGTACCTGCTAGCATCATATCGATAGAATTTTTATCATTATTAATTAATGTTTTTAGTTGTTCTCTACTTTCTATACAAACAGAATTTAAAATTTTTTTATTTTTAATTAAATCATTAATAGTAATAATTTTATTACTCCTTCTATCATAGTTTACTGTATATACTAAATTATTAGGATGAGCTCCTCCTGTATAAATAGTTAAATAAAAAATATAAGAAATAATATCTTGATAACATTTCTTTTCATCCATAATATCTAGAGTATAATTAAGATCTTGTTTAATAATTATTTTTCCATATTCAATAAAATCTTTCATTACTTGATTTAATTTTTGAGCAATACATTCATTTAAAAGATAATAATCTGTTCTTGGATAAGAAATTTTTACTTTTTCTTCCATAGTTTCACCATTTAATTTTATGCTATAAAAAAAACTTTAATTCACTAAAGTTTATTCTTTCTAACTATATATTAATTTAATATAGATTTAAGTAATTTTTCAACTTCTTTAATTAAAAACTGTTTATTAGCAATTCTATTTTTCTTTGAAACATTAATTTCTTGATTGAAGTATTTATTATTTTGTTTATCATAAACACTTATAAATACTATATTATTATCTCCAACTAAATTATTTGGATCTATTTTATTTAATTTTCCAGTAATACCAATTCCATAATCACTATTAGTAAAATCTGATATTTTTTTACTCATATCTTGTGCTGTTTCTATACTATAAACACTATATTTATCAATAATAGTTTCAGCAACACCCATTTTTATTTTAAATTCATTTGAATAAGTAATAGCACTAAATTTAAATACTTGACTTGAGTTTTCTATATTTGTAATTTCATTAGCTATAGCACCACCAGTACAAGATTCCATTGTTGAAATAGTTTTTTTCATATCAATTAATTTTTTAATAATTTCTTCCATTTTTCTAACATCCTTTATTTTATATCTATATATATTTTACCATAAAGTTCTAGTTAATAGTCCTTATTTTAATATTTTTATAAAAATTTTAGATTTCAAATTTATTTTAACTTTTCTAAACTAACATTTTCAATATTTTTGCCATTTACTTGAATTAATACTTGACCAACATCATAATTATCAAAAATAGAGTATGCTAAAGTATAAGTTACTTCTTCTAAAATTTTAGTATCTCCATCAAATATAGCATTATTGAAATTAACTATCATAGTATTTTCTTGTTCCTTATAATTTAATAACTTAGTATTACTATTTAAGAAACTCATTAAATTTGGTTCATAAATATAATTTGCAGTTAATTCATCAATAATAATTTTAATTTTATCATCTTCATTATTACTAAAATATTTAGTAACAGGAACATAATAATTATTTCCATCTATTTGTTCTAAATAATATATAACAACTTTATTAATATTATTTCTAGATTTAATATAATAACTTTTATTTATACCAAATTTTTTATCTAATATTTTACTATATTCTGGAATAGTTTCTCCATTTACTTCAATGATAACTCCTTTCATATTAGCTAAATCCATAATACTATAAATAACTGATTCAATGATTCTTTCTAAATTATCTTTATCTTTAAGAAAATTTTTATTAAAATTTAAAGTTACATATTCTTCATCATAAAATATTTCTTGTAGTTTTGTTCCAGCTGGAATTGTTGCTTTTAATCCATTAGGAAATTTTGAATTATCACCGATTGTTAAATTTTTAATAATTTGTTTAATTTGTTCTTTTTTATCATTAGAATCTAATAGTACTTTTGTTTTTACTAGATAATTGTTTTTGTCTAATAAATAAATATTATTTGTACCTATACCTGTAATATATTCAATCTCTAGATTTGTTTTGATACTATTATCTTCATATAAACTAGGAATTGAATAAACAACTAATAAAACAAAAGCTGTTAAAGTAGTTATAAAAATTTTACGTAGAGCTTTTTTCTTTAGCATACATTTCACCTAATTAAGTATATGAAAAATCGTACTAAAATAGTACGATTTATAATGATATTTCTCTTAATTTTAATAATTCTACAACAGCACTTGCTCTACCATTTACTCCTAATTTTTGCATTGCATTTGAAATGTGATTTCTTACTGTCTTTTCACTGATTCCTAACTCTTTTGCAATATCTTTTGTTGTTTTATTTAATATTAATAGTTCAAATACTTCTTTTTCTCTGTTTGTGAGAATTTTATTTGACATAATATTCTTCCCTTCTTTTATACTTACCTAGAGTATTCTATGAAAAAAAGAATATTTTCGTTAGTATTAGTGCCTAACTTTTTTTAAAAGTTACAGTAATATACATTTTATCTTCGTAATTAGATTGAACAAGTCGCATGATATTATTTGCAATACTACTATCATGTTTTTCTTTAATTGCTACTACTTCTATATTCTTATTATCTATTTTTACAAAACTATCTAATTCAAGTTTTTCTTTAATTTGTTTTTCTAAATTTTCTTCTTCACCTTGTAACTGATTCAAATATTTTAATTGCTCATAAGCATTATTTTTTTCATCTGTTGTTGCTTTATCATCTGTTAATTTTTCTTGCAAATTAACCATTTTTTCTTGTCTTTCTTCTTCTAATGAAACCCTCATAGCAATTAAAGATGATGTTTCTTTAACACTTGCATCTTTACTTTTTTTAGTAACTACTTTATTATTTGAATCATTTAATAATAAATCATTAGGCATTGTAATGTAATAGACACTAAGAACTAAAATCAAACTAAATAATGTTAAAAACCATAAATTTTGTTTATTTATCATACGAAGCCTCCTCCTCATGTTATACTATATGTTCCAAAAAAAAAGAATATTACAAGAATATTCCTTATTTAACTTCTTTGCCACAAGATGGACAAAATTTAGATTTTTTGTTCATTTTACTTCCACATGAAGTACAGAATTTTGAATCTTCATTAGATACAGTTGAATTATTAGTTTTATTAATTGCATTTAGAACAACATCATCCATAGGTTTTTTGCCTTGATATTCATTATCACCACAGCCTAATATTAAGTAAAAGATTGGTTGAAGTAAGATTAATCCTACTGCGTAGGAATCTTCTTTTCCAAAGCTTCGTGCAAGACTAACATTCAATAAAATTGAAAAGTAAATTGTTGCTGCTAAGGAAAGTAATGATCCGATTACTGGAATAAATGTTAATAATCCTGCACAAAGTACAATTAAAATCCACCATGGACTTACTCCTACCATATCACATAGTAAATATTGATTATAAAATGGTATTAAAGCACCCCATCCTGGTTTTCCACCTTTAACTAAAATCTTCCAATAACCAATAATTTTTAGTACAGCAATTGCTAAAACAATTAAAATAACTATTGCTAGTACTACAAATATTCCTGCTAATGCGCCGCCTACTGCACTTCCAACTGCATATGAAGTATCATAACTTGACATATTTTTCACTCCTTTCCAAAATAATATCATACTATTTAATTTTATGCTATAAAAATATTAATTATTTTCTAACTTTTCTAATGCCTTTATTAATGCATATTTTCCAGATTCATAGGTAAGTGAGCCTTGTTGATATGCAATATATGGCTCTCTTATTGGACCATCACAACTAATTTCGATACTTGATCCTTGGTTAAAAGATCCTGAAGCCATAATTACTTGATCAGCATATCCTGGCATATCCCAAGGAATTGGAATAGAATTAGAATCAATTGGAGAAGATGCTTGAATTCCTTGAACATATTTAATTAATTTTTCTTTATCATGAAAAACAATATTTTGAACAATATCAACACGATTATCTTGATATTTTGGTTCTACTTCATAACCTAATTTTTCTAATACACAAGAAGTTAATATTGCTACTTTAAGACTTGATGCCACAACACTAGGAGCTAAAAATAAACCTTGAAAAATACTTTTATTAATTCCAAGAGTTGGTCCTACTTCTCTACCTTCTCCTGGAAGGGTAAGTCTTTCTCCAACTAAATCAATAAGCTGTTTTTTACCTGCTACATAAGCTCCATTTGGAGCAATACCCCCTCCAAGATTTTTAATTAAAGATCCAACAATAATATCAGCTCCAAGTTCTCCAACTTCTTGAGTACTTACAAATTCACAATAACAATTATCTATCATAATAATAACGTCTTTATTTATTTTTCTTATAATAGAAATTACTTTACTTATTTTTTCTAATGAAATACTTTTTCTTGTTGAATAACCTTTTGATCTTTGAATTTCTATTAATTTAACTTTATTATTAGTAAGATAATCTTTAATAGCTTCATAATTAAAATCATCTTCTACTAAATCAATTTGATCATAACAAATTCCAAAAGATTTTAAACTACTTTTATTTTCTTTAATTCCAATTACTTCATGTAAAGTATCATATGGTTCTCCACTTATTGATAATAATATATCATTTGGACGAAGTAATGCAAAAAATACAACATTCAAAGCATGAGAACCAGAAATGAATTGATTTCTAACAAGAGCATCTTCTGTTCCCATTATTTTAGCAAATATTTTTTCTATTTTTTCACGACCAATATCGTTATATCCATATCCAGTTGTTTGAGAAAAATCACTTTCACTTACTTCGTATTCATGAAAAGCATTTAAAACTTTTTCTGTATTTTTAAAACAAATTTCATTTACTTTATCAAATTGTTGTTGGCACATTTTTTCACAATCATTTACTATTTTTATAATATCTTGACTCATTAATAAGTACCTCCATCTACTTTAATAATTTGATTATTAATATAACTAGCATCATCAGACAATAAAAAATAAATAACTTTGGCTACTTCTTCTGGTTTAGCAAATCTTTTTATAAATATCTTTTCTTCCTCACTATTTATATAATCTTTATCTAATCCTGAAATTTCATTTTCAGTAGCAATCCAACCAGGAGCTACAGCATTTACTCTTACATATGGTGCATATTCTAAAGCAAGATTATGAGTTAAAGAATTTAAAGCTGCTTTTGAAGCATCATAGTCTACTGACATTGGATAGTATTTATCTATTCCATTTGTAGAAGAAATATTTACAATACTGCCTCTTTTTTGTTCATACATAATATCGCCTACTAATTTACTAAGGATAAAAGGTGCAATTAAATTTACTTCTAATGTTTTCATAAAATTAGTCTTATTTTTATCACTAAATAAACTGTCAATACATACAGCAGCATTATTAACTAAATAATCAATATGATCAAACTTAGTTAGAATTTTTCCCATCATTTCTTTAATTTCATCTTCACAAGCTAAATCACACTTAATAATTAAAACTTTTATTTGAAATTTATTTTCTAAATATGCTTTTAATTTTTGAGCTTCAATATCTTTTGTATGATAGTGAATAACTAAATTTATTTTTTTACTTGCTAAAATTTCTGAAATTGCTGAACCCAATTCACTAGTTCCACCTGTAACAATTGCTACTTTTTCTTTCATTAGACCACTTCTTTCTTTTTCCACTAAATTATATCGAAAAAGTATTATTTTTTCAAGAAAAAAAGAGCCTTATGCTCTTGATGAATATTTACCATCTGCAGTTGTAACTAATATTTTTTCACCTTGTTCAATAAACATAGGTACCTTTACTACTAATCCAGTTTCTACTGTTGCATCTTTAAGAGCATTATTTGTAGTATTTCCTCTAACTGCTGGTTCAGTTTCTACAACTGTAAATTCTACTTTATCAGGCAAATCAATTCCTAATAATTCACCTTCATATAGAATAACATATACATTCATATTTTCAATCAAATAATTTTTACTATCTCCTACTTGATCAGAACTTAATTCTAATTGTTCAAATGTTTCCATATTCATAAAGAAATATGTATCTCCAGTATTATATAAATATTGAACGTTTTGCTTATTTATATTTGCTTTCTCAAACTTTACATTTGTATTAAATGTTTTTTCAACAATTCCACCTGTTCTTAAATTACGAAGTTTAGTTTTCATAAAAGCTGAACCTTTTCCTGGCTTTACATGTAAAAATTCAACTACTTGATAAATTTGACCATCTATCATAATAGTTACACCATTTTTAATATCATTTACGTTAATCATCTTTTCTCACCTCGATGAATTTATTTTTATTTTTCCCTATTTTATTTCTTTTCTTTATGTTCAGTATGTTTTCTACATCTAGGACAATATTTCTTTTTTTCTAGACGTTCTGTTGTATTTTTTACATTTCTTTGTTCTCTATAATTTTCTTCTTTACATTCACTACATACAAGTGTTTTATTTTGTCTGTTTCCTACTTTTGCCATGATATCCCTCCTTACGTCTATAGGTATTATATCAAAAAAGCCTTAAAAATCAAAATATTTTTTTTAGTTTTATAATATTTTACTAATAATATGAAAAAATTATATCAAAAATTAAATTATAATTTAGTTTTATTTGTTTATTTCTACAACAGCACGAACAGCGTATTTATTTATATTAACTTCATTTGTTTCAGCATACATGACTCCATTTGCTCTGATATGAACAGCAACTTCTTGATTAGAAGAAACCAACATAGTATAATAACCAAGATAAGCTTGATAATCATTAACTGTTCCCTCATAAGTCATTGACCTTTGTAAATAATTATATAACCATATTGGACATGTTGGGATATTAGTACCATCACTAAATTTGCAACCTAATATTGTAGCCTCTTGAACTGTAATCATTCTTACATTTACTTCTTTTTTATCTAATTCATAGATATTAATATTACAGTTAGAATAAAAACAACCTGAATAACCTAATGTTGAATTTTCTCTCCCTATTGAATAATTAAATTTATTTACATTTGTCCAAGTTGAAGTTTTATTTTCTAGAATATTTAATACGTTATTTATATTCGTATTACTATCTTCATTTAAATTCCATGGTATATTATATTCAATATTTTTTTGACTTTGTAATGTTAATTTTTCTCCATCATCATGCACTACATGAAATCTTATTTTTTCTTTTTCATTTACCATATATTCTACTATTGTTCCTGGTGAACAACTTCCTTCTGTATTATTTAAATAACAAGTATTAACTTTACATGTTTTTTCATCACCTGTTACACAAAAATCTTCTGATTCCTTATTTTCATCATAATAGTACATTGCTTTTATATTTTCATTTTTTGGTTGAGGAGCTTTACTTTCACTAGCTTTTTCATATACTTCGTCTATTGCATCTTGAACATTAGTTGCCACTAATTTAGAACTTGCATTATTATATCCAACATTTATACTTGATATGATGGTTGCTGCATATACTGTTGTTCCTGTTAATATTGCTCCTATTATTATTCCTACTATTAATTTATAATTTCTCTTTATCATCTTAGATCACCTATTTTTATTTATCTAAGATTATTATACCCCCCCCCGTTTGTGATTTTGCAAGAAAAAATTACACCGAAGTGCAATTTATGGCTTGGTTATTTCTACGATTGCTCGTGCACCAAGGGTAGTATTAGTAGTGTAAGTGCTGTACAAGTGACCCTCACGGATCACAGTCCACACATTAGTAGTACTACTATAGTCAGTCGACATAGTCCAGTAAGCATTGTCAGTTACTCCACTTTCATTTAATGTGTCATTATTATAACTTCCACCGTAATTTTTTGATATATTTAAGTAATTATGCATCCAATCTGGACAAGAACTTCTTTTATCTACTAAACAACCTGTTGCTGATGCTTCTAATGCTGTTATCATTCTAGCTCGTGCTTTTCTTTTGCCTAACACTGAACTTGTATATGTATTTGTTTCGCATTTTATTTTATAGTCTTCTGTTGTTGAACAACCTGTATTGGCATTTTCATATAATGTTGTTACTCCAGGTTCATAGTTTAACACATTTACATTTGTCCACGTTGAAGTTGCTTGTTCTAAGGCTAGTAATACTGTATCTGGTCCTTTACTATTATCATTTGCTCCTGCATGCCATGGTATATTTCTTATGGTATTTTCTCTTTGTTGCATTGTTATCTTAGTTCCATCATCATGTAATACATAGAAATAATGATATTCATTTTCTTTGACATAATACTTTATTACTGTTCCTTGTTTACAAGTTTTTCCTTTTTTGTAGCAATCTGTTTTTACACACGTCTTTTCTTCGCCATTTATACATTTTGGTTCTTGTTCACTATATTCATATGCAGTTATTAAGTCTTTATTAAAACTTTTATCATACACTTCATCTATGGCATCTTGAACATTATCTGCTACTAGATTTGAGCTTTCATTACTATATCCTACATTTATACTTGATATGATAGTTGCTGCGTATACTGTTGTTCCTGCTATTAAAAGTCCTATTATTATTCCTACTATCAATTTATAATTTCTCTTTATCATCTTAGATCACTCACCTATTTTTATTTATCTAAGATTATTATACCCCCCCCCGTTTGTATTTTTGCAAGAAAAAATTACACCGAAGTGTAATTAATTTTATGACTTTATTTTCAAATTAATTATTTGTTATTTTTATTACTTCTTTCGAAAAAATTAATAAACCAGCATCACCATCCTTATTATAATCCCTTCTTATTCCTCATTAATACATACATCTCTAAGATGATTTGGTAATTTCCACGACGGCACGTGCACCAAGGCCAGTATTAGTAGTGCCGTTGCCTGTGCTCAAGTGACCTTCACTGGTCACATGCCACACATGAGTAGTGTAACCAGAGTAAGCCGACATCGTCCAATAATGATAATCATATACTCTGTTTTCGTTTACTGTGTCATTATTATAACTACCTCCATAATTTTTTGATTGATATAAGTAATTATGCATCCAATCTGGACATGAGCCTTGATTAGATGCGTTTATACTTGGAGATATAACTCTTTTATCAGTAGCTCCGTCTTTATATACCAAACAACCTGTACTTCCTGCCTCTAATGCTGTTATCATTCTGGCTCGTGCTTTTCTTTTGCCTAATACTGAACTTGTATATGTGTTCTTTTCGCATCTTATTTTATAATCAGAAGTTGTACTTGCTGTATATGTACAGCCTGTATTGGCATTTTCATATAATGTTGTTACTCCAGGTTCATAGTTTAACACATTTACATTTACCCAAGTTGAAGTTGCTGCTTCTAATTGTGGCAAGATTGTATCTGGTCCTTTGCTGTTATCATTTACTCCTGCATGCCATGGTATATTTCTTATTGTATTTTCTCGTTGTTGCATTGTTATCTTTGTGCCATCATCTCTTAATACATAGAAATAATGATATTCATTTTCTTTGACATAATATTTTATAACTGTTCCTTGTTCACATGTTTTTCCTTTTTTATAGCAATCCGTTTTTACACATGTCTTTTCTTCGCCATTTATACATTTTGGATCTTCTTCACTATATTCATAAGCAGCTATTGGAGT
>CANRPE010000035.1 GCA_947632405.1 uncultured Bacilli bacterium | reverse complement strand
ATCTTAGATCACTCACCTATTTTTATTTATCTAAGATTATTATACCCCCCCCCGTTTGTATTTTTGCAAGAAAAAAATGCTAGAAGTTGAAATTACTTATCTATTTCTACTACTGCTCGTGCTCCACTACGAATATCAGTAGTGTGACCAAAACCATCTAGATAACCTACACAGTTAACATAAAATGCATTAATATTGTCTATAGAGTAAGCTGACATGGTCCAGTAATAACTATCATATTCTTCGTTTTCATTTACTGTATCATTATTATAACTTCCTCCATAATTTTTTGAATTCGATAAATAATTATGCATAAAGTCTGGGCATGAACCTTGATTATATGCATTTATACTTGGTGGTATAATTCTTTTATCTATTGAGCCATCTTTATATGCTAGACATCCTGTTGCCGCAGCTTCTTGGACTGTTATCATTCTAGCTCTTGCTTTTCTTTTTCCTAATACTGAATTTGTATAGGTATTTGCTTCACATCTTATTTTATAATCAGAAGTTTCACTTATATTCCATGCACATCCTGTATTGGCATTTTCATATAATGTTGTTACTCCTGGTGTATACTCTAATACATTTACATTTACCCACGTAGAGGTTGCTTGTTCTAAGGCTGGTAATACTGTAGTTGGACCTTTACTATTATCTTGTTCTCCTGCATGCCATGCTATATTTCTTATGGTATTTTCTCTTTGTTGCATAGTTATTTTTGTGCCATCATCTCTTAATACATAGAAATAATGATATTCATTTTCTTTGACATAATATTTTATAACTGTTCCTTGTTCACATGTTTGTCCTTTTTTATAACAATCTGTTTTTACACATGTCTTTTCTTCTCCGTTTATACATTTTGGTTCTTGTTCACTATATTCATAGGCTGTTATTAATTCTTTATTAAAACTTTTATCATATACTTCATCTATTGCATCTTGAACATTATCTGCTACTAACTTGGAACTTTCATTACTATATCCTACATTTATACTTGATATTATAGTTGCTGCGTATACTCCACTTATTGATATTACCATTACTATTAATATTATTATTACAATAGTTTTTATTCTTTCTTTCATCTTAGATCACCTATTTTTATTTATCTAAGATTATTATACCCCCCCCCGTTTGTATTTTTGCAAGAAAAAATTACACCGAAGTGTAATTTATTTATTATCATTAAATGAATAGATAATTGCTACTTCTTTTGGAGTTAATTTTCTAAATTCTCCTGAAGCTAAACCTTTTAATGTGAATATTCCTACTCTTTCTCTTTTTAATTTTAAAACTTTAAACCCGATTGATTCAAACATTTTCTTTACTTGGTGATTTCTTCCTTCATGAATTGTTAATGAAACATACGATGTATTATTTTTTAAATCTGTACGTTTTAATTTTACTTTACATTTTTTTGTTTTTAATCCATCTATTTCTACTCCATTTTTTAATTTATTAATTTCTTCTCCTTTAATAATTCCATTAATTTTAGCAACATATACCTTATCTATCTTATTATTTGGATGCATTAAGATATTAGAAAATTCTCCATCATTAGTTAGTAATAAAACTCCTGTTGTATCATAATCTAATCTTCCTACAGGATATATTCTTTTTTTTGAATTAATAATATCTATAACTGTTTTTCTATTTCTATTATCACTAACAGAAGTAATTACTCCACGTGGCTTGTTTAATAAATAATACTCTTTTTCTTCTTTAGTTAATAATTTTCCTTCAACAAAGATTTTTTCTTTACCACTTACTTTTGTACCTAACTCTGTAACAACTTTATCATTTATTTTAACTTTACCTTGCGTAATTAATTCTTCAGCCTTTCTTCTTGATGTATAACCAGATTCAGCAATAAATTTTTGTAAACGTTCCATAAGACACCTCTATATATAATTATATTTTACCTAATTATTAAATAATTAACAAGAATCTTTTAATTAAAATAAATATGAACCTTTCTTTAGGAAATTACATATTTTATTGATAAAGGAGTGTTTTTATGTATAATTATTATCCTAATTATGGATATGATCGTAATAATTTAACTAATTATCAAGGAGTAAATAATAATTTATATCCAAATGGTAATCAAGAATTTTATCCAGAAGCTCAAGATGAAAGATTCTTTTTTGCCCCTTTTCTTGTTGGAGGCTTAGCTGGAACTGCTTTAGGCTATGGAATAGCTAATAACAATCAATTAAATAATAATCAACAACAAGGTTGTTGTGGACAACCAGTAATGTATTTCCAACCACCTGTTTATCCATATCCATATATGTATAGTAGTAATAATAATTTCTATTATTAATAAAAACTACATTGCGTAGTTTTTTTCTTGGAATGGTAAACTAATTGTAACTATAGTATATTTATTTTTTAAAGAAGAATATTTTAAACTACCACCATGTTGATTAATTATTTCTTTTGATAATGCTACTCCTAAGCCTGTACCCTTTTCTTTAGTTGTAAAAAACATTTCATCTACTTTATTTAAAGATTTTTTATCTATACCAATTCCATTATCTTTAATTTTTATAATAATTTCTTCTTTTTTCTTTTGAACATCTATTGATATTATATTTTCATTTTTTTTCTTATCTTTAGCTTCAATACTATTTTTTAAAATATTAACTAGAACTTGTTTTAATCTATTATAATCTAAATACATATATACTTCATCATCAGGAATATTAACATTAAGTTTAATTTGATTCTTTTTAAATAATGGTTTTAAAATATCACAAGTTTCTTCAAGTAATAAATATAAATCAACAATATCTTTTTCTACTTGAATCTTCGTATAATCTAAAAAATCATCCATTAAAATTAAAGTTCTATTAATTTCATCTTTAATAATAGGTACATATTTTCTTGTTTTTGTATCATCTTTATAATCTAACATATCTAAATATCCTTTGCATACAGCAATTGGATTTTTTATTTCATGAGTTATTTTAAAAAGAGATTCTCTCAACTTTTTTTCTTTTTCTAACTCATGAACTACATTATTTAATTCCATAATTTCTTCACCTTTATTTAGACAAAATAAAATTAAATATGCGATGGATGTAAAAATAGTCATAATAGAAAAAATTAAAATATAATTGATTACTATATAATTATTAGGATTAAAAATTAAAAACATTTCAAAAGACATAATAAATGATTTAATAAAAACAAAAATAGTAATCATCTTAATAAAACTAGCATTTTTAGAAGCTAAGTATGTTAAAATTATAAAATATGTTATATATTCTAGTATTAAATAATATAAATTAATATCTGTATTAAAATTATAATATATTACTAAAATTGTAGATAAAGTAATTGTTACTCTACTATTTGTTTTTAAATATGCAATTAATAAGGGAATATTTAAAAGAATCATAGGATATATAAGAAATTTTGAACTTCCAAATTTTATAAGTAAATAAACAGATGAATATAAAGCTATTTCTAAAAATATTTTTTCTTTTTTTATATCTTGATTTCTAAAATAAGCAATTCCAATAATATAAATAGCTAAAGGAAAAAATAAACACATTACATTTAAAATCATTTCTTCTATTATTAACATTTTAATCACGTATAAATCTAATTATATGATTTTTTCATATATATATTAGATACTCCTTTCTTTATATTTATATTACAGGAAAGCTTTGTCGAATTTTGTCGAAATATGAAAAAAAATGACTTTTTATGTCATTTTAAATCATTAATATATTTTTTTAATTGTTTTGATTCAGGACCTAAAATTATTTTTAATTGATTATCTATTTCTACAATTCCTTTAGCTCCTAACTTTTGAATCATATCTTTATTTGCTTTTGTAACATCTTTTAAAGTAACTTTAAACCTTGATAAAGATACTTCAGTATCAATAATATTATCTTTTCCACCAAGAGATTCTACTAATTTATTTAAATCTAATTCTGCATCTTTTGAATTTGCTTTTAAAACTGCAAGTAGAATAATAATCAAAATAATTCCAATAATTAAATATTGCATCTATTTCACCCTCTTTATATATCATACTACTAATTATAACTTATTATTTAAAAAAAGGAAAGATTTTATTTGTCGAATCATACAATAAATTAGGTATAAGCTATACACTAAATTCAATTAGAAGAATATCTTATATTAGAAAAGATAAGGAGGAGTTTTATGGAAAATAATAATGAATCTTGTTGTATTGCAAAGATTTTAAAAGTAATTGATATTTTACAGAAAGAATGTAATAATGAATGTTTTCCTGAAGGATGTGATAGACCATTTTTAGGAGCTAATGGATTATCTATTTATAATACAAGACCAATTACTTTATACACAAAAACAGGAAATTTATTTACAGTAAATTATTTTGTTGACAATGTTTTAACTACTTCTAGTGTATTCAGAGTAGAAAATGTAAATGGTTGTTGTGCTACTTTAAGAATTCTTGCAGCTACAGTAGAAAATGATATTACTACTTATACTGCTACAAATGAATTTGTAACAGTTAATTTAGAATGTTTTTGCATATTAAGATGCTTAAATGACACTTATTTAGAAATATAAAATAAGAAAGGAGAATTTATCATGTGTGGAGAAAAAAATCAACATGAACAAAATAATTGTAATTGCATCAGTGAAATATTAGAAAAAATTATTCATTTACAAAGAAATAGCTTTAAACAATGTTGTGGGGAAGGATGCGATAGACCTTTCTTAGGTCCAGAATCATTAGAATGCTATAACACTCGACCAATTTCTTTTTACAATTGTGCAACAGGTGATATTTGGACAGTAGATAACTCAACAATATTTAGAGTAGAATCTTTAGATGGTTGTTGTTGTACATGTAGAATCCTAAACTTTGAAAACGGTACTTATACTTCTACCAATAATTTCTTTACTATAAACTTAAACTGTGTTAGTGCAATTAAATGTTATAGTGATATTAACTTAGCAATATAAAATAAAAATCCATTAAGGATTTTTTCTTTTGATAGAAATTATATCTTCTATTTTAATTTTATCTTGATCTAATGTTAAAACATATGAATTTGTTCTAGCAATTAAATAAGTATCATATGATTTAGTACTTGTTTGAATAATTACTGGAATATTATATGCATGATGATCACTTTTAAAGATACCATCTAAAATTAAATCAATATCTAAAGAATTCTGACCAATATCTAGACTTTGATTAGGAGAAAGCGAATAATACGATTCTCGATTATTTTTGATAGGTTTATTAATATTATTTTGATAAATTTTAGGTAATTTTTTGATAATACTCACATCCTTTCTATATTTTATGATTATTTTAGATAAAACTTGCAAAAATTTGGTATAATAACTAGTAACAGGAGGAAATCTTATATGTATCAAAGAAAAAAATTAAATTATTCAATTTTAATTTCTATTTTTATTCTTGCTTTAATTAGTATTATTTCTATTTATAGTGCTCAAACATATATAGCTGCTTCAGCTGGAAATTTAGCTTTAAAGCAAGCTATATGGTATTTAATAGGAGCTGGGCTTGTTTTTATTTTAGTTAAATTAAAAAATGAATATTTGTACAAAAATACTTGGATATTATATATTATAGGAAATATATTATTAATTCTACTTTTACTATTTGCACCAGAAATTAATAATAGTAAATGTTGGTTTGTAATTCCTGGAATTGGTAGTTTCCAGCCAAGTGAATTTATGAAAATATTTTTAATGCTAACTCTTTCAACAATGATTCATAATTTTAGAATGAAATATGCTACTCCTAGTGTTAAAGAAGAATTTATCTTTTTATTAAAAACATTAGTGATTGTATTAATTCCTTCTATTTTAACTTTTCTTCAACCTGATACAGGATGTGTTATTATTTACTTAGTAATCTATATTTCAATGATGTTTGCTTCTGGAATTAGAATTCGTTGGTTCATTATAGCTTTTTTATTATTTCTTTTAATAACTGGATCTATTTTAAGTTTATATTTTTTAAATGAAGCATTATTTATTAAGTTATTTGGAACAGATTTGTTTTATCGATTTAATAGAATTTTTGACTGGTCAAATGGTTCAGGATTACAACTAGAAAATGCAATGTCAGCAATTGGATCTGCTGGTTTAATTGGACATGGTTTTAATAATACTCCTATTTATTTTCCAGAAGCGGGAACGGATTTTATATTTGCTGTATTTGCTTCTAATTTTGGATTATTAGGATCATTTTTATTAATTTCATTTATTGTTTTCTTTGATACCAAGATAATTATGCTTGCTCAAAGAAAAATTAGTGATAAAGATCGCTATGTTTTAATAGGTATTGTTACTATGCTTGTTTTTCAACAAATACAAAATATAGGAATGACTATCGGACTTTTACCAATCACAGGTATTACTTTGCCTTTTATTAGTTATGGTGGTTCTAGTTTATTATCTTATATGATTTTAATTGGCATTTTACTTAATATTTCAATGGAAAAACCAAGAAAATATAGATACAAATAAAAACTATAAATTTAAAGTTTCAGAGTGTAGACAAATCCCTAGAATTTTCTAGAAGGTTTCATATGATTAACAGCATAGAAAAGATATTTCGTTTTAAATTACATACTAATAATAATTGTGGTAATTTATTATACAATCTTAATTTTTAGAAATAAGGATTGGTTTAAAATAAAACACCGAATCATCTTTGAAACGGTGTTTTTTTCTGAAGAATAATTTTATTTTTTACCTGATTTTAAATATATTAAGTAACTTTAAATATTTATTATAATAGATTTTTTTATTTATCAAATAAACTTTTATATACTTCTTCTAATTTAATACCTATATTTTTTAAGTCTCTTTCCTCAGCAATTTTATAAGCTTCTTCTGTCAAATCTGGTAATTCATTTTTTAAAATTTTTCTTATTTTATCTTCAAATTCATCAATATCTTTGGCTTTATATACATTTTTTCCATCTTCTAACCAATCTTCAAAAATAGGGATATCACGAATTAAGGCTTTTGCTTTGCAAGCACAAGCTTCAATAATAGGAATTCCTTCTGTTTCTTCTAATGTTGGAAATAAATATAAATCACATCCAGATAAAGCTGCACGAATTTCTTCTGGTTCTACATAACCTGGAAATAATAAATTATCTAATTTTGTATTTACTGCTTTTATTACGTCTTTAGTTGCAGCTGCCAAAGGACTATAACCAAACCAAATAAATTTATATTCTGGAAGTCTTTTAGCAAGTTCAACAAAATCAACGATTCCTTTTCTTTCAATATATAAACCAATTCCAATAATTACTTTTTCATTGTCTTTAATTTGGTACTTTTTACGAAAATCTTTACCTAACTTTTTATCTTTTTTAAAAAAACTTAAATCTATTCCATTAGAAATAGCATATATTTTTTTATTTTCTAAGTGTTTATATGAGGAAATTAATCTCTTAGAATAAGGAGTTGGAGTAATTAAACAATCTCCTACTCTATAACATGTTATTAACCACCATTTAAAAAATTTAGCAGTCTGTTTTGAAAAAATAAATCCATTTTTATAATCTTCTTCCGTAGAATGAGCATGATAAACTACTTTTTTACCACGAAGTTTAGCGATTTTAGCAATAAAATATGATTTAATAAAATATGTATTAATATGTAAAACATCATAATCATCATGTTTATCTAATGTATATGGTACTTTTGCAAGTTGAAGTGCTTTCTTTTGATGTTCAATTGCTTTACCTAATCCACTTTTTCTAAGAGCTCTAAGTCCTTCAGTATATAGAAATACTTTCACTCATATCACCTCGTTATTTCATTATATCACTATTCTTTAAATATTTCTATTTTACTACTAAGATTGTTCATTAATAAAAGTGCTATCTTATTAAATAATATTAAATTCTTGGAGTAATATTAATTTTATTTACTTATTTTAATATTACACTTTTTACAAGTATTATTATTTTTTAGTTCACTTCCACAATTAGGACAATATTTAGTAATAAGAATAGTTCTATCTAAAGACATTTGTTTTAGTTTTTTATGTGCTCTTAAAAATAAAAGACAAGTAAAGATAAAAAAGAAATAGACTAAAATATAATGATTTGAATATGCTAAATAATCATATATTCCATGTAAAATTGTAGGAATTAAAATACTATATCCTAAATTTTTTATACGTAGTTTTTTGTTATTTGAAATATCATATAATTTTGATAAAGATAAATAATAGCCCATGAATATAGCTACGGATGTATGAGTTGGTACTGCAAATAAAAATCTAGAAATTGCTATAGAAATGCCACCATCTAATATATATATTAAATTTTCAATCCAAGCAAATCCTAATGATACAAAAACAGAATATACAATCATATCATATAATTGATCATATTCTTTATTATGATATGAAATTAAATAAGTAATAATAAATTTAGATAATTCTTCTACTAAAGAAATCATAATAAATGTATAAAAAATTAATTGAATAGGATTTAATTGTTCAAAATTATAATTAAAATTTGGAAAAATCATTCGTAATATAATTGAAAAAATTATAGTTAATAAAGCAGAAACTAATCCTCCAAAAAATAATTTAATTAACATTCTTTTTGGTTCTTTTTCTCTATCTTGTGAATAAGTATAATATCCTAATATAATAACTGGTAAAAATGATAAAATGAAAAGTATAATTAGTTCTATCATAATAATCACTCCAATAACATCATATCATACATTTTTTCTTCCTAAAAAAAAAGATAAATGACTTTACCTTTCTTTACGTCCTTTATTTACATTATAATACAATAAATCAGAGCGTTTTTTCTTTTCCATAACTCGAACTTTTTCATTAGTTTTTTTATTAATTCGTTCATTTTCTTTTACTTTACCAATTACTTCAAAGTCAATTTCTTTTTTTTCTTTATTAGCATAACTAACTCTTAATTTTAAAACATCCCCTAGATAATAATCTTCTTGATGATCTAATGACAAATATGTTTGAGTAAGTGGATAATAGACATATTTTCCTTTTAAATCTTTTTGTCTTACTCTACCTTCTATCATATTATTTAATTCTATTTGCATACCTTCATTATAAATTTCAGTTATAGTTCCTTCAAATTCTTCATTAATATGTTTTTCCATATATTCTGCACATTTCATCAAAAGAACCATTCGTTCACATTCATCAGCTTCTCTTTCACGAATAGAACAATTTTTAGCAATTTCATTTAACTTTTGACGCCATTTATTTTTCATTTTTTCTTTATTTTCATCAGTGAAATAGAAATCATTGATTAAGCGATGATTAGTAGTATCAGGATATCTTCTAATTGGAGATGTAAAATGACAATAATATTTACTTGCTAAACCATAATGTCCTAAATCATTTTGACTATAAAAAGCTCGCTTAAAACTTTTAATTAATTTTGTTTTTAAAGTATTTGTAAGTGGATCATCTTTTTCTAAATAAGTAGCTAGTTGTTGTCCTAATTTTAAATCATCACTTTTAAAATCATATTTATAGCCTAAAATTTTTAACATATCTAAATATTCAATCATTTTTTCTTCTGATGGAGCTTCATGATTACGATATACAAAAGGATAACCATTTACAAACATATCTTCTGCTATAGTTTCATTTGTAATTATCATAAATTCTTCGATAATAGATTCAGCTGTTCTTTGATATCTCTTAGAAAAATCTATTACTTGACTTTGATCATCCATTATTAATTTCAATTCTGGTTTATTTAATTCAATAGCTCCATTTTTGATTCGATTATTTTTTAATTTTTGAGCAAGAATACTCATTTGTTTTAAAGTATCTAAATGAGGTTGATATTCTTCTGCGACAATTCCCTGTTCTAAAGCAGCGTTAACCTTTTCATAACTCATTTTAAGATTAGACTTTATGACTGATTTATGAAAATAATAGTTAGTCCTTTCTCCTTGTTTATTAAATTCCATTGTGCAACCAAGAGCAAGTCTTTCCACATTTGGATTTAAAGAACAAATACCATTAGAAAGTTTATGAGGTAACATTGGAATTACTGTATTTGCTAAATAACTACTCGTGCCTTTTTTTCTAGCTCTTAAATCAAGTAAACTATCTTCTTTGACATAATGAGTTACATCCGCTATATAAACTCCCAATACATAAGTACCATCTTCTTTAATTTCTAAACTCACTGCATCATCTAAATCCTTAGAATCTTCACCATCTATAGTAAAAATTTCTTTAGTAGTAAAATCCATTCTTCCTATTTTGTCACTATCTAAAACACAAGTAGGAATACTTTCTAATTCTTTTAGTTCTTCTTCAGTTATTTCATTATCAATATTATGTTTATAAGCTTCTAATAAAATATCAACTCCTGGATCATCTTTATGACCTACTTCTTTAATAATTGAACCTACATAAAAATTATCATTTCTTTTTTCAATACATTCAACAATTACTTTTTCTCCTTCAATATAATTTTTACCTTCTAGATAAATTGTTAAATTTTGTTTTTTTGGATCTTCTGGCACAACATAATAATTTCCTTCTAATTTTGTTATTTCACCTAATATTTTACTTATATCACGACTAATTAATTTTTGAACACGACAACTTCTAACTTTAGAACCAGATGGAATATAAGTATCTATCAAAACTATATCTCCATCTATAATATTTTTAGAATATTCTGCTGTAATTGAATATTTATTTTCATCACAATCTATAATTCCATTACCATTTTTAAAACTATGATAGACTCCTACTCGAAAACTTGTCTTTCTAATTGGTATATAATTTCCATTTTCTGTTACAATCAATTCATAGTTATCTACTTTATTTTGTATTAATTCTTTAATTTTATCTATATCATATTCTCCTAGTGTAGAACATTTTTCAAGTATTTTCTCCATACTAATTGGTTTTTTTATTTTTCGTAAATATTTTTCTATTTCTTCCATAACCTACTTTTCCCCCAAAAAATTAAAGTGATTTTATATTATTATAGTAAATAATTACATTTCTAGCAAGAGAAATATTTGAATTATAATTACTTTCATAAAAAAAAGAATGCAACGCACTCTTTAATATAAAACATTGATATCAACTCTACCAATAATTCCTGGAATTGACCCTTCATTTGTATATTGCCACATATTATAACTACCATTATAGCCACATTTATTGTCAGTCCAGTGAGCAATCCATGTAATATGGTTACGTAAATATTCTGTATTTAATTTTGTTTCTGCCCAATTTTTATAAGTATAAATATGTGCTAAAGAGCCATATCTACTATTATTTTTTGCCAAAGTTTCAACAAATCCTCTAGCATTATCTTCAAACTGTTGAGTAGTATATTTACTATTAATATTATCTGTTTCAAGATCTAAGTATATTCCTAAAGTTGGATCCATATTATAACTTCTAATTACACGTAAACATTCCTCAGCATATTGTTTTCCATCATTGTAACTACTACCATAACTATAAATATAAATACCATAAGGAATATTTAATAATTTAAGTGCTTCGATATTATGCTTTAATTCTGGATCTTCAGTTCCTAATGCATATCTAGCATCATTAATACGAAGAATAACTCCATCAATATCACTTTCATTTTTTACTTTATTCCAATCGATAAATCCATTATGTCTAGAAATATCAATAATTTTACGAACATTTTTACCAAGTAAAACACCTGAAGTATTGAAAAAATATTTAGTTTTGCCAATTATTCTCCAACCTGTTGCTTTAGTACCGTTTTCATAATAGTAATATGTATTACCATTGATTGTAACAAAATTACTTTTCATTCGTCCATTAGAATAAAAATAGTAATCCATTCCATCAATATTTTTATTACCAGTTACATAAGTACCATCATTATTAAAATAGTAAATATAATTATCTATTTCTTGCCATCCACTTACTGGTGTTCCATCTTTTAAGGACAAATAATAAACTTTTTTAGTTGCTGGATCAGTAAACCAACCTTTCATTAATCTTTTTGTTTCTAATCCAAAGAAATATTTTTTTCCATCAATTTCATGCCAACCTGTGTATAATTCACCTGTTGTAGGATCTCCATAATAGAAGTTACCATCATCAGTTCCAATCCAATTTTTTTGAATAAATCCTTTTTTTATTCCAAAGAAGTAAAATTTTCCATTTACTTTAGTTATACCTTTAGCCCTTATTTTTGTTTTTGGATCAAAATAATATAATTGACCGTTAATTTCTGTTAATCCCTCTGCTAAAACTCCTGTCGTTGGATCTGCATAATAAGAGTTATTTTTATTATCAATCATTCCAAATTGTTGTTCACAATTATTATTACTAGTATTAAAGAAATAGTATTTTCCATCAATTAATGTAACACCTTTTGCGGCAATTTTAGTAGTTGGATTAAAATAATATTTTAAATTTGTACTTTTATCTGTATACCATCCTGCTACTGCTTTATATTGATTAGAGGCATCAAAATAATACCAGTCTGAACCTATTTTTATCATTCCAGATTGTAATATTCCTGAGCTATTTGTATAATATTTGTCTCCATTATAACCAATAAAGCCTTTCATTAACTTATTTGTTGTAATTCCAAAGAAATATGGTTTATTATCTACTATTGTTACATTTGTTGCTAATTCTCCTGTTTCTTGATCAGCATAATAAGTTAAACCATTATAGTTAATCCAACCCTTCATTAATTTTCCTTTTGTAATTCCTAAAAAATATTTTTTTCCATCTATTGTTGTTATTCCTTTTGCTCTTATCTTTGTAGTTGGATTAAAATAATATTTTAAATTTGTACTTTTATCTGTATACCATCCTGCTACTGCTTTATATTGATTAGAGGCATCAAAATAATACCAGTCTGAACCTATTTTTATCATTCCAGATTGTAATATTCCTGAGCTATTTGTATAATATTTGTCTCCATTATAACCAATAAAGCCTTTCATTAACTTATTTGTTGTAATTCCAAAGAAATATGGTTTATTATCTACTATTGTTACATTTGTTGCTAATTCTCCTGTTTCTTGATCAGCATAATAAGTTAAACCATTATAGTTAATCCAACCCTTCATTAATTTTCCTTTTGTAATTCCTAAAAAATATTTTTTTCCATCTATTGTTGTTATTCCTTTAGCTCTTATCTTTGTAGTTGGATTAAAATAATACTTTAAATTTGTACTTTTATCTGTATACCATCCTGCTACTGCTTTATATTGATTAGAGGCATCAAAATAATACCAGTCTGAACCTATTTTTATCATTCCAGATTGTAATATTCCTGAGCTATTTGTATAATATTTGTCTCCATTATAACCAATAAAGCCTTTCATTAACTTATTTGTTGTAATTCCAAAGAAATATGATTTATTATCTATTTTTGTTACATTTGTTGCCAATTCTCCTGTTTCTTGATCAGCATAATAAGTTAAACCATTATAGTTAATCCAGCCCTTCATTAATTTTCCT
>CANRPE010000034.1 GCA_947632405.1 uncultured Bacilli bacterium | reverse complement strand
TCTTTTTGGCGTGGGATTCTTTTCCATTTATGACAAACTATTAAAAAATTCTTGACTTATTATAGTTAGCCTCCTATTAAATCTATTACTTTAGGAATAAAAATACTAAGTCCTACAACTCCTGAAATAATTGCAAAAACTAAAACTCCAGCTGCAGCTACATCTTTAGCATTTTTTGCATGAATATTTTCTTCTAAAGTAATCATATCAACCATATTTTCTATTGCTGTATTAAAAAACTCTGCCATTAGAACAAGTCCTATTAAAATAAAACAAATTGAGAATTCTAAAATACTTAATTTAAAAATAATTGAAAATACTACTACTAAAATTGCTATAATAGTGTGAATTCTTAAATTTTGTTCTTCTTTATATCCTGTTTTAATTCCTTCTAGTGCATATTTAAAACTATCTCTTAATCTTTTTCTATTAATTAATTTATCTTTTGATTTCACACTCACTTAATACCTCCTCTTGTTTTGCAAACATAATTTCTTCATCAGTTTTTTCTTGATGATCATATCCAAGTAAATGATAAAATCCATGTACGGCTAAAAATGTAATTTCTCGTAAAAATGAATGTCCATATTCTATTGCTTGTGACTTTGCCTTATCTAAGCAAATATAAATATCACCAAGTACTCTATTATCACTTCCATTAATTACTGTTTTATCATCTTCTAAAGCAAAAGTAATTACATCTGTTTCTTTATCAATACCACGATAAACTTGATTTAATTCATGAATATAAGTACTATCAACAATAATAACATTGAATTCTACATTTTCTAATTTTTCTTTTTTAAGAGCATAATTTAATACTTTTTTAACTGTATCTAACTCTTTTATTTCTTCATCTGTTTGATTGAATATTTCTATATAATTCATGGAACCTCCTAAATGAGTGTAATAACTCCTATTAATATTATAGCAGATAATATATTTAAAAACAGCTCACTTTTCATAAATTTAGGCATAGAATCCCCTATTTTTCTTAATAAAACTAAAATATAAAAACCAAATATTCCTCCAATTAAATTCAAAATAATATCATCAACATCAAAAACCCTTCCTATCATCATTTGAACACATTCAATAGATATAGAAGCAATTAAAGTTAAAATAATAATTAAATGAGGCTTTTTTATATCCAAATAATAACTAGTAAATAAACCAAAAGGTAAAAATAAAGTAATATTTCCTAAAACATTTTTAATAAATAACCTACTACCTAAAGAATAACGAAACATTTCTCTAAATGGAATAAAATTATTAGTACTCCATGTTACATCATCTTGAAAAGTAACTATTTGGAACAAACATAAAATATAAATAATAAAAGATAACATTAATAATTCTTTATACAATGTTAAATGCTGATGATTTTTAATAATATATGAAAGTCTAAGTGACACTATAATTACTATTGAAATTAATACCATTGGCCATGCCATATTAATTACACCCTGAATTGTCTTAGTCATTTGCTCCATTCTTATCACCCATTTGTTTTTCTATATCTATTTGATCAATATTTTCTGTATCTGTGATATTTTCTTTTACCTTAAAAAATATATCTATTATTATTTTACTATCTTTCTCAGTCTTTTTCAAAATATTTTTAGAAATTATAGAATCTTTGACACCAAGTTTTGACTTTAGTTTTTGCTCTGCTATTTTTAATGCTTCTTTTTCACCAAATTTACCTGTATATCTTTTTTGTACTTCTTTTGTTTCTCGTATAGTAGAATAACTAATTTTAATTGGCAATAAATTATTTTTTAACAAAGTTTTTTTCTTTGAATTATATGTCTTATAAGGATTTAAATCAAATAATAAAAAATTATTACTTAAAAAATCTATTTCTATTCTTTTTTTAGTATTTTTAGTATATGTAATTTCTTTATATATCTTAGGTAAACTAATTTCTACTTGATACCAAACTTCACCATAAACTATCCCTGTTGCCTTTACTTTTTTCTTAATTTCATCATCTTTAGTAATAAAACCACTTATTAGAACATCACCTTTTTTGACATAATCATTCTTTTTTACTTTTATTTCTCCACTATCAGCTTGAATTTCTAATATCATAGCATCTTTTTTAGCTATAATATGCTGAGTTTTATTATCACTTTTCGGATTATTTTTAATTCTTTCTTCCACTTTAACAATATATTTAGTTCCTACACTATCTATTTCTAACCATTCAATTTTTTCAGTTTCTTTTTTTAATATTTTTTTAATAATCTTTTCTTTTTGTTGATAACTTACTTTAAAATGATATTTTTCAATACCAAATTCTTTTAAATCATTTAAAACTAATTGCCTAATTTCACTCTTTGAATGTTCAATATCAATATCAAATACAATACAAGACAATAATTTAATAAATAAAATTCCTAAAATAATACAAATAAAAAAAATACTATATTTTTTTAAAATATGTTGATATTTTACTATACCATATTCTTCTATCAACTCTATTTTATAACTAGTTTTTAATTGTAATATATTTTTATATCCTTCTTCATCTACTATTACGACTAATATTTTAGAATTACTTTCTAAACTATATAAAGAAATCTTAGCTTCTATTAAATATTCAATAAATCGTTTTGGATTTTTCCCTGTAATTTTTAATTTATATTTATTCATCATGATAAGTCACCTCTATATTAGCTACATGCCCACTTACTAATACTTCATCATCTAATAACTTATTTAAACACAAATTATTTCCTTTTATTATTACCCTTCCTTTATTTGTTAAAAATGAAATTCTTTCATCTTCCAAAGAAAGAATTTTGGAATAATTTATAATATGAATTCTATCCATAAAAACAGTCATTCTAAATTCTTGATCATTAATATAGTCTTTTATTCTATTAAGCATAATTCTTCACCTAATAAAGAATATGTAAAAATTAAAAAATTAATTATTTAGAAATAAAATTATTTATAATTTTTAACATTTTTTAAAATATGTGATATAATTGTAAACAATTATATAAATTTGAAAGCAAAAAATATAATCTATTTTATTAGCTTAATTAAAATTAATTAACTGAAAGGAATGTATAGTTAATATGAAAGATATTACCATTGATACAAGTTATGATGAAGATATTGAAAGATTAATTTATACGACATATTCTATTTATACGCTATATACTAAAAATGAAAATATTTCTGATGAAGCTTATCAAGAATATTTGCAAATGGCTATAGAAAGAGAAAATGCTATATATGATAAATTAAATATTCGAAGTACAAACTATGATTATATTATAAATAGATTTAATTATTTATTAAAACAAAAAAGATATAAAAATAATGATGAAATGATTATAAGTGAAAGAGTATTTAACTATATAGATTATATTTTATGGCATCATCCTTTTCCATCAATTCAAAAAAATAAAAAACAAAAAGAAAATGAAAATTTTAATATTATTATAAATCATGTAGAAATTGATTATACTAATATATCAACTTATTTATTAAATAAAGCTGCTGATGAAACTAAAAGTAAAAAAGAAAAAGATGAAATTTTAGCAGAACTTAATTTATTAGAATTTAGCAATAAGTTTATTAAAAATAAGAAAATTTCAGATATTAAATTATCTGAAAAAGAAAGATGCTATATTTTTTATGATAAAAATTTTGTTGATACAATTTATGATTCATTTTGTGAAAATATTGTTTCAAATAGAATAAATGAATGTCTTTCATATACTAATGAAGATCTTCATAGACAAATAAATAAGATTAATTTTGATATTATTATTATATACATAAAAGCTGCTTTATATATAGCTAGTCCAAATACTATTACAGAAATATTACGAGGATATAATTCATTTTTAAATAAATTGGATCATAATGATATTTTCACAAATAATTCAAAAAGTATTAGTGCAATTAATAATTTAATAGAAACATTTACAAATAAAAAAGAAAATGAAAAAATAAAAAAACAAAAGATTTAGCAAATTCTAAATCTTTTCTTTTACAAGTAACTCTCTTTCTTTTCTTTTAGAAACAGCATTATAGCATTCTTCTATATCATTAAAATAAATTGTTTCATTCTTTAATTTTTGATATGTTTCATTTCCTTTTCCTAGAACTAAAACTATATCTTTTTCTTTGGCCATATTAATTGCTTTTTCAATAGCTTTATGCCTATCTACCTCTATTTCATAATTATGATGTGTATCTTTAATATCTTTAATTAACATTTCAATAATATCCAAAGGATTTTCACTTCTAGGATCTTCATAAGTAAATATAGCATAATTTGCATTTTCTAAAATTGTTTTTCCCATAACTGGGCGTTTTAAAAAATCTCTTTCACCGGCAGAACCAATAACAACAATAGAACGATTAATATCTAAATTATGAACAAAATTAAGTAAATTTTTAATTCCATTTGGAGTATGAGCATAATCAACCATTACATAATATGGAGTATTTGTATTTAGTAATTCTAGTCTTCCACTTATATAAATTAATTTTATATTTTTAACTAATTTCTCAATATTAAATCCCATTGATAAACAAACAAGCATACCTGCTGATAAATTATATACATTAAAATCACCAAGTAGTGGACTTTCTATTTCATATTTTTTTCCTTTATATTTCCATGTAACTAAAGTTTTTTTAGGAAATATCTTATAATCAATAATTTGTAAAGTTGCCGCCTCATTTTTTCCATAAGTAAGTACTTTACCATTACATGCCTCTTTTATATCTTCATAATATTTTTCATCGATATTTAAAATACAATATCCACTTTTTTTAGTTCTTCTAAATAATTCTTTTTTACAATTAATATAATTATCAAAACTACCATGTATATTTATATGTTCTGGTGTAACATTTGTATAGCAACTAACATCAAATTCTAAATTTTCTAGTCTTTTTCTGTAATATGCTTCACTGCTTACTTCCATAGCAACATGAGTACAACCATCATTTTTAAAATCATTTAAAAATTTATAAAGAATAGTTTCATCTGGCGTTGTATTTGGATTATCATCCATTTTTTTATTTTTCCAACTTCTACCATTTGTACCAATATATCCACAAATATCTTTTCCTATTAATGTTTGAATGATAGTAGCAGTTGAAGTTTTACCATCTGTTCCTGTAACACCAATCATTTTAAGCTTTTCATTAGGATAATCATAAAATTTTTGACAAAGAGTAGATAATTCTTCGTTTGTATCTTTAACTTTAATAATAGGAACTTTCTTTTCATCAATATTCTTACTAACAATAACTGCACTGGCTCCATTATCTATTGCTTGATCAATAAAATTATGTCTATCAGCAGTTACACCAGAAGTACAAACAAATAAATCACCCTTCGTTACTTCTTTTGAATTAATCTTAATATCTTTTATTTCTACATTAGAATCTATATTATATAATTGATTTAGTTTTTTCATGTTAAATCACCTAATAATATTATATCGTAAAATACTGTAAAATTAAAGATTAATTATTGCGATAAAAGTAAATTTAAGTTAAATTATAGATTGTACGGGGTGATAGAATGAAAAGTGTGGTAATAGGAGCTGGTTCTGATTTAGGTGTACATATCGATGGAGCAAAACTTGGCCCTACACAATTAATTAATGATATTAGAAGTTTTTATCAAGGAGAAATTGTACAATTTATGCAAGATTCTTCAATTATAAAAAGTAGAAATATTTCTGATAGAAGTAAAAATAGATATGAAGTTAATGAATTAAATGAAAAAATTTATAATGAAATTGTAAAAAAAATGAAGCAAGGATATTTTCCAATTTTACTTGGCGGAGATCATTCTGTTGCCATTTCAAGTAGTTTAGCTGATGTTAAAATAAATGAAGACGTAGGTTTAATTTGGATTGATGCTCATGCTGATTATAATACTTTTTCAACTACAATAACTGGAAATATTCATGGACTTCCACTTGCGGCTATTACAGGTTATCAATGTGAAGATTTAAGATTATTTCACCGTGGTGAAATTATTCAACCTGCTAAAACAGTTATAGTTGGAGTTAGAAGTATGGATTCTGAAGAAAAAGAAAATTTAAAATATTCTGGAATTACTGTGTTTACAACTGAAGATATAAAAAACGACGGTGTTGATAAGGTAATGAATAAAGCTTTTGAAATTGCTGGATATAAAACACGTTCTATTCATATTAGTTATGATTTAGATATTATAGATCCTGAATTTGCACCTGGCGTTTCTATTCCAGAATTTGATGGAATTAATGTTGATGAAGCAATGCAAATTTGTGATTATATTATTGATCATTTTGATAAAGTAAGTTCCTACGATCTCGTTGAATTAAATCCATTAAGAGATATTTCTAGAAAAACTGAACAAATTAGTTTAAATATATTAGCCAAAACAATAACAAAAATAAATGAATTACCAGAAAAAGAAATAGAAGAATCTTTATATTGATTCTTCTATTTCTTTATTTTCTCTACTTTAATACCAATTTCAATATCATTTAACATATATTTTTCAGATAAATCATCAGATAATTCTATATGATCTGCTAAAGTTTCGCCAAGTATATAATCTTTATACATAGTTAACATTTTATCAATTGATTCATTTTTAGAATAATAAATACTAATATGATCTGTTATAACAAAATCAGCTTCCTTTCTTAAAGATTGAACTTTTCTAACAAATTCACGAGCAAGTCCTTCTAAAATTAAATCATCAGTCAAGTTAGTATTTAAAATAACGGAAACATTATTATTACTACTAGCAGCATAACCTTCTTTTACTTCTAATGAGATAATTGTATTTAAACTATCTAATGTAAAATCAGAACCATCAAGTTGAATAGTAAGTGGTGATTTTTGAATAGAAGCTGCATCTTTAGATGAAATTTTCTTTAATTCTTCTTGTAATAATTTTATTTTAGGTCCTAATTCTTTACCTAGTACTTTAAAATTTGGCTTTAAAAAATAATTCAAATATTCTGTCATATCATCTTTATAAGTTATTTTCTTAACATTTAATTCTTCTTCAATAATACTAGATAACTCACCAATTATATTACCAACTTCTTTTGATAAAATAACTTCACTAATTGGTTGACGAACTTTAATATTAACAGTTTCTCTAGCATCTCTACCTAAACTACAGATATCACGAACTAAATCCATTTTTTGTTCTATTTTCTCATTTATTAAACTTTCTGTAGCACTAGGAAAATCAGCAAGATGAACACTTTCTTCATTAGTAAGTTTTGTATATATTTCATCTGAAATATATGGAGTAATTGGAGCAGTAATTTTTGCAAGTGCTACCAAAACTTCATATGTAGTTAAATAAACAGATTTTTTACTTAAAGTAAGCTCACTATCCCAAAATCTTCGTCTATTACTTCTAATATACCAATTTGATAAATCGTCATTTAAAAATGGAATTATCGCTCTTACTACTTTATTTAAATCATATTCTTCATAACCTTCAGTTACTGTTTGAATTAATTTATTTAGTTTAGAAAGAAGCCATCTATCGATCAACTCTCGGTCTTCTATCTTTACTTCATAATTTCTTGGATCAATATTATCTGCATTTGCATACATTTCAAAAAATGAATAAGCATTCTTAAAAGTAGAAATATACTTAGAATAAATTTCTTTCATTCCCTCTGTTTCAAAACGAGATGGAGTCCAAACTTGTGAAACATATGGTAAATAAAATCTAACAGTATCAGCTCCATATTCTTCGATGGTAGTAAAAGGTTCTACAATATTTCCTTTAGATTTTGACATTTTTTTACCAAATTTATCCAATAATAAATCATTTACTAAAACATTTTTATATGGAGATTTTCCTGTTACAAAAACAGATATTACTAATAAAGTATAAAACCATCCTCTTGTTTGATCAATTCCTTCAGCAATAAAATCTGCTGGAAATTGTTCTTCCCAAAGTTCTTTATTTTCAAATGGATAATGATATTGAGCAAATGGCATAGATCCTGAATCAAACCAACAATCAATAACATCAGTAACCCTACTAATAATTTTTCCACATTTTGGACATTTTATGTGAACATCATCAACATATGGTCTATGCAAATCTATTTTTTCATCTATATTTTCAATTGCTTTTTCAATCAATTCTTTTTTAGAACCAATCATTTCCATATGACCACATTCGCATCTCCAAAGTGGAAGTGGTGTTCCCCAATATCTATTTCTAGATATAGCCCAATCTTTCATATTTTCTAGCCAATTACCAAATCTTTTTTCACCAACAAAAGATGGATGCCAACATACTGTTTTATTTGCTTCAATGATTCGCTCTTTTAACTTAGTTGTCTCAATATAAAAACTTGGTTTTGAATAATAAATCAATGGAGTATGGCATCTCCAACAATGTGGATATTGATGCATAACTTTTTGCTTTTTAAATAACTTGCCAGTTTCTTTTAAATATTTTATTATCTCTATATCAGCATCAAAAACAAACATACCTTTCCACATTCCATCAAGATATTTTCCATCTTCACCTACTGGATTTAAATATGGTAAATTATAGTTTTTTCCAACTGTTGCATCATCTTCACCAAAAGCTGGTGCAATATGAACTATACCAGTACCATCTTCCATAGTTACATAATCAGCGCAAGTAACATAAAAAGCTTTTCCATTAATCTTAAAATCAGATATTAATTGCTCATATTCTGAATATTCTAAATCTTTACCTTTATATTTTTGAATTATTTTAGCATCATCACCTAGAACTTTAGATACTAAATCTTTAGCAAGAATAAACTTGTTATTTTGAGACTCTACTTTTACATATTCTTCATTAGGATTAACACATAAAGCTACATTAGAAGATAAAGTCCATGGTGTGGTTGTCCAAACTAAAAAATAACAATCTTCATCTTTCTTTTTAAATGGTACAATTACTGTATTTGCCGTAATTTCTTCGTAACCTTGAGCAACTTCATGAGAAGCAAGACCCGTACCGCATCTAGGACAATATGGTAAAATTTTACTTCCTTCATAAAATAATCCTTCTTCAAAGAATTTTTGTAAAATCCACCATTCTGTTTCTATATAATTATTATCATACGTAACATATGGATTTTTTAAATCTATAAATTGTCCCATGTATTCAGTAAGTTTTGTAAAAGCTTCCTCATTTTTCCATACAATGCTGCGACATTCTTTATTAAATTTTTCTACTCCATATTGCTCAATATCTTTTTTTCCAGAAAATCCCAATTCTTTCTCTACTTGAAGTTCAACTGGTAATCCATGAGTATCCCATCCAACTTTTCTAAGAACTTTATGGCCTTGCATTGTTTGATATTTACAGAATGAATCTTTCAAAAACTTTGCCATCATATGATGCAAGCCAGGAAAACCATTGGCAGTTGCTGGACCATCATAAAATACAAACTTTTCGCAATCCTTTCTATTATCTATAGTTTTATTTAAAATATTATATACTCCACCCCATTTTTTTGAAATTTCTTTTTCTATAAATGAAGCTTTTCCTTCCATTAATTTTTCAAATTTCATATATACCACCTTCCATTTAAAATCCTATTATTACATAACTATAATATATTAAAAATATAATCAAAAATGTAATTCCTTCTTTTTTACTTAATTTATAATCTCTAAAACTAAAAATATATAACAATATTGGTGCAATAAACAATGTAATTAAATCAATATTATTAATAGTAAAATTACTAATATTTCCAAATAGCATCAATGGTAATCCTAAGACAATTCCCATATTAAAAATATTACTACCTACAACATTTCCAATCGCAATATCATATTCACCTTTTTTTGTTGCGATAGAGCTTGTTACTAATTCTGGTAAACTTGTACCTAAAGCAATAATTGTAAGAGATATCATTTTTTCACTGATACCTAAAATCTTAGCAATAGAACTTGCTGAATCAACAACTGCACTACTTCCTAAAACTAAGCAAACAATACCAATAATAGTAAAAATAATTGATTTTAATATTCCATATTTTGGAATTTCTTTTTCATCATCATCACTTATTTTATTACGCATTGAACTAAACAAATAATAAATAAATACTAAGAAAAATAATAATATAATAATTCCATCAGATCTTGTCAAACTATTATAAATGGTATTTGATAATAACTTATCAGACATTAATACTACAATTAATGTGGTAATTAAAATAGTAATAGGTAATTCTTTTTTTACTGTAGCATTTTTAACTGTTAAAGTATGAATACAACTACATATGCCTAATATAAGAAAAATATTTAAAATATTACTTCCTATTACATTTCCTAAAACAATATCACCACTATTTACAATAAATGACTTTATTGACACTGCCAGTTCAGGAGCACTTGTTCCAAATGCAACAATAGTAAGTGCAATAAGCATTTTTGACAAATGAAAGTTTAAGGCTAACGATGAAGCAGAATCAACAAACCAATCAGCTCCTTTAACTAATACAATAAATCCAATTACTAAGATGATAACATTAATAAGCATAAATACTCCCTCCTATCTCCATTAATTAAAAAAAACTATAAATTTAAGAGCGAAAGTAAATCCGTGGTACCATCTTAATTTATAGTTTATACTATACACTTATTCTCGTAACGTGAGAAACCGTCTTTAGCTTATCCCTAAAGAGCACTTGAAAGTGATCTTAATAATACTATCTAACTTTTTTACACCAATACAAAAGCTCTCTTTATAGAATTGTATTATTACGTCTTTCGCACTTGCTTTTTGTATACTATATCATAGTATATTCAGAAAAACAAGATGATAATTCTAATTATCATCTAACTTTAAAACTTCTATTTCTTCTATTACAGCCATTTGCTGTTCCATAATCAATTTTAATTTACGTTTAAAAATTTTCATATTATTTTCTATATTTTCTGCTTTGATTTCTATTTTTTCAGCTTTTAATAAAGCTTCATTAACAATGCGACTAGCATTATGTTTAGCATCAGCAATAATCATATTAGATTCTTCTCTAGCCATTCTTTTAATATTATCGCCTGCTTCTTCTGCTCTAATTATTGCATCTTTTAATGAAACTTCAAGATTACGATAGCGTTTCAATTCTTCTTTTAAGTTTTCTATTTCTTTTTTTTGACTCTTACATTTTGAAATTATTCCTTCTGTTTCTGTAATAACTTCCTCTACAAATTTATTTACTTCGCTACGATTATATCCATTGGCTTCATAACTGAATTTTTCCATCAGAAATCACCTCAGCATAATATGAATTAAATTTTACCAATTAAATTCATCGTCTTCTTCTTTTTTACTACCGCGTGTTGATTTTGTTGAAGTTGCTGTATCATCACTTATTTTACCTTCAACGTTTACATTATTTGGTGTACATAAAAATATTCCACCACCCAATTTTTGCAAATCTCCTCCAATTGCATATAATGTTCCACTCAAAAAATCTACAATACGTTTTGCTTGATCAGGAGTAACTCTTTTTAAGTTAACAACTACTGCATTACGAGATTTTAAATAATCTGCAATTTGTTGTGATTCAGAATATGCTCTAGGTTCAAGTAAAATCATTTTAGATCCTGCAGCACCATTTTCTTCTTGATATGAATCTCTAGATGTTGAATAATATTCTTCTTCTGCTACTGGTTCAACTGTTTCATCTTCTCCTACAAATAAATTTTTTAATTTATCTAATGCCATATACAAACTCCTCCATTATATTTATTATTAATTGTTTTTGACAATCTACCTTAATCAATACTATTGTATCACAATTGTTATAAAAACCAAAGAAAAATTTAATAAATTATCTTCTTATTACACATACCATACCGAAGTCAAATCAACATTATTACTATTTGGAGCTGGATTTGGAAATTCAACATGCATTGAAATAGGAACTTTAAATGCATTACCAAATGCAATACAGTTACCTGGTTGAAGACTTTTTAATTGCTGAACAATTTCGCTAGAAATATTTGGAACCATATTCTTGATATATTCTAAATCTTTTGGATGAATTGTCCTTAAAATTATAAAATTTGAACACTGTGATATAGTTGTATCAGAAAGTTCTGATGGTCTTTGTGTAATTAACCCAATGAATATTCCATATTTACGCCCCTCTTTAGCAATTCTTTCAAATATATTATATCCTAAAATTTCAACGTCCTTATCTTTTTGAACATAACGATGAGCTTCTTCTATTAATATATGGAAAGGCATACTTCCTCTATCATCATTTTCTACTGCTAAAGAAAATAACATTTTAGATAAAATTTTAGTTAATACTTTAGCAAGACGATCATCAACATAATTAATATTAAAATTGATAATTTGGCACTTATTTCCAGAAAGCTTATCTGTTAATAAATCTGCAATAAAACCATCTCTATCTATATATTTTGGATATTCAAAATATACCTTACTATTACTATTAGCTAAAGTATGAAGACGAACACTTAATACATTAGCACTATCATATACTTTTTCACTTTTTAAAATTCCTTCTGAGATTAAAGCAAATTCCAAAGCTTCCTCTAAGTCATTTAAATTATAAAAGCATAATTTATGATCTTTACTTTGTTCCAAATCAAATTCTTTATGAATAAAACTTCTAATAAATTCAGTAACTAATTCTATTTCTTGGAATTTACCAGTTTTATCAATATATAAACATTGCTTTAGAGTTCTTACATATCCTGGCTGTGATATTTGTGATTCCAAATTTAATTCTGTTGTATTAAATTTAGTTAAAATTGCTGTTATTTGATCTCTTATTTTAGTTGAAGTTGCACCACTTAATAATATATCTTCAATTGCTCGTGCTATAATATCATTTTTATATTTAGTAACTTCAGGATTATCTCCTGCTAAAACAGGTATCAATTTTAAAGTTTTTTCTAGAATTGGCAATTGATTTGGCGAGGTAACATCTAATAATAATGCTAAATCATCTACATCTAATAACCATAATGGAATTTTAAGAATATCAGTATCACCATAATTAGTATTTGTGGTATATGTTTTATACAATATGTCAATATTATTATTTTTTAGGGAACTAAATGCTTTAGTGTATTCTCCAAAAGCATCAAATATAAATATATTTGATTTTAATGGTACAGTTGAAGTAGAAGTAAATAATTTTTGAATTATACTTGCAACAGTACAGCTTTTACCTGAACCACTATTTCCCAATATTGCAAAATGGTTACTAAAAAAATCATTGATATTTACGTGAATTTTATAATTTTGATAAATATTTGAAAAACCAAAAAATGTCTGATTATTACTTGATATTTGTTTTCCTAATATACATTCAAGTTCTTGTAATGTGATGATTCTTACAGTTGATCTAAAAGATGGTTTAGAAGAAAATCCAGGTAAAAAAACATTATTTTTTAACTCTCCGACTATATTAACAATCATCTGGGTTTGATTAATATTTACTATTTCGCCGACTATTTTTTTTGAATCATCTTCAAAAACAACATGCAAGTTAATTAAGTTTGATTGATTATTAATATCAATAGATAATTTTATAAAAACTTGATTATCAATTATTTCAGAAATTTTTCCTAGCATAATAACGCACCTTCTTATTCAATAACAAAATTATAACATGAAGACAATAAAAATAAAAGATTTTAAAGAAAAAATTAATATTTTTTCTATTATATATTTAGAGGTGAATTTATGAATTCAATGAATATGTTAAAAATAGAAATGGAAAATATTAAAAAAATGGGTTGGATTCCATGCGACCATAAAAATTTTGGAGCTATTGGTATCAAATTAGAAAAGTTATTAAATATTCATTCAGAAAATTTTGAAATTCCAGACTATAATGGTATTGAAATTAAAACTAAAAAATCAACAATCAGAAAAAATATAACACTTTTCAGTGCAACACCTGATAGCTATTTATTTGAAATTAAGCGATTACATAAATTATATAGTTACCCTGATAAAAGTAATCCAGAAACTAAAATTTTAAATAAAACAATTATACAAGGTAATCTTACATATATTTATAATGGTATATACTTCACATTAAAAGTTGATAGAAATCAAGAAAAGCTTTATTTGTTAATATATGATAAAAATTTAAAAATAATTGATACTTTTACTTCTTGGTCATTTCAGTTATTAAAAGAAAAACTAGAGAGAAAATTACAATATTTATGTTATATAACTGTAGATAATTACTATTCTCACTATCAATTATATGTAAAATTTAAAAATGATAATTATTATAAATTAAAGGGATTTGATACATTTACAAAACTATTAGAAAAAGGAATAATTAAGGTAACATTTAGGATTGGTATATTTAAGACAGGAAAAAGAAAAGGCGAAATACATGATCATGGCACAAGTTTTAGTATTGATGAAAACAATCTAGAATTATTGTTTGATAAAATATAACATTTTTATTACATACTAGATTCTTTATTTTTAATAAATTCCATATATTGGTAAATTTTATATTAAAATAAATTATTTTTTAATTATAAAAAAGCGCTGGTTTTTCTTTAAAAACGGTTCTATAATAAATAGTGTTGGTGAGTAAAAATCACTAATACTATTTTTAGTTAATAAAAAGGAGTCATTATCAGA
>CANRPE010000033.1 GCA_947632405.1 uncultured Bacilli bacterium | reverse complement strand
AATCCTTATTTTATGGTAATTTAAAAAAATAAAGATAACTTACTTTATCACTGGTAAGTTATCTCTTAATTTAACGAAATTACACCGAAATGCAATTTATGATTTAGTTATTTCTACGACTGCTCGCGCACAATAATTTTTATCAGCAGTAACAGTACTTCCTAAATTACCAGAATAATACACATACCACGCATTACTAGTTGCATCAGAGTAAGATGACATAGTCCAATAACCATAGTTATATGCTCCACTTTCATTTTGTGTATCATCATTGTAACTACCACCTTTACTTTTTGAATTATTCAGATAGTTATGCATCCAATCTGGACAGGTATTATTGTTAAAAGTATCTATACTTGGCGGTATTATTCGATTATCTTTTGAACCATCTTTCCATACTAAGCAGCCTGTACTTCCTGCTTCTTGGGCTGTTATCATTCTTGCTCTTGCTTTTCTTGTTCCTAAGACTGTACTTGTATATGTGTTCTTCTCGCATTTTATTTTATAATCTCCTGAAATACCTGAATTAAATATACATCCTGTATATGAATTTTCATATAATGTTGTTACTCCAGGTTCATAGTTTAACACATTTACATTTACCCATGTTGAAGTTGCTGCTTCTAATTGTGGCAAGATTGTATCTGGTCCTTTGCTGTTATCATTTGCTCCTGCATGCCATGGTATATTTCTTATGGTATTTTCTCGTTGTTGCATTGTTATTGTTGTTCCATCATCTCTTAGAACGTAAAAGTAATGAAATTCACTATCATTTACATAATATTTGATAACTGTTCCTTGTTTACATGTTTTTCCTTTTTTATAACAGTCTGTTTTTACACATGTTTTTTCTTCTCCATTTATACATTTTGGATCTTCTTCACTATATTCATAGGCTGTTATTAAGTCTTTATTAAAACTTTTATCATATACTTCATCTATAGCTGCTTGAACATTGGTTGCCACTAACTTGGAGTTTTCATTACTATAACCTACATTTATGCTTGAGATTATAGTTGCTGCGTATACTCCAATTCCTCCTAAAATTATTCCCCCTAATATAAATGATACTACTATTTTAATTTTTTCTCTCATCTTAGACCACCTATTTTTTATTTATCTAAGACTATTATACCCCCCCCCGTTTTGGTTTTTGCAAGAAAAAAATTACACCGAAGTGCAATTTATGTTTTGGTTATTTCTACTACTGCGCGTGCACCTACATAAGAAGAAGTAACAGACTCAAAGTTACTTCCCATATGTCCAGCTCGATGTATAGACCATGCATATGTTGATTTATCAGAATATGCTGACATAGTCCAGTAATCAGCATCAATCTCTCCATTTTCGTTTACTGTGTCATTATTATAACTTCCTCCATAATTTTTGGATTGATGTAAGTAATTATGCATCCAGTCTGGACACGAACCTCTATTTAAATTATTAGTATAAACTAAACATCCTGTTGATGATGCTTCTAATGCTGTTATCATTCTGGCCCGTGCTGTTCTTTTACCTAATACTGAATTTGTGTATGTATTTGTTTCGCATTTTATTTTATAATTTTCTGTCATTGAACATCCTGTATAAGCGTTTTCATATAACGTTGTTACTCCAGGTTCGTATTCTATTATATTTACATTTACCCACGTTGAAGTTGCTTGTTCTAATGCTGGTAATACTGTAGTTGGTCCTTTTGTATTGTCATCACTTTCTGCATGCCATGGTATATTTCTTATTGTATTTTCTCTTTGTTGCATTGTTATCTTAGTGCCATCATCTCTTAATACATAAAAATAATGATATTCATTTTCTTTGACATAATATTTTATAACTGTTCCTTGAGTACATGTTTTTCCTTTTTTATAACAATCTGTTTTTACACATGTCTTTTCTTCTCCATTTATACATTTTGGATCTTGTTCACTATATCCATAGGCTGTTATTAAGTCTTTATTAAAACTTTTATCATACACTTCATCTATGGCTTCTTGAACATTATCTGCTACTAACTTAGAATTTTCATTACTATATCCTACATTTATACTTGATATTATAGTTGCTGCATATACTGTTGTTCCTGCTATTAAAAGTCCTACTATAATTCCTAATATAAATTTATAATTTCTCTTTATCATCCTAGATCACCTATTTTTATTTATCTAAAATTATTATACCCCCCCCCGTTTGCAATTTTGCAAGAAAAAAATTACACCGAAGTGTAATTCTTTCTAGAATCATTATTCAACTATTTCTGAAACTGAACCAGCACCTACAGTACGTCCACCTTCACGGATAGAGAACTTAGTACCATTTTCAAGAGCAATTGAATGAATTAATTCAACTTCCATATCAACATTATCACCTGGCATAACCATTTCAACTCCAGCAGGTAATGTAATAACACCTGTTACATCTGTAGTTCTGAAATAGAATTGAGGACGATAGTTATTGAAGAATGGAGTATGACGTCCACCTTCTTCTTTGCTTAGTACGTATACTGCAGCTTTGAATTTATGGTGAGGTGTAACTGAACCAGGTTTAGCTAGAACTTGACCACGTTCAACATCTTCACGAGCAATACCACGTAATAATACACCAGCATTATCTCCTGCTTCAGCGTAGTCTAATTGTTTACGGAACATTTCAATTCCAGTAACAACTGTTTTTTGAGTATCTCTGATACCAACAATTTCAACTTCATCGTTAAGATTTAATTTACCACGTTCAACACGTCCTGTAACAACAGTACCACGTCCTGTGATTGTAAATACATCTTCAATACTCATTAAGAATGGTTTATCATTATCTCTTGCAGGAGTTGGAATCCATTCATCTACTGCATTCATTAATTCTTCAATCTTAGCAGTCCATGTTGGATCTCCTTCAAGTGCTTTTAATGCAGAACCACGAATTACAGGAGTATCGTCTCCTTCAAATCCATATTCGTTTAATAAATCACGAATTTCCATTTCTACTAAATCTAGTAATTCTGGATCGTCAACCATATCACATTTATTCATGAATACTACCATTTTAGGTACTCCAACTTGACGAGCAAGTAAGATATGTTCACGAGTTTGTGCCATTGGTCCATCAGTAGCAGCAATAACTAAGATTGCTCCATCCATTTGAGCAGCACCTGTAATCATGTTTTTAACATAATCAGCATGTCCTGGACAATCAACATGAGCATAATGTCTCTTATCAGTACTGTATTCTACATGAGCAGTATTGATAGTAATACCACGTTCTCTTTCTTCTGGTGCTTTATCAATATTTTCAAATTCTACAGCTTGATTACCATTTTTACCAGCTAAAACTTTAGTAATAGCAGCAGTTGTTGTTGTTTTTCCATGATCTACGTGTCCAATAGTACCAATGTTAACATGTGGTTTTGAACGATCAAATTTTTCTTTTGCCATAATTTTTTTCCTCCTTTATTTATTACAAAATCTATTTTATCTAATAATTGAATAATTTTCAACTATTTTGATAACTTTTTATTAATTTCCACTCTTTTTAATTATTTCTTCTGCAATGTTTCTTGGAACTTCTTCATAATGATCAAAAATCATAATGAATGTTGCTCTACCTTGCGTATTAGAACGAAGATTTGTAGCATATCCAAACATTTCAGAAAGTGGAACCATAGCACTTAATTTAACAGCATTTCCTTGTGATTCTTGACCAAGTGGTTTACCACGTCTAGCAGTTAAATCTCCCATAACATTTCCAAAATATTCTTCTGGAGTTGTTACATCAACTTTCATAATTGGTTCAAGTAAAACTGGATTACATTTATTTTTAGCTTCTTTTAGAGCTAGACTAGCTGCTATTTTAAATGCCATTTCATTAGAATCAACATCATGATATGAACCATCATATAATGTTGCTTTAACATCTATCATTGGATAGCCAGCAAGAACACCAGTTTGTAATGCTTCTTGCAATCCTTTATCAACAACTGGAATATATTCACGAGGAACAACACCACCAACGATTTCGTCAACAAATTCATAACCTTTATCAGGATTTGGTTCAAATTTAACCCAAACATGTCCATATTGTCCACGTCCACCTGATTGTTTAATATATTTACCTTCGCATTCAGCTGTTTGCTTAATTGTTTCACGATAAGCAACTTGTGGAGCACCTACATTTGCTTCAACATTAAATTCACGTTTCATACGATCTACTAAAACATCCAAATGTAATTCTCCCATACCAGCAATAACAGTTTGACCTGTTTCATGATCTGTATGAACTTTAAATGTAGGATCTTCTTCTGCTAGTTTTTGTAATGCAAGAGCCATTTTATCTTGATCAGCTTTAGATTTTGGTTCTACAGCTAATTGAATAACTGGTTCTGGAACTACTAAACTCTCTAAAATTACTGGACTTTTTTCATCACATAATGTATCTCCAGTTGTAGTATTTTTAAGACCTACTGCAGCTGCAATATCACCTGTATATACATCTGTAATTTCTTTACGGTTATTTGCATGCATTTGTAAAATACGACCAATTCTTTCTTTTGAATCTTTTGTTGAATTTAATACATAAGAACCACTTGATAAGTGTCCTGAATAAACTCTAAAGAATGTTAAACGTCCAACAAATGGATCAGTCATAACTTTAAATGCTAATGCACTAAAAGGTTCACTATCACTTGGATGTCTTTCACATGGATTACCATTTAAATCTGTACCTTTAATTGATGGAATATCAAGTGGACTTGGTAAATAATCAATTACTGCATCAAGCAATAATTTAATACCCATATTACCTAAAGCAGTACCACACATAACTGGGAAAAATTCTGCTTTTAAAGTTCCAGTACGAATTGCCTTTTTAATCATTTCGATACTAACTTCTCCACCATCCAAATATGTCATCATCATATCATCATCAAATTCAGCTACTGCTTCTATTAATTCTGCACGTTTTGTTTCAGCTATATCTTTCAAATCAGATGGAATTTCAATTTCTTCAGGATTTTCTGCTTGTTCTCCATCATATTTATATGCTTTCATTGTAACTAAATCGATTACACCGTTAAAGTCTGATTCTGCCCCAATTGGCCATTCGATTGGTTTAGCATTAACACCTAAACGTTCATCAATAGTCTTTAAGCTATATTCAAAGTTTGCACCCATTTTATCCATTTTATTTGCAAAGATAATACGAGGTACTTTAAATTCTGATGCTTGTCTCCAAACAGTTTCAGTTTGTGGTTCTACTCCTGCTTGAGCATCAATTAATGCAACGGATCCATCTAATACACGAAGACTACGACTAACTTCAATAGTAAAGTCAACATGTCCTGGAGTATCAATAATATTTAAACGATATCCTTTCCAATGAGCTGTAGTAGCAGCTGATGTTATTGTTATACCACGTTCTTGTTCTTGTGCCATCCAGTCCATTTGAGATTCACCGTCGTGTGTTTCTCCTATTTTATGAGTAACACCAGTATGAAATAATACACGCTCTGTTGTTGTAGTTTTTCCTGCATCAATATGAGCCATGATTCCGATATTTCTTGTCTTTTCTAAAGACGTATCTCTTGCCATAATTTATTCCTTTCCTACCATCTATAATGAGCGAAAGCTTTATTAGCTTCTGCCATTCTATGAGTATCTTCACGTTTTTTAACTGCTGCACCTGTACCATTTGATGCATCAATTATCTCATTGGCTAAATTTTCAGCCATTCCTTTACCACCACGTTCACGAGAATATTTAACTAGCCATCTAAGGCCTAATGCTTGACTTCTTGCTGGTGATACTTCGATAGGTACTTGATAGTTAGATCCTCCTACACGACGAGATTTAACTTCAAGTGCTGGTTTAATGTTTTCCATAGCTTTATTAAAAATTTCTAATGGATCACTACCAGTTTTTGTTTTTACAATTTCAAATGCTTCATAAACTATTGATTGAGCTGTTCCTTTTTTACCATCACACATAATTGTATTAATTAATTTTGTAACAATTTTTGACTTATATATTGGATCTGGTAAAACATCTCTTTTTTCTGCACGTCTCTTACGCATTTAAATTTCCTCCCTTCTTCTATTTTTTCTTCCTAATTTTTTGGTTTTTTAGCACCATATTTACTACGACCTTGTTTACGATCTTTTACTCCTGCTGTATCAAGTGTTCCGCGAACTACATGATAACGAACACCGATTAGATCTTTAACACGTCCACCACGAATTAATACAACACTATGTTCTTGTAAGTTATGTCCAATTCCAGGAATATAAGTATCTACTTCTTTTCCATTAGATAAACGAACACGAGCATATTTACGTAATGCTGAGTTTGGTTTCTTAGGAGTTTTAGTACCAACACGTGTACATACTCCACGTTTTTGAGGTGAATTTACTTCAGTTGTTTTTTTTCTAATTGTATTTAAACCTACACCAAGTACTGGTGCTTTACTCTTTCTTACCTTTTTACCACGTTTATTGTGAACTAATTGGTTTATTGTAGGCATTAAATAACTCTCCTTTCTTTACACATATCCAGGTGTATCATATTACTCTCTAAATAAAACTTTGCTATAAAGCAAAGCTTTTTTATCAGCGTAATTACTATATCATTATATTATGATATTGTCAATAATTTATTCCAAAATATCAAAAAAAAGAATAGGAAAAATCCTATTCCATAAATTGATCCTCTAATCTATCTAATGGTTCTTCATCAATAAATTCTTTTTCTAAATCATATGAAATATTAGAATATCTTTTACTACCAGTACCTGCTGGTATTAATTTACCGATAATAACATTTTCTTTTAATCCCTCTAAAGTATCAATTTTACCTTTGATAGCGGCATCTGTTAAAATTCTTGTAGTTTCTTGGAAAGATGCTGCTGATAAGAATGAATCTGTTTCAAGAGATGCTTTTGTAATACCAAGTAATACTGGTTTACCAAGAGCTGGTTTCTTACCTTTTATAATTGATTCTTTATTTCCTTCAGTAAATTCACGGAAATTAACAAGTGAGCCAGGTAAGAATTTTGTATCTCCTGATTCAACAATTCTAATTTTTGAAATCATTCGACGTGCTATTACTTCGATATGTTTATCTGAAATATCAACACCTTGAGAACGATATGTATGTTGAACTTCTTTTAGAATGTATTGTTGTGTAGTAATTGGATCAGTTACTGCAAGTAATTCTTTAGGACTAATTGCTCCTTCAGTTAACTTATCTCCACAAACAACTTCATCACCTTTTTCAACACATAATTTAGCTCCATAGTTAGATACATGTTCTTTTGTTTCTAGTTTATTAGTAATACTAATTTTAAATTTACCATGATCTTCTTTAATCTTAGTAATTTTACCATCAATCTCAGCTATAGTTGCTTTACCTTTTGGATTACGTGCCTCAAATAATTCTTGAACACGAGGAAGACCTTGAGTAATATCTTCTCCACCAGCAACACCACCAGTATGGAATGTACGCATAGTAAGCTGAGTACCAGGTTCACCAATTGATTGAGCTGCCATAACACCAACAGCTTCTCCAATTTCTACAAGATTACCTGTTGCTAGATTACGACCATAACATTTTTGACATAAACCATTATTAGTATTACATGTTAAAATAGTACGTATTTCTACTTCTTTAATTCCTGCATCTATTATTTTATCAGCAATAGATTCTGTAATCATTTCTAAGCGTTCTACTATTACTTTCTTAGTTTCTGGATGAATAATCTTTTTGTTTGCAAAACGACCAACAATTCTATCTCTTAAGCTTTCAATAACAGCACCTGTTTTTTCATTAATAAAGTCACTTACTACAACACCTTGATCTGTACCACAATCTTCTTCTCTAATAATCATATCTTGACTGACATCAACTAAACGTCTTGTTAAGTATCCTGAATCAGCTGTTTTCAAAGCTGTATCAGCACTACCTTTTCTAGCTCCATGTGTAGATAAGAAGAATTCAGCAACTGACAATCCTTCCTTGAAGTTTGAAAGAACTGGAATTTCTACAGATTCTCCAGAAGGTTTTGCCATGATACCACGCATACCAGCAACTTGAGTAAAGTTTGAAATATTACCACGAGCTTTAGAATGCATCATCATGAAGATTGGATTATCCATATCACTATTTGATATTTCTTCAAGCTCTGCTTGTACTTTATCTTTTGCTGTATTCCATGTTTCAATTACTTTACTAAATCTTTCTTCTTCTGTAATTAAACCCTTTTTATATTGTTTATTAATTTTATCAACTATTTTTTGACTTTCTGCTACTATTTCTTCCTTATGCTTACTTGTTTCAACATCAGCCATACTAACAGTAATACCTGCAATTGTTGAATAATAGAAACCTAAATCTTTTAATTTATCAAGCATTTCTGAAGTTTCAGTTGTTTTATAACGTTTAAATACTTGAGCAATTATTTTTTCTAAAGTTCCCTTAGCAAAAGGTTTTACTAAAGGCATTTTCTTAATTTCTTCAGGAATATTTTTTCCTTTTTCAATAAAGTATTTGTTAGGAGTAATACTTTGAATATTTTCATCTGTTGGTTCATTTACGTATGCAAAAGAATCAGGTAATACTTCATTAAATTTAATTTTACCTACTGTAGTTACTAAATACTTACCTTTTTGTTCATCAGTAAATAATTTATGTCTAAAAGAATCTACTGGTATAGCAATACGTGTATGTAAAGTAATTTCCTTACGTTCATAAGCCATCAAAGCTTCATTTTCATTTTTAAATACTCTACCTTCTCCTTCTTTACCTTCTTTTTCCATTGTAATATAGTAATTACCTAAAACCATATCTTGAGAAGGAGTAACGATTGGATCTCCACTTTTTGGATGAAGAATATTATTAGAACCTAACATTAATAGTCTAGCTTCTGCTTGAGCTTCTTCTGATAATGGTACATGGACAGCCATTTGATCTCCATCGAAGTCGGCATTAAAAGCTGGACATACAAGTGGATGTAATCTGATAGCTTTTCCACCAACTAAAACTGGTTCAAATGCTTGAATACCAAGTCTATGTAAAGTTGGTGCACGGTTAAGTAATACTGGATGCTCTTTGATTACTTCTTCAACAATATCCCAAACTACAGGATCTTGATTTTCAATTAATCTTTTTGCAGCCTTTATATTATGTGCAATATCTTTTGATACTAAACCATGAATTACATGTGGTTTAAATAATTCTAATGCCATTTCTTTTGGAATTCCACATTGATACATTTTTAAACTAGGTCCTACTACAATAACAGAACGTCCAGAATAATCAACACGTTTACCAAGTAAGTTTTGTCTAAAGCGACCTTGTTTTCCTTTTAACATACTAGAAAGAGATTTTAAAGGACGATTTCCTGCTCCTGTTACACTTCTACCACGTCTACCATTATCAAACAATGCATCAACAGCTTCTTGTAACATACGTTTTTCATTTTGAATGATAATACCAGGTGCACCTAAATCAATTAATTTTTTCAAACGATTATTACGATTAATAACACGTCTATATAAATCATTTAAATCACTAGTAGCAAAACGACCACCATCTAATTGAATCATTGGACGAATATCTGGAGGAATAACTGGAATTACATCCATAATCATCCATTCTGGTTTTTGTCCTGATTGATAAAATGCATTAAGTACATCAAGTCTTTTTAATAATCTTGTTCTTTTTTGACCTTGAGCTGTTTCTAACTCTTTTTGAATTTCATCGATTTCTTTTTTTAAATCAACCTTTTTTAATAATTCTTTAATTGCTTCTGCACCCATGCCTACTTTAAAATTATTACCATATTTTTCATAATAAGCACGGTACTCTTTTTCTGATAAAGTTTGTTTATTTTCTAATGGAACATTTCCTTTATCAATAACAACATAACTAACAAAATATAATACTTCTTCTAGATCTCTTGGACTCATATCCAAAACTAAACCCATGCGAGATGGAACACCTTTAAAGAACCAAATGTGAGATACTGGTGATGCTAATTCAATATGTCCCATGCGTTCACGACGTACTTTACTACGAGTAACTTCTACTCCGCATCGATCACAGACAATGTTTTTATAACGTACTCTTTTGTATTTACCGCAAGCACATTCAAAATCTTTTGTAGGTCCAAATATTTTTTCACAATACAAACCATCACGTTCTGGACGAAGTGTACGATAATTAATTGTTTCTGGCTTTTTAACTTCTCCATAAGACCATTCACGAATTTTATCAGAAGAAGCAATACCAATTTTTAATGCTTCAAACTTATTTACTTCTATCATTAAAGATCAGCTCCTTCCTCTGCTTCTACTTCTATAATAGTTTCTTGTTCTTCTTCTATAGTATCACTATCATCAGAATTTGGAATTGGTACTGCTGGAGAATCAATTGAATCTATTGATGGTTTTGTATCATCATCTTCAGCATCTTCTATTTCTTTTAACTGTAAATTTTCTCCTTTATCGTTAATAATTGAAATATCAAGACCTAATGCTTGGAATTCTTTCATTAATACTCTAAACGATTCAGGTACTCCAGCTTGATCGATTTGTTGTCCTTTAACTATAGATTCATAGACTTTAACACGACCAACAACATCATCAGATTTTACTGTTAAGATTTCTTGTAAAGTATGAGCTGCACCATAAGCATAAAGTGCCCAAACTTCCATTTCACCAAATCTTTGACCACCAAATTGAGCTTTACCACCAAGAGGTTGTTGAGTAACTAATGAATAAGGTCCTGTTGATCTTGCATGTAATTTGTCATCTACCATATGATGTAATTTAATCATATACATAACACCAACAGCAATACGATTATCAAATGGTTCACCTGTACGACCATCATATAATACTGTTTTACCATCAGCATCCATTCCTGCTTCTTTCATCATAGCTTCGATATCTTCAATATGAGCTCCATCAAATACTGGAGTTGCTACATGAACACCTAATTTTTTAGCTGCCATACCCATGTGCAATTCAAGAATTTGTCCTAAGTTCATACGTGAAGGAACACCTTGTGGATTAAGCATAATATCTACTGGAGTTCCATCTGGTAAATATGGCATATCTTCTTCTGGTAAGATAAGGGAAATAACACCTTTATTACCATGACGTCCAGACATTTTATCTCCAACTTGAATTTTACGTTTTTGAATTATATAAACACGAATTACTTTAGATACTCCAGCTGGCAATTCATCATTATCTTTACGAGAATATATTTTGATATCATGGACAATACCATCTCCACCATGTGGAACACGTAATGAAGTATCACGAACTTCACGTGTTTTTTCTCCAAAGATAGCATGTAATAATTTTTCTTCTGAAGTAAGTTCTGCCATACCTTTAGGTGTTACTTTACCAACTAAGATATCTCCTTCTTTTACTTCTGTACCAATAGTAATAATACCATTTTCATCTAAGTTTTTCCTTGATTCTTCACTAACATTAGGAATATCTCTTGTAATTTCTTCTGGTCCTAATTTTGTTTCACGACATTGCATTTCGTAATCCTCTAAGTGAAGTGAAGTTAATTTATCATCTTTAACTAAATTTTCATTTAAGATAACAGCATCTTCATAGTTGTAACCATTAAATGTCATAAATGCAACTACCATATTTTTACCTAAAGCAAGTTCTCCTTTATCTGTAGAATTACCATCTGCAAGGATAGTTTTACCTGCAACAACTTTATCGCCAACTTTAACTATTGGTCTTTGATGATTACAAATACCAGCATTAGCAAGTTCAAAATTTGATAGGTAATAAGTATCTTTGCCCTTAGCATTTTTAACAACTATTTTTTTAGCATCAGCATATTCAACGATACCATCTGCTTTAGCAACAATACATACACCTGAATCTTTTGCAGCAATATGTTCAACACCAGTTCCAACAAATGGAGCTTCTGTTTTAATTAAAGGCATTGCTTGACGTTGCATATTAGCTCCCATTAAAGCACGAGTTGCATCATCATGTTCAAGGAATGGAATACAACTTGTTGTAACAGAAACAACTTGTTGTGGTGATACATCAATATAATCTACTTGTTCAGGTTTTGCTAAAATATTTTCACCACGAAGTCTAGCATTTACTTGTTCATCAATAATAACATTATTTTTATCAGTAGCTACTGTAGATTGTGAAATAATATAATCTGATTCTTCATCAGCAGTTAAATATTCAACAGTATCTGTAATTTTACAATTTTCAACTTTACGATATGGAGTCATAATAAATCCATAATCATCAATTTTTGCATAACTTGCTAAAGAAGTAATAAGTCCAATATTAGGTCCTTCTGGTGATTCAATTGGACAAATTCTACCATAATGAGATGTATTAACATCTCTTACTTCTACTCCAGCACGATCTCTAGAAAGTCCTCCAGGTCCTAATGCAGATAAACGACGTTTATTTGTAAGTTCTGCAATTGGATTAGTTTGATCCATAAATTGAGAAAGTTGAGATGAACCAAAGAATTCTTTCATAGCAGCTGTTACTGGTCTTATATTAATTAAAGTTTTTGGTGTTACTTCTTCCATTTCTTGTGTAGTCATTCTTTCACGAATAACACGTTCCATACGAGAAACACCAATTCTAAATTGATTTTGTAAAAGTTCTCCAACTTGACGAATACGTCTATTACCTAAATGATCAATTTCATCAAAATTACCAATACCATGTAATAAATTTAAATAATATGAAACAGAAGCATATACATCTGAAATAGTAAGACGTTTTTCATCTATTGTTTGATCATTACCAATAATAGTAATTTTTTTCTTTTTATCGTTTGGATCATAAACTTTAATTTCTTGAACTTTATTATAAGTATCTAATTCTTCATTTACTTTTACTTCAACTACTCCATATCCATTAGCAAATATTTCTTTATTATCTTCTAATATTGCCTTTGTAAATACAGTTCCTTTTTCTAATATAACTTTTTTATCAACAACAATATCTTCTGCTAATGTTTGTCCAAGTAAACGATCAACAATATTTAATTTACGATTAAATTTATAACGTCCAACACGAGCTAAATCATATCTAAATTCATCAAAAAATCTAGTAATAATTTGATTTTTAGATGAATCAAGAGTAGCTGGTTCCCCTGGTCTTAGTTTTTCATAAATTTCAATTAAAGCTTCATCTGTATTTTTAGTAGAATCTTTAGCAATTGTATTTTTTAAATAATCGTCTTCTCCAAACATTTTAAAGATTTCATTATCACTAGATAATCCAAATGCTCTTAAAAGAGTTGTAAGAGTTACTTTTCTTGTTCTATCTATTCTAACATAAAGTACATCTCTAGCATCTGTTTCAAATTCTAACCATGTACCACGTGTAGGTATAATTTGAGATGTAATTAATTCTCGTCCATTTTTATCTATTTCACGATTAAAATAAACACTAGGAGAACGAACAAGTTGAGAAACAATAACACGTTCTGCACCATTAACAATAAATGTTCCACTATCTGTCATAATAGGCATATCACCCATGAAAATTTCTTGTTCCTTAACTTCTCCTGTTTCACGATTAAAAAGACGAACTTCTACTTTTAAAGGAGCTGAAAAAGTAGATTCTCTATCTTTACTTTCTTTAATAGAATATCTAGGTTCATCAAAATGATAATCTCCAAATTCAAGTGATAAAGTTCCAGAGAAATTTTCTACTGGAAATAAATCTTCAAATACTTCTTTAATACCTGTTTCTATAAACCAATTATATGACTTTTTCTGAATTTCTAGTAAATCCTTTAATTCATATGTATTTCTTATTTTTGAGAAATTTCTTCTTTCTCGGTGGTCACCACATTTTACAATCTTATACGCCACATTTTTCACCCCAAACAATATAATTTTTAAAGAACAAAATCGTATTAAAAATAACACGTTGCCAATTTATATTAATAACATAAATTTGTAAACAAGTCAACTAAAAAGTACATTTTAATACGAAAAATCCTTTTTCTTTTTCTAATATCTCAACATTATACTCCTTTTTTAAGTCGGATATTATCGATTTAGCACCTTGCTCTTTACGAATTACCAAAAACAAGTTACCATCTACTTCTAAATATTTTTTTGCATTCATCAGAATTTCATAAACAATTTTTTTACCAGCACGTATTGGTGGATTAGTAATAATTGTATTATATTTTTGAGTTATATTTGAATAACAGTTACTTTCAAATACTAAGATATTACTACACCCATTTTCCTTGATATTTCTTTTAGCTAAATGTATCGCACGCAAATTAACATCTACCATATCAACAGAAGCATTTGTTAATTTTTGAATGATAATACCAAACGCACCATAACCACAACCCATATCTAAAACTTTGGCTCCAACTTCTACAAGCGGGATGGATTCAAGTAGAAGTCTACTGCCAAAGTCTAGTCCTTCCTTTGAAAAAACACCATTATCTGTTAAAAAGATAAATTTATTATTCCTTACTATACAATTTATTTTATTAACATTACTTGGTAGTTTTTCATTTGTAAAATATTGCCCCATATATGATTCTCTCCAAATACAAAAAGAAAAAGACAACCAGTATTTTTTTAATATAGTTGTCTCCTTTCGTAAAGATATTCTATAACATTTCACTTAAAAAGTCAAATGTTTTTTTATTTTTTGTTAATCCTTTTTTAAAATTATACCTTATCATTAGTTAAAATTATACCTAAGTTTATAGTGTATAATATCTC
>CANRPE010000032.1 GCA_947632405.1 uncultured Bacilli bacterium | reverse complement strand
ATAATTGATTTTATCAATTTTTTCTAAATTTCACTTTTGTGAAATCTTTTTGGCGTGGGATTCTTTTCCATTTATGATAAACTATTAAAAAATTCTTGACTTATTATAGTTAGCCTCCTAAAATAATGATAGCTGATTAGAATCAGGTAATTGATCTAAAATACCCATGGAGATCATTTTATCAATTAAAGTTTTAGAAACTTTTCCTCTAATTTGAATATCTTCAATACTTAAAAATGGTTTTTCTTCTCTTTCTTTTACAATATTTTTAGCAACAGTATCTCCAAGTCCATCAATAGCATTAAATGGTGGATAAATTTCATTGTCACTATTAACAAGCCAAATAGTAGCATCACTTTTATATAAGTCAATATTTAAAAATTTCATACCTCGAGCTGTTGCTTCTAAAGCTACTTTTAAACTTTCAGATTGACCATTTTCTTTATTTGTAGCTTCATAACCTTTAGCTTGAATATCTAATATTTTTTGTTTAATACTATCATAACCTTTTATCATTGTTTCAATATCAACATCAGTTGCTTTTGATGAATACCAAGAAGCATAAAAATATACAGGCATATGAACTTTATACCAAGCAATTCTAAAAGCACTAATAACATAAGCAGCAGCATGAGCTTTTGGGAACATGTACTTAATTTTGGCACAAGAATTAATAAACCATTCTGGAATATTTGCTTCTTTCATAGTTTCAACGTGTGTTTTCCAAGTCTCTGGATCTTTTGAAGCTCTACCTTTACGAACAAATTCCATAATTTTAAATGCTTTAATAGGAACAACGCCATGATACATTAAATAAACCATTATATCATCACGACAGCCTATTGTTTCTTTAAATGGCACTACATTATTTTGAATTAATTCTTGAGCATTTCCAAGCCAAACATCAGTCCCATGTGATAATCCTGAAATTTTTACAAGTTCAGCAAAAGTTTTAGGTTTTGTATCTTCTACTAATTTTATTGTAAATGATGTTCCAAATTCAGGGATTCCTAAAGTTCCTGTATTACATAATATTTGATCAGTAGTAACACCTAAAGCTTTAGTAGAAGTAAAGATACTCATAGTTTCTTTATCATCCATAGGAACTTTCATAATATCTGTATTAGATTGAAGTTGAATTAAACGAAGTTGTGTAGGATCCGAATGTCCTAAAATATCTAATTTTAAAACACATTGATCAATAGCATGATAATCAAAATGAGTAGTCTTCCACTCTGCTGTTATATCCTCAGCAGGATATTGAAAAGGAGTAAAATCATATACATCCATATAATCAGGAATAACAACAATACCTCCTGGATGCTGACCTGTAGTTCTTTTTACACCAGTACAACCAATAGCTAAACGCTCTATTTCAGCAGTTCTCATATCAGTTATACCATGTTCTTCACAATATCCTTTTACAAATCCAAATGCTGTTTTATCGGCAACTGTACCAATAGTACCAGCACGATATACATTATTTTCACCAAATAATACTTTTGTATAAGCATGTGCGCTTGCTTGATTTAAATCAGAAAAATTCAAATCAATATCAGGTACTTTATCGGCATTAAAACCTAAGAATGTAGCAAAAGGCATATCTTGACCATCTTTAATCATTGGAATATTACAATCAGGACATAATTTATCAGGCAAATCAAAACCACAAGAATAAGTAGCACCTAAAGGATTGCCTTCTTCATCATCAAAAATACTTTTTTTACATTTACTACAACGGTAATGAGCCGCTAAAGGATTAACTTCTGTAATTCCCATCATGGTTGCAACGAAACTAGAACCAACAGAACCACGAGAACCAACTAAATAACCTTCATCATTAGAATGTTTAACTAAACGTTGTGCTATCAAATAAATCGGATCAAAGCCACCACCAATTATTCCACCTAAGACTTTATTTAATTGCTTATCTAATGTTTCTTCATCAAGTTCTTCATCACTTGTAGTTTTAAGATACTCTCTAACTACCTCTTTAACTGCATCAAAGCCTTGTAAGATAACTTTATGTAAATTATCATATGCTTGTTTATCTAATTCTTCTTGAGGTAAATTTTTACTTTTTAGTTTTTCTTTAATACTTTTTAAAACAATATCTCCATATAATTCTGTTGCAATACGTTCTTCAATAGAATATGGTAAAACTTCTCCATACCAATCTTTTGCCTTTGTATATACAAGATCTGTTACGACAGTTGGACAATCCAAATACGTAGAACCATCATCACTTTTTACGCGTGGAGAAAATGGAATTCCACCTGTATCAATAATAACTTCTATTATTTCAATCATATCGGCTATTTTATTTGGATTATCTATTACTAAGCGATGAATTAATTCTTGATCATTTAGAAATTTAAAATTATCTAGCATTTCATCTGTAGTACGAAAATGATTAGAAGGAATTTCTTTGATATTATTTCTTGCTAAAGGATGTCGTCCACCTCCAGGTACTTTTTGATTGACAATTATTTCACGATAAATTTTATCATCTTTTTTAATATGATGAACATCACCTGTAGCTACAATATATTTTCCAGCTTCTTCAGTAACACGAATAATTTTTTGTAAATGTGCAGCAAGTTCTACTTCATTAGCAAAATCTCCTGTTTGAATTAAATGATTATAGCACTCAATTGGTTGAACTTCTACATAATCATAAAATCTAATAATATTCGAAAGTTCATCTTCACTTTTGCTTCTTGCTTCGATAAATACTTCACTTTCATAACAACCACTACCAATTAATAAACCTTCTCTATTTTTTTCAATTTCACTACGAAGAATTCTTGGAGTTTTATATAAATATGTTGTATTAGCTAATGATACCAATTTAAATAAATTTTTTAAACCTACTTTATTTTTAACTAAAATATTAACATGATAACTACGTCCATATTTATGAATTTCATCTTTTGATACTAATTGATCTAGTTGATTCATATTTTCAATATGACGATTATCTAGTTTTTCTAACATTTTATGAAATACAAGTGCAGTACCTAAAGCATCGTAATCACCACGATGATGAGATTCTTCATCCCAAGGAACATTATATCTTTTAACTAATGCAGATAATGAATGACGTGCATAGTTATTATCTAAAGTCCTAGAAAGTTCTAAAGTATCAATAACAGCATTTTCAAATGTTCCTAGATTATATTTTTTATAAGCCATTTCAACAAAAGAAACATCAAATTTAGCATTATGGGCAACCATTGGCAAATCTCCAACCCAAGCAATAAATCTTTTAAAAGCTGCTTCTTCTGTATCTTTATCTTCTAACATATCATCAGTGATATTAGTAACATCGATAATTTTTTGAGGCAATTTTCTGCCAGGATTAATTAATTCATCATATTTTTCTAAAATTTCACCGTTCCTAATTTTTACTGCCCCAATTTCAATAATAGAATCAGCACCACCTGCATTAAATCCTGTTGTTTCAAGGTCAAATACAACATAAGTTTGCTCAAGTAAATTTTTATCATTAGGTCGTATTACAATATTTACACTATCATCAATTAATGTAAGTTCTGTACCATAAATAGCTTTAAAAGGTTGTTCACCCTCTGCAAGTTTTTTATTATAAGATGTTACAAAATTAAAGATATGAGGAAATGCTTGAACACCATTATGATCAGTAATAGCAATAGCTTTATGCCCCCACTTAATAGCTTGTTTCAATAATTTTTCATCATCACATAAACCATCCATTTGACTCATCTTAGTATGAGCATGAAGTTCAACTCTTTTTTCTAAAGCTTTATCTTGAATATCTTCATCTTGATGTTCAATTTTAATAATATCTCTAGCATTTAAAACCAATTCTTTAGCAAAAGCATCATTCTTAGTATAACCTCTAATTTTAATCCAAACGCCTTCTTTTAATTCCTTTTGCAATCTTTTATATTCATCGTCATCACGAATAAAAACTTTACAATAAATACTATCTGAATAATCAGTAATTTTCAATGTAATAATCTTAAAATCAGTTTTACTAGATTCAAAATAATCAACCCCAAAAATATAAGCTTCTACTACTACATTATTATCTTCACCTAATAAAGTTTTAATTTTAATTGGATTATCTTGAATAGTTCGACCTAAAATACTATTTGGATCTTTTTCTCTTTTAAAAGTTTGTTTTTTCTGAACTTTTTCTTTAGTAACAGAAGATTCCATATCCTTAATATTAATACTTTTTTCCAAATCTGCTTTAATATTTTCTAAAATATGTTCATCTTTTCTAATTATAATTGAAATTAGTTCATCATATTCAAACTTTTTATAAAAATCTTGAATTTTATCAAGACAACTTTGTAACTTAGTTTCTTCAATAGTATTAGATACTACAAGTAATAATTTATTATCTTCATAAGTCAAACATTCCTTATATATTTCTAAAACTACTAAATCATTTTTTAATTTACTTAATAAGTATGGATAATACTCTAATAAATAAGAATTATCTTTATTTTTGATATGATAAATAATATTAAAGGATTTTGTATTAGGATCTAAAAGACTAATCTTTTCTTCTAATTCCTCTAATATATCAAGAGGAAAATAAATATCATTTTCAATGAAAATAGTCCAACTAGATTTTTTTTGATTAACTACTATTTTTAATAATTTAGCATTAGAAAAAAAACTATATTTTTCTTGACTATAATTAATTTTATCTAGTAATATTTTTATTTTTGCATCCATCTATTTTCCCCCTTAGAAAAATAAGTTAAATTTAACTTATTATATAATTTCTAATTCATTAGTTTTTAAAATATATTTTTTATTTCTAATACAGAAATCTATAAATCCATATAAATCTAATTTTTTTAATTGCTTTTCATAAGGATATTTAGAAGTATCAAAAATAATATTATCACGACTCATATAAGTTTGAAAATCTTTTTCTGCTACTCCTAAATACATTAACCAATAAGGATAAATTTGTTTTTTTAAATAAATTAATGTATTATTACCAGTTAGATAATTACTAACTTTCGACATTCTTGTTGCAAATTCATTTAAAATTGCTAATTCAATAATTGCTTCTACAATATTACTATCATCTTCATGATAATTTTTTGTTTCTTTTTTTACGATTTCAAAAATCAATTTAACAATAGTTTGAATTGGATTTTTTTCATCATAGTTTTTACCCCATACAATAGTATTTACTTTTTTCCCTTTTGGATCAGTAACATCTATAATATCTAATTTTGCATTTACTACCAAAACATTATATAATTTAACATCAAATCTTAAAATACTTTTTAATTCTGGAATTGCTTTTTTCTTATTATCATCCCAAATTTTTAATAAATGAATACGAAATTTTTCAGTATCTTTTTTTATATTTTCATATTCTTTAGTTTCTAATACAATATTATAAATAGTGTCATCATTAGGAATAAAATTTTTAGGATCTTTTAATATAACAGGATTATCTTTCATCGTATCATTATATTCTTTTTTATAATTAATCCAAATCTTCTGTTTTAATTTATGAATATTTTCAGAAATAGAAGCTTGAAACAATAAATTCCAAATTAATATATAATCATTTACTATAAATCTTAAATTCATATTTTCACAACCCTTACTGCAAATAAATATACAATATTAATATAACATAAATAAAAAAAAAGATAAATTATTTTCATTACTTTTTCTAAACAAAAAAAAGAAATCTAATTATTTATTAGACTTCTCATATATAATTAATATTATTTATATTTATTTGGCAATAAGTTCACAAATTAAATTTGTAATTTCAGTTTGATTGTCAACAGGAAGACCTTCAATTAATCTTGCTTCTGCATATAAAATTTTAGTATATGTTTTTAATGCTTCTTTATCCTTTTTATATAATTCCTCTAGCTTTTTAGAAATTGGATGATTTTCATTAATTTCCAATACCTTTTCTGATGTAACCTTTTCATCTGTTGGCATAGCATTAATTACTTTTTCCATCTCAACTGATACATTTCCTTTTGTAGATAAACATACAGGATGATTTTTTAATTTATTTGTAAATCTAATTTCTTTAACTTCTTGATTAAGTTGTGCTAACATTTCTTTAAACATTTCAGCACTATTTTTATTTTTTTCTTCTAATTCCTTTTTTTCTTCTTCAGTATCAACATCAACATCTTCACTAGCAATATTTACAAATTTCTTTCCTTCATATTCTGATAATACTTGTAAACAGAACTCATCAACATATTCTGTTAAATATAATATTTCATAACCCTTATCTTTAATAGATTCTACTTGTGGTAATGTATTTATTTTAGCAATAGATTCACCACATGCATAGAAAATCTTATCTTGATTTTCTTTTAGACGAGAAACATATTCTTTTAATGTTACTAATTTTTCTTCTGTTGATGAATAAAACATAATTAAATCTTTCAATTCATCTTTATGCATTCCAAAGTCATTATAAATACCAAATTTTAACTGCATTCCAAAATTTTTAAAGAACTCATCATATTTTTCTCTTTCTTCTTTAAGCATTGTTTCTAATTCCTTTTTAATTTTAGATTCAATACTTTTAGCAATTAAAACAATTTGATAATCCTCTTGCAATGTCTCTCTAGAAATATTAAGAGAAATATCTTCACTATCAACTAAACCTTTAACAAAACTAAAATAATCTGGTAAAAGTTTATCACATTTTTCCATAATCAATACACCATTAGAATATAAAGCTAAACCTTTTTCATACTCTTTTGTATAATAATCATATGGAGCATGACTAGGAATAAACATAAGTGATTTATAACTGCATCTACCTTCTACTGAAGAAGTAATAATTCTTGCTGGATTTTCATAATCATGATAAGTATCAGTATAAAAACTATTATAATCTTCTTCCTTGACATCTTTTTTATTTTTCTTCCATATAGGAATCATGCTATTTAGTGTTTCTTCTTCAGTTACATCCTCATATTCATCTTTACTACCTTTTTTTAATTTACTACTTGTTTTCATCATTGTAATAGGATATGTAATATAATCTGAATATTTTTTAATAATTGTTTCTAATTTATAAGAATCAAGATAATCACTATAATTTTCATCTTCAGTATCATCTTTCAAATATAGTGTAATTTTTGTACCAAAGCAATCATAAGAAGTATCTTCAATTATGTAACCATCTGTTCCATTACTTTTCCATAAATGAGCTTGATCAGCACCATATTTTTTACTTACTACTTCTATTTCTTTAGCAACCATAAATGCAGAATAAAATCCTACACCAAATTGTCCAATAACATCAATATCTTTCTTTTTCTCATTTTCAAGGCGAAACAACTCTGTTCCAGATTGAGCAATAGTTCCTAGATTTTTTTCTAGTTCTTCTTCATCCATACCAATACCATTATCTATAACAGTAATAGTTCTATTTTCCTTGTCAGATTCAATTTTAATTTTAAAATCTTCTTTTTTTAACTTAATTTTTCTATCTGTTAGTGAACAATAATATAATTTATCAATAGCATCACTAGCATTAGAAATTAATTCTCTTAAAAATATTTCCTTGTTTGTATAAATAGAATGAATCATAAGATCTAATAATTTTTTTGATTCTGCTTTAAATTGTTTTTTCTTCACGATTATCCTTCTTTCTGTTAGAAAATTTCCAACAAGAAAATAATATCACGATAATTAGCACTTGTCAATATCAAGTGCTAATTTTATTTATTTCGACAAATTATAAAAAATATATTCTATTTTATCTAGTATTGATATAAACTTATCAGTTCATCAAAATCAGTTTTTGTTATTTTATTAAAATCATTTTTAAATCGCATATATTCTTCTTCCCAAGAAATATAATTTTTATCATTTTTATGATTTGGAAGATCATAATTTTCATGTAAATATTTAGAAAAATATAATGTATATTTTGTTGCACCATACACATTTAAATGTGTACTATTATACAAGTCTTTACTATAATCTATTTTAAAATCATTTAAATCATTAAAATTAATAATATTAAAATTATTTTTTTTGATTATATTTATTGCATCATTTATTCTACCCATTTGTATTTCTGATAAAGTTCTTGAAGGTACAATAAATATTACATTTAGATTATTTGATTTAATATAATCAATTAAATCAATTAATATTTCTTCGTTTTTTTTAGGAAGTTCAACTACAGCATCATTCCATACATAATCTTTTTGAACTGAAATTGCTGTCTGGTCACTTCCAAAACCATAACCTTTATACAATGATGATGAATCAAGTGCACCAATATTATTATCAGATACATTTGCAATTTTTTTCCAACTATTATGATACATTAAAAAACTAAAATAATAATTAATGTATTCACTTTTATCAGTATTGTTATATGTTAATAATTCATTTATTGCATCTATTCTATTCATAGAAAACTTCATTGAATCCGTACTTTTTCTAATAGCAGGATCACCAATTTCTTTTAAATCATCAGTAATTTTAAATATATCAATAACATACAATTTAGGTTTTTGATATTTTTTTGTTTCCTTAATTAGATATTTTATAACACCAAAGGGTTGTGAATCTGTTGACATAAGTCCTGTAGTAAATCCATATTTATCATATGCTAAAGTAGTATTAAAATGTATATATGCATTACTACTTCCATAATACATAACATCAAAATGATTTTTTGGTTGCTTATAAAATAAACTTATAGGTGTCTTATCTACCCAAAAAAATTTAAACGTAATACTCCATAACATACAAAATATAAGTAAAAATATTATTGTTTTAACTAAATTTTTCATATTTATCTCCCCTAAAAATTTCTATATATAAATGCAGCAGGATCATATCCTACACCATAACATCCAAATATGATAATTGAAAATAATAATATATATATAATTAACCAACGAAAAACAATATTTTGTTTAAATAATTTTTCTCGAACACTTCCACTTAATGATAATAATTCTACTATAAACAAACAAATTAAAGAAATAATTAATACCATAAAATCTAATACATCTAAACCAACTTTGAACAAATTTCCATTAAGTATAAAACTTAAATCTAAATCAAACATATTTCTAATTATTAAAAGTGCTTGACTAACACTATTTGATCTAAAGAAAATCAATGAAAATGAAAATAATAAGAACGTTCTAATACATTGGTACAACTTATAACTGAATACATCAGTATTAATATTTAGTTTTTTATTAATCTTGTTTGATATTGGACTTAATATATCTTCAAGAAAAATAAATACAAATTGTAATAGTCCAGTTCCTATAATAAATGTGTATTTACCGCCATGCCAAATTCCTATTAATATCCACATAACTAACATTGAAATATATAATGATATTTTTTTGCCTATTTTTTTACCAAATTTTTGCTTACTTTTTTTTGCTAGTTTTTGAATCATATTTGATTTTTGCAATGGATAAAAAACATAATCTCTAAGCCATGAACCTAAAGTTATGTGCCAATTCCGCCAAAATTCTGTTATAGTTTTGGAAAAAAATGGTGCTTTGAAGTTTTCTGGTAAAGTAATTCCAAGTATTTCAGAAATACCCATAATTATATCTATAGAGCCTGAAAAATTAGTGTATAATTGTAATGAAAAAAATAATACTGCAAGAATTGTATAAAAACCAGTATATGAAGACAAATTGCCATAAACTGTATCAACAAACATACCTAATCTTTGAGAAATTACTAATATTTTAAATAATCCCCATAATATTCTCAATAGCCCATTACAAAATGATTTAAAATTAAATTTATGTTTTCCATACAAATCTTCTTCTATGCTGTTATATCTAATAAATGGTCCTGATGGTAATATAGGAAAATATGACATAAATAAAGCACATTTAAATATATTTTTTTGTGATTTACAAACACCCCGATATATATCTATTAAATATCCAATCATAATTAAAGAATAATAACTTATTCCTATTAAAGAATTTCTATGTACAAGTTCAAATCTATATCCAATATTTAAAAAATTTAATATATGATTTATAGTTATTAAAAATAAATTAGTATACTTTAAATAAATTAGTACGCATAAAATAGCAACTATTCCTAATATTAATAAGTATTTTCCTTTTTTTGTGTTATAATTTTTTTCAATCAATATACCAAATATATACGATGATAACAAAATTATTAATATTTGTATTATTGTGCTTGCATTAAAATTATTCCAAAATAAAAATATAAAACTTGATATTAGTAATATTACCCATTGAATTTTTTTTGGAACTATAAAATATATGATTAATGTAACAATGCAAAATATAAAAAAACTAAATGTCGTTAATTCCATAGTAAATTCCTCCCTTTATTTTATAATCACATCAAATTTCCATTTGTAATAGCAATATTTTGGCCTGTAATACTATTTGATTTATCAGATAATAAAAATTCAAACATTGGTATTACATCTTCTATTTTCAAATTTTCTCCTGTTGTACTATTCATTGCATTTTGCTTTACAATTAATTCTGGAATACTTTCTAAAAATTTTGTTTCTATCATTGTTGGGGAAATACCATTTATCCTAATTCCTTTATCAGAATATTCTGCAGATATTGCTTTAACAAAGCCCAATAAAGCATATTTTGATGTTACATAACTAGTTAAATATTTTGGTGGTATATTTACTGTACAAGACGTTAACATAACCACTACTTTACCAAACTTATTTTTTGCCATAATTGGTAAAAGTTCATTTAATATTATTACAAGTGAACGAAGTGCTATATTTATGTCTGTTTGAAATTTTTCCCAAGTAATTTTATTAAATTTAATGTTTTCAAATTTTCCAGCTGGAAGATGTACAATATGTGTAGGAATTTTATTCATATTTTTGATTTCTTCTACAAATTTATAAGTATCTTCTTCGTCTAAAAAGTTTCCTTTTAATAAAATTAGTTTATCTCCTATTTCATTTTTTAATTCTTGTAATTTACTATCATCACCAATATGATGAGCAATAATATAATTATAATCTTTATAAATTCTTTTTATCAAATTTGTTCCTATATCACTTGATGCACCTGTCACTAATAATATTTTCTCATTCATCTAGAACACCTACTTTCATTGTTCCTCTTACTACTTTTTTATTTTCTTTGTTTAATATATCAAATTTTATTGTAAATTGTTTAAATAAATCATTTTTTTCTACAACTTCACCTCTAATAGTTAAAGGACTATCAGAGATAAAGACAGGTTTTTTATATAATATATCTACCTCATGAATCAAACTATACTTTCCAGGAAGATATACACCTGCTAATGTAGATAAAAAGGATGACGTTAACATTCCATACACTACCTTTTCTTTAAAACCTTTAGATTTAGCATAAGCTAAATCAATATGTAATGGATTTATATCACCTGTAATTTTACAAAAATCATCTACCATATTTTCAGTTAAATTAACATTAAATTGTTCAATCATCCCAATTTTAATATCTTCATATTTGTAATTATTCATATTGACCAATCACCTACATATAATAATATTTAACAAAGTTAAATTCTTGATTTAATTATATCAACCATTTCACCAACATTTTTCATTGTAGTAACCTCATTCATATTAAATTTCATACCAAACTCTTGTTCAACAGCTACCACTAAATTGATATGTTCTAGACTATCCCAATCTTCTATATCATCTGATGTTGTGTTTTCATTAACAGTTATACTCTCATCATCAAACACATCTCTAAATACATTATTTAATCTTTCATATATTTCTTTATTTTCCATTATTCACTCACCTCTATAACATTATTTTTATTTATATATTCTTTTGATATATCTAATTTATATATTTTATTTCCTTTTTCATCACAAGAAATTTCTTCAAATCCCTGTAAATCATAGAAATCACTAACCATTTTATTTTTCATTGTTGGATAATAATATCCATATATTTCTTTTATATTCTTTTCTTTAGCTTTTTTGACTAACATATCCATCATTGCAAATTCCATATTTCTTTTTAAGACTCTGCAACTCATAATCCATAAATCTATGTGCAATTCATTTTTGTTTTTTATATTTCCTATTACTACAGTGATGACACCATTATCACCAAAAATATCTTCTAATTTACCATATAATTTTATATAATTATCATCTTTACTTACTTTTTCTATATCCGCTAATGAATATCTTTTAGTTGTAAGATTAAATTGATTACTTTTATTAGTTAACTGAGAAATTCTCTCTAAATAAATTGGTTTAAAGTTAGTTATTTCAGCTTTCATATTTAATGACTTTAGATAATCATCATAATCATCAAATGTTGCCATCATTTGACTTCTCTTAGCATTATCTTTATACATTTCACTTTTCTTTAAATCTTCTTTTGATAAATTAGTAACTTCAAAATATCCATTTCTATCAATTATTCTTATATAATTTTCTGGAACATCTATTTCTGGAACTGCAATTCCATCAATATAACTTTCAACAATTTTACGCTCAGCCGGATTATCATCTATAAAAACAAAACTATCTGCTCCCAAATTTAATTCTTCTGATATATCTTTCATATTAATATTTTTTGGATTCCAATTAGCCTTAATTATTATGAAATCGTCAGGCTTTAAAGCACCACCAGGATGATTTAAACCAGCAATTGCATTTTCATAATCATTTTTAGAATTAACATTTAATATAATTCCTAAACTTTTTTGTTCCTTTAAATAATTTTGAAATTCATAATAAACTTGTCCACTAGGTACTTCTGGTCCTATTGATAAATTTTCTACACCATCATCACCTACTATTCCACCCCATAATGTGTTATCTAAATCTAAAACAATTGCTTTTTTATTTTTACCATAAATAGATTTAATTATCTTTGCTATATTAAATGATAAATATGGTATAGCTGGAACTTCCATAGCATATTTATACATATGCCAATAAAATCCACTTTCCCATTTATCCAATCCATAACAAGCAGAAACGTAATTAATATCATTTATAAAGAAATTATTTGTTTTATTTTGATAATCATAAAACATCTGGTTAAGTCTTGTTATATAATTTATTTTTCCATGAATATCAGAAGCATCACGATTTCCAAATAATCTATACGCTGGATACTCAAAATTGTTTTGAATTATTGTTGCATTATATTTTTTAAATAAACTTTCCCATATTTTTTCAAATTTCAAATATTCATTATCTAATAATTTTGATATATCTTCATCACTATCATAAATAGTAGGATAATTTATTATATTTCTATTAGTCGTATGAATATATATAATATCTGGATTAAATTCATCTAATTCTTTGTTGTCAAATACAGCATCTTCATAAAATTTGTTATATTCAGATTCATAGAATGTTGGCTTTATTCCGTAATTTAATAAAAATATTTCTAACATATTTTTAATTTCACTAGTTGTAGAACCACCTAATATTGCTATCTTTTTTTCTAACAAATTTTCTTTATTAAGTAATTCTCGTTTTATCTTCTTTTTATTTTTAATCAAATACTCAACATTAAAAGGATATTCTAACTCTTTCATACTTTATCTCCTTCAATAAAATTATATCATTTATTTGTTTTTATTTCAATAAAATTATTGTATAATAAATCTAGGTGAAAAAAATGAATATTGGAATAGATATAGTTGAAAATAAAAGACTCAAAAATAAGAAAAAAGAATTTATTGATTACGTTTTAACAAAAAAGGAACAAGATGAATTTAATAAAAAAGGATATTTATATCTTTGTGGTAGATTTACAGCTAAAGAAGCAATTATGAAAGCACTACCGAACACAAAAGAATATAATTTTTTAGATTTTGAAATATTGACAAAGGATGATGGTAGTCCATACATTGTAAAAAATGATAATATTAAAATTTCAATCTCTCATGAAAAAAACTATACAGTAGCTATGGTTATAATTTTAAGTATATAAAAAATTATAAATTCAATATTATTATATTTATATTGAATTTATAATTTTAAATGTTTTTTTTTTATATATTGTAAAAAATATACAAATGCTAATGTTATAAGAAATACCATAGGGGTACGCAAAATTATATATAATAAGTTGTTACTTAGACTCTTAAAAACTATATTAAAAATTTTTATAAATAATATATGAAAAACATATATTCCTGTACTATATTTTCTACCTATTTTAGCAAATAAATTATTAGTTGTCACTACGACATTATTTAAAAAATAAATAAAAACTGTTATAGTAAGTGGAATAGTAAATATATATATTCCAGATTGTTTATCAAAATCATATTTATTTAATAATATATATTCAATTGTATTTAATAAAAATATGATAATTAGCCATCTACCTTTAATATTGGTAATCCTATTGTGATATTTGTTAATAAGATATCCAATTGATACACACATGTATGCCAATACTAAAGATTTAATTATTGGAGTATAAAAATTAATGTCTTTAAAAATTAAATCTGAATACTTGCATGTAAAAATACTAATAATGTAAACAAACAAAATTGAAGGAAAAATAAACTTTTGTTTTTTGTTGTATATTAGAAATATATATATAAGATATACATATATTAACTCTCTAACATACCATAAATGACCTGCCCCCCCCCACTTATATTAAAAAGGACAAATTCAACAGATGACATCCGTAAATTTTTTATTTAATTTTCCTTTTTTTTACAAACGGTATTTTAATTCTACAAAACTGCAGGGGAATATAAAAA
>CANRPE010000031.1 GCA_947632405.1 uncultured Bacilli bacterium | reverse complement strand
CCCTTAAGGGAACGCCTATTGAATATGCTATTATGTTTTATCTATTAACCGGCGTAAGAAAAAATGAAAAGCCACAAACGAAAGACGAGTTGTTAAAAGCATTAGATTGTGAAAATAATTTGTTAAAAATAAAGTGTGAAAAGAAAAGACTTAATAAAACGGTGTATAGATATATCGATTTAAGTTCTGCTGCCACTAAATATATTGAAGCACACGCAAATGAAATTTGTAAATTTAGCAACGAACAAATTTACAGGCAATTTATGAAATTATTAAAATCAATAAACATAAAAGGGAAATTGCACACTTTAAGACATACATTTACAACCAATCATTGGTATCTTGGCAACCCGGATAAGTTAATAAGTTCTTGGTTAGGACACGAAACTGTGGACCTAACGCAAAAAGTATATATTTTTATAGACAGAACAATTAAAAAAGAAAAGATACTAAATCTTTACGGAGACTTATATTATTTATTTAAATAATATATGGGTAAAGATTTGACCCCAAATTTGACCCCAAAAAATGGGCAAAAAACACGAAAAAGGCCACTTTTTCAAAAAATTGAGAAGTGGCCAAATATACTATAAAATAGATGGTTTTATGGTGGACCATCAGGGACTCGAACCCTGGACCCACTGATTAAGAGTCCTCTTGGTATCACAGGACACACACAAAATAGTGTATTAATATATGAAAATAAAACAATATATTGACATTCTTAAATAATTTTGACTTAAGTTTTGACCCCAAAAATTAGGCAAAAATTTAAAATAATCAGCCGATTTTAGCACTAAACTAGCAATAGTGCTAGTTTTTTATGACATTATTTGGATATTGTTTTACTAGTCTCTTAATGTCCTCACTTAATGGTGCAGTTTCTTCTAAAAGTATTGGTACAACGCGCGTATTTTTTTCGTTAAGCAAAAGATTCCATTCCTCGGCCAATTTTTCTGTTGAAAACAATCTGGCACATGGAAGAGTAGACCAGGCTTCTAAGTGTATTCTACTTAAATATTTATCTTTTTTCTTAATTGCATATAAAATCATAATTTCTCCTTAATAAAGAAAGGCAAATGCTACTGCGCCAACATTGGCCAACAATAACAATACACCTAGAATCCACCAAACTTTTGTTTTATGAATTAGGCCGCTAATAAATAGCCATAAAGAACTTGTCAGCGAAGCAATGTAAATTCCTATGCCAAGCGGAACAATAATAAAACCGGTGAATAATGAAGCGAGAATGTTTTCACTGTTTAAGATTTGCACGGTTAAGTGAAGCAGCGGATAACTTATAACACAGCACAGCAGGGTAGTAATAAACAAAAATATAAATTTTATTGTGCTAATTGCTTTCATTTTCTTTCCTCCAAAACTTTATTTATTCTCTCTTTAGCAATATTAAAATAGTTCTCATCCAATTCCATACCAATAAAATTACGATTAGTATTTACACAGGCAACACCTGTTGACCCACTACCCATGCAATTATCTAGCACTGTATCTCCTTCGTTTGTATATGTTTTAATAAAATATTCCAATAAAGCAACAGGTTTCTGAGTCGGATGTAATCCACGAGTTCTAGGAACTCTTATAATATCCTGGGGATATCTAAATCCATCATTTTTTGTTTCATAATAGACTTTAAAACTATTATAATTATTTGATAAACCGTGATTTTTGCAAATATATGGTTTCCCTTTTGTCTTTTGTGGGTTATATGTAGGACATTTTTTATAAAAAACCAAAATGTTTTCATGCCTTTTCATCGGCATCTTTTTTGAATTTAAAAAACCTGTCGGAGTGGATTTATCCCATATCCACTCATATCTTAAATACTTTAAACAACTCGACCCAAGTTTTTGAGTGAATGGTGTTTGGCTGAATAATAAAATCGGAGCATTTGGTTTAACGATTCTCAAATATGCGTCCCATAAATTTTCCAATGGAATTACAGAGTCCCATTTGTTTCGTGTTAATCCATAAGGTAAATCACAAAGTATTAGGTCAACTGATTTGTCTGGAATATCTTTCATAAGTTCTAGGCAATCGCCCTCTCTTAAATCAATCATAATTTTTCTCCAAATATTTTTGAGCTTCGGCTTCAGTGGCAAATACTAAATTTTTTTCAATTTCTCTATATTTGCTTACAAAAATTCTTGAACTTAAAATAATTCTATCTTTATTTTCGCCAATATAAACTGCATCAAAAATACAATTAAATTGTTTGTCAATACTATAAACTATCTGACCATATTTAAATTTCGGCACAATCGCATTTTTCAACTGCTCTTGAAGTTTTGCGTTTTCTTGTTTCCAATAATCAATACATTTGGCATAGTTTTTATGGAGTTCCTCGTTGCAACTATTTAATTTTTTGTTTTCTTCTTCAAGTTCTGCTATGCGTTGGTCTTTTTGTATAAGTGCATCGGCAAGTTTATCCAAATCTTCTAAACTAAATCCTTTTTCTTTCATAATCACTCCTTGTATCCGCATTCTGCGAATAAATTATCAATTTTGTCGGTTATCCATTCAGCATTTGGATAACTTCTATTGTGTAACCAATTATTTAGCCTTGTTGGACTAACGCCTATTTGTTTGGACAAAGCTTTTTGTGTCCAATGTTTTTCTTTAAGTATTTTTTTAATTTTATCCACAATATTCATTTGGTTTTCCTCCGGTTTAATTTGTAAAATTTGAATTTTTTGTAAATTTTCAAACGCCGACAAGTCGGCGTTATTATCAAATAGATTTAAAATCAAAAGCAAATTGTCAGTGCATTGTTAGACAAGTCTAACTTAATGCAACTGCCAACTATTGCATTTTGATTTTTTAAAATTAATATCCTAAGATATTAAACGGCCTACTTTTCGCCTTCGATTTCATTGCCATTTGGCAACAACTTTTGTGCTTCATCGTCGGCCAGGGGTAGTGTGACAATGGATTTGCCTTCTTTAAGAGATTTGTTTTTTCTGCTCATATTTTTTGTGATTGAATTTAAATCGCTCAAGGTTTTATTTACTTCGGCAATCTCTTTTTTCTGCTGGACAGTTTCTTTCATTTTTATAAGACCTAAATGTTTACTAAACAATGCCATAATTACTTTTTTTAGTTTCTTTTTATCTCTAGTAGTTAATTCAGAAACGTATTCTAACTTACCTAACTCGTTGTAAAAATACTCCGTACACTCTGCAAAATCGCTAAATGTAGGCACTAAATCTTGTACATTTTCAAAAGTATTTTGTTTATCCAACTTTTTTCTCCTTTGAAGGCTCTTTTTTATAATTTTTCCAAGAAGCAGGCTTCTGGCCAAATGTGTCGCTATAATCGTAATAATTAAAATCGTCATCATAGTTTTCCACAGTTACTGCAAAATTGGTAGGGTTATAATAGTTTCTAATATCTCCATAAAAAACGTCATTTATCTTTTTCCCAATAGATTTGTCTGTTTTATAGGCTTCGACTTCTTCATAAGTTTCAAATTCTCTTCCATAGAAAGTTGTCTTTATTAATTCTCCACTTATAAATTTTTGTGATTTTACTTTTTTATCATTAACTAAAAATGTGTGAATAGATTTTTCAATTAATACAATTCTATCTGCGGTTTCTCTAATGTCCTTATGCAGCCGAATATCGCGTTGCGTTATGCAATAAATGTCTAAAAAGATATGCCCACGCAATTCAAAGACTTGAGTAACCCAAGGCGGCAATTCTTTGTCGCCCTTACTATCGAAATATTTTTGAGCTTCGTCAAAAACATACACGCCATAGGGTATAAGCCTTTTTGTTTTATGGTATTTATTTGGAACGCCAAAATCAAAGCCTGAAATAGGGTAGCTGTGCATGTTAGGATATTTCCTATAAATATCTATATTTGAAGAGACAACATGTCTTTCGGGTGGTAGCGTAAGGTTGGTATTAAATCTTTTGTTAAAATCTTTAATATAATTAACAGCTAAATAATATCTCTCATTGCAATATTTCAAATCATTTTGAATTATTTGTGCTACCACCCAAGAGGTTTTCCCCCTTCTTGGTTTTCCTATAACATGTGTAAACATTTGTTACCTCATTACGTGCTAAACGCAGAAAGCAAATGAAGTTTCTGCTCTCGAAATCTCGTCTCCCCAATAATCGGACATCATTGCGTATGTGTTGACTTGGCTTCCGTCTGAAGTACAACGGATATAGGTTCCTTTGTCTAATATCTTTGAGCGTAAAAACCAAGAGCATTTAGTATTTTTGGCCATATTCATGGATAGAGAATACTTTTGAATGTCTATGTGGGTTTGTGTCTTTATAAGCTTTTCATTGTTGACTGACGGGTCAGCGTCTCCAATGAGATTTTTATAAAATTCATATTGACTGCCTTCTTGTATAAAATATTGAGCAGCGTCGCTTAACATTAAATTTTTAGAATTTTTTATTGCTGTTTGACTAAATACATCGCCCATAGATAGAACAAACAGTTCGTCGCTAACCATAGTAGTAAAGTCATAGCCACCACAAACAGTTTTATCTACAGGCAAAATTATATTTCTTAATTCTTCTGGTAAATAATTTTTATATTTAGGTAAATATTTGGTACGCAAATCACAAGTATCCCAATATCCGTTATTGCTAGAATGTATTTGTCCTTCTGTTAGAAATTGTGGGGGTTCAGCACTAAAATCATATACACTTGGTAAACAACCTTCCATTTCTAAAGTTATGCCCGCTTTGGACTTGTGGTCGCTTGAACGAGTATCCTTGTTAAAGTCGAGAATTCTTATAAAGATATCTTCTTCATATAAGTTGTCCAATATAGATATATGAACACTTTTTTTATCGCCGACGTGCCATCCAAAAGCTTCTGTCACTTCTTCGTTTGTCATATTCTTTTCAGAAATAATTGTGCTAACTTTTGAAATGGTTGGCCATGAATTTTCATTAAAAGTTCTGCTCCAAAATATTTCGTCGCCTTCATCCGTGCCTGGGGTTATGGGGTTATCGGGTTCGTCTGGGGTTTCCGGTTCAATAGGAACAACCGATTCAACTTGCCTATAATGGTCATAAATAAAGTATCCGCCAATATTTACAGTACTTAAAACTAGAGCGCAGAGTAGTATGATTAATAAAAATCTTAATCGTTTTTTCATTTTTATACCTCACTGTTTGTGTAAAGGTAATAATTCTCTGATTCGGTTTTCGTGTAAGAATTTAGTGCCGTATTTGTATTTGATTCGTTGTCAACAATTGTTTTTAATACATAAATTTTGCAATCGGTTGGAAGGTTTCTTAAGCCAGCGGCACTTAACATTCTTGTATAAACATAAACACTGTCAACTCTTAGTTCTTTAAGAGCATGCAAATTACTAATTACGGAAATAGTGCCGCTAGTTATTGTTGAAGGTAAAAACAATGATTCTAGTGATTCACAATTAGAGAAGGCGTTATTACCTATTTCCGTTAAGCCTTCATGTAGTTTAATTTCAGTTAAATTAGTGCAATTTCTAAATGCGTAATTACCAATCTTTGTTACTGAACTAGGGATGTCTATTGTTGTTAAATATGTATTTCCCTCAAACGCATACTGATAAATTTCAGTAGCATCATTTTCAAAAGCAAAAGTTGTTACATCTTTATTAATAGCACCTAATATTATTTTCTTATCTTCGTCTACAAAATATTTAACATTGTTAATAACCTTAACACAACTTTCTTCTTGTTTATCATGGACCTTTAAAAGATTGCGACCAATAGCACCATTAACATTTGAGTTGGCGGTAGAGCCGGCAGTAACAGGAATTTCCGAGAAGTTGTATAGTTCAATTAAATTATTACAACCATTAAAAGCACCTGTCCCAACTGTTGTTAGAGAAGCGGGAAAAGTAAAAGATGTTAAAGAAGAACAATTTGCAAAAGCAGAAGCACCTATTTTTGTAATTGTGTTAGGGATATTGATTGAACTCAAATTTTCAAAACCTTTAAAAGCACTATTCGCAATCTCTGTTGTATTTGCATCAATTTCAAAGGTTGTAGCATTTACATCATCTGAGAATAAGAAAATTTTGCTATTCTCGTCAACCAAATATTTGGAACTGTTGATGGTCCTGATACAACTCTCTTCTTGTTTATCATGAACCTTTAAAAGATTTTTACCAATTCTACCATTAGTTGTGGATGTGTCTCCTGCAACAATCTCAATATCTGAGAAATTAAACAATTCAACCAATCTGTCGCAATTATAAAAGGCATTAGTGCCAATTTCTATAAGCGTAGAAGGTAGAGAAATGGACATGAGAGAACTGCAGTAATTAAAAGCATCATCTTGAATGGATATCACACCTTCAGGTAATTTAACTTCTTGTAGGCTTGAACAACCCGAAAAAGCGGAGTCACCAATTACCGTCACGCTTTCAGGTAGTTCAATCTCTTTCAAATTGGTACAATTTAAAAATGCTGATTCGCCAATTACTGTTACACCCTCTAAATCTTTAGCGGTAACTTTAGTAATTGAGCGGTCAACAATTCCAACTAAAACATCATTATCTTTTACAAAATCAGATGCAGAAGAATTTATATTTCCATTGTACCAATTCTTTACATTGGTTTGGTTTTCATAGATATAAAAACTAATAACGCCAACGAGTGCCAAAACCAATGCACTAATTATAATACTAATTAATAATTTCGTTCGTTTTATCATTATTTCTCCTTTTAATTTCTATATTCTATATAGGCATTTATATTGGGAGCACTTTCTGGATGAAGAGTAATTATATACAAATAGAGTTTTCCGTTATAAGTGCATATACCCCTAGCTGGATATTTGTCAGAAAGAGCAAACATACACTTAAGCTCATTATAAGTATTCAAATCCAATAAACCAGTTTCTCCTTCATACGTAGTTTGCCAAAAGTCATCAACAACACAAGATAAATAAATATTATCTTTAACATACTGGGTCAAATCTAATATTCCGTAATAACAAGAACCGTAATACTCAGGATGCTGACACATATTAGCACCGGTGGTCCAATTTATAGCATAACCGTCTAAAATGTACCATTCTTCGCCTTGCGGCTTATCGTTAAAGAAGCTTTTAGGAACTTGTTTATATTCAATAGTTGTATCTATTGTGTGTTTTGTTAATGTATATTCTGCATAGAAATCAATACTATAAGCATTAGAAACCATAGAGTCACCGGCTTTCTTTAAAGACCCGGTTGATTTATCTCTCCAACCAACAATTTCATAACCTTCTTTAGCTGGTATTTCTGGTAGTGTAAACTCTTCACCCTTGGCCTTATTAAATGTCTGGGATGGATTATCGTCAACATAAAAGTTAAATGTATTTTGACAATCTTCGTCAAACTCTAAATCGATTGTTACTGAATTAATTCTTAATGGATAATTCCATTTATCAAAGAAAGCCAACTGATAACCATGTCCAACACCGGAAAAAATCTCATATTGAAGGTAAACATGGTCAGATGTCGGAAGATGAAAGTCATTTTTAACATCGGCCGGAGTTGTAATAGGTGAGCCAACATGTACATATACACCATTATCAATATTTATAAAACCTTCTTGTATAGGGCTTTGTTCTGAAGTGAAACAAGGTTTTTCTGTGGTATATGTATATAACTGACCTTTATAATATAAACTGTTAAAATAAAGTTTATATTTTGTTACTATTAAATCACTAGCATCAAATATGTTTTTAACCATCAAAGGAACAATCAGTTCACCATCCTTGTCAGATTTTAAATCAGTTCTATACTCATTTGCTAAATTGTCAAAAGTGTATGTTGCATTCTTAGGTACACCATAACTTGCAACAAATTCAACGTCATCAGTTATCAAGTAAGTTTCACTAGTTACAAATTCTCCATTTACTTTCCAACCTAAAAATTTAAAATTATCTATTTTAGGCAAACTGATTAAGCTGCCTTTCTTACAAATTTGTATATTAACATCATCATTATTTACAAATTTAACTGTAACATAATTTTCAATATCTCCATTACCATATGTTAAATCGTCTGAAACAACATATTGCGTTGGTTTGATACTGATAACAAACAAATTTTTATTAAAATAATAATTCCAATATTTAACCGCTTCTGCGCCGCCGTTTGTAGAAAAACTTAGATATGTACTATTAGAATAAAAAGCGAACTTAAAGGTCAATGTATCTTCCAAAATTTCGGATAAATCTTTATCGTAAAATTTATAAGTATATTTTGCTAATACATAATCTGAAGCGTTTTCCACATAATCACATGGAGAGTCGTTTACATATACACCATAAACAACATCTTTGTCCAATTTCATTACTTCATTTATAATGATATCGGCAGAGTAAACATTACCATGGTCTTGTGCTAATTCAATGTTGTTAAACTCGTAAGATAAATCTTCAACAACTTGAACTTCGTTTGGCTTAAACAAACCAGTAATTGCACCATAAATTCCGCCACGCGTATTATAGTAATAATTTAATTGAATACCGCTATACACAGATAGACAAATCATGCCGACAATAAAAATTGTGAGTAAAACGAATTTTCCACCCTTGTTAAAATATTTAATACAATATACAAGAGCAACAATTAAGCCAATAATAACTGCTAGGATAAACCAAAATTTTGGCATTCCTAACATATCTAAAAATTTATTAGTTCCAAATAATTGTGCTATCATAATCCCACCACACTTTTAACGACATGTCCATCTCTTGTCTCTAGGGTATAAGCTTCTTTGTTTTTAAATATATTTAAACCGCTATCGTCAGTAAAGCCGACAAAAGTTATTCCTTTATTCTTATAGTAATCTAAGTCTATCTCTACTCGTAAGAATATAATATCCGTAACTTTTTCATATTTTTTGATAAACGTTTCCTTTAATTTTAAAGCATAGTTGTTATCTGTAACTTTAACTAAATCGAAGGCTTTATTGCCAGCAGTTATAACGCTTCTCCCAATTAGATAGTCGTCGCTTGAATAATCGCCAATATTAAAATTTTGGTTTCCGGCAACACAATTAAATAAGCTTTCTTTTGCGTTTTCTATTTTTTTATCAGTTTTATTAATGGAAATTGAATAATAAGAGCGAATGTCTTTTTCGATAGATTCTGCCTTATCCAAGTTTACTTTTTCGTCATAAACGCCAGTTTTTGTGTTATACTGATAATAATCGAATAAATCGCCAAATTCGAAAACACGAGAACCAGCCGCACCATTTTGCTCGGGTTTTAATGCGTTATATAATAATTGGCAGAAATAGAACACATCGCTTGAATAGTATTGATTGACAGTCCAGTCCATTACTGAACCCCAAGTGTTTTTAGCACTATAACTGCCGGCAAGATTTTTGTAACCTATGGCATAACCTTTAAAGGCCATTAGATAGATATCTTCGCCAATAGTTATTTTAAAACGGCTATTGTTAGAAATCTCATTTGTAGAAAATTGAACATGGTCATAATCGTCACTAGACATATAATTGTAAGTATTATCGCCTTTAACACCATATACATATCGGTTATAAGTTCCTTGTTGCCACATTAAGAAACCTTGCACATCAGTAGTTTGCTGATACTTTTCGTTAGTTTCTTCATTAAAGTAAAAATTTATCTTGCCACTTTTATCTGCAACAAATTGTAAGCCTTGACTAAAAAAGTTTTCTCGGTTTTCGTCTAATAAATAATTAAATTTAACTTCGAAAATATCTGCCATGCTATTTACTTCAATAAAGTATTTGGTATCTCCGTCCTCTAATTTTTGTAAACCAACTTCAAAGGTGTGGCTGACAATTTTGTCTTTACCTAAAATAGAAACGCATAGATACCAAATATCTATACTTAAACAAGCTATTAAAAGCAAAATTAGAGCAGCAATACCAATTTTCTTGGCCGTACCATCTTTTTTTACCGACATTTTAACCGACATGTAAAACTCCTAAATAAATTAAATTTTAATAAAAAGTATGTTATTTTATAAAGTGCATGGCTTTTAGCCATTCAGTCCATTGTCCGGCGAAGGTTAAACCATTCTTTTGAGCAATCACAAAAGTGACGATAACTGTTGCTAATGCAACAACCAAAACAACGGCGAAAATGATTAATAAGATTTTTTCAAATAAAGTCATTCCGTCTGAATGTTTCTTCATAAATTCCTCCTTAAATTTTTATTTTCAAACTCTTGTTTGAATTGTAAGTATTGTTTTTCTTTTTCAACGCGTTCTTGTGTAGCGTTGATAATATTAAGCAAGTTTTTATCTTTTGGCACCCAATCTGACCACGGCCAACCTTTGCGCACGAGTTCGTCAGCCTTTTTCCAGTTAATTGTAGTGCCAGCCTGTACAATTGCACCAATTATGTAAGAAGGGCGGTTTTTAATATCCTGCCGGAGTGTTATAGAATTAACAATACTCGCAAATTCATTTTCGGTGATATTTAATACCAAATCTGAAAATGGATTGTCTTTATCATAAGTAACAAAATCGAACTTTAAACCAAGCAGAGAATTGCTTTGTTTGATTGCTTCGATTATTGTATCCACAATTTCAAGGCCGGCTTTGTGGAAACGTCCTTCCGGATTCCATTTAAAAAATTCTCTAAATAGAACGTTGGTGTAGTGCGCACGGCTTTTATCGTCATAAAGCGGAGCGCGTTCTGATTCTTTCAACCTTTCATAACTATTAAAAATGGTTGAATTATCTATTTCCTCGCGCACGCGCGCGCTTTTAGATAATATATTATTATTTTTATTTTCTTTACTAACTAAAACTAAAGCTTTATATAAACCTTTAGTATAGTTAGTATCAGGGGTGTTAATTGGTGTGTTTTTATCTAAATTTTCCGCGTTCTGGAAAAATTTTTCCAAGTTCGGGAAAATTTTAAGACAATCACGTAAATTGTCAATTTTTTGAGACTCATTTTGTACATAGTCTTGAGTGTTCAACACGAAAATGGCATTTCTAACTTGCTTATATCTGCCAATAAAGATAAGGCCATTATCTTTTAATTCTTTAATGTAATTTCGTATGGTCCTTTCAGATACACCTTTACCAATGCAGCATGCAAAAAATGTATTGTTTTCAATACATACTCCATTTTCTTGGTGTTCTAATATTAATGCATAAAGGAATTTAGCATTAACACTTAAATTGCTATTTTTAGCAATATAATCTGGTATAACCATTAAACCCTCACATTACATTAAACAAAGTTCTTGGCCATCTTCCTCGATGTAGATTAAATCTGCGTGTAAATACATTCTTTCTGCGTTCTTATAAACATACAGTGCGTTGTGTGGCATTACATTTATGTCTTTTACGCCTTCATTGTCTGCATATCTAACAATTAACATATTTCCTCCAAAACACTCCTTTACGGAGTGCTATTTTATTTTCTTTCAAATTTGCCATAAACTTTACCGGTTCTACCAACAAGATACAAGTCTTTTGGTAGGGCTGAGCTATGAGCGGTCGTTTTTCTAGCAGTTTTCTTAGCTGCAGGCCTAGAAGCCGATTTTCTAGCAACTGTCCTTTTGGTTTTCTTAATCATTGGGCGCTTTCCTCCTTTTTCTTTAATTTTTTATATTCACTGTACTTTAGCCAGCGAATATCGTTATGTTTTGTTGGGTCGTCATATCCAACAAAGGGAACAACACCAAACTTGTTGCGTTTTAATTCGCCAAGTCTAATGCTGAAATCTTCAAAGGTCTTTGGGAACTCATCTTTTTCATTTTTAGTTCTCTTTAACCAAAAGTGAGTGGGATATTCCATTATTTACCTCCTAAGGGCAATTGAAGTTGTCCATTGAGCAATTGGTCTAGTTCAAATTCTTTTTGTTGCCTTGGTTTTAATAGGTCTCTTAGCTTTGTGTTTTCTCTTCTAAGGGTAGAAATTTCTTTAATGGCCAATAAATAGTCCCTATGTAACTGTTTGTATTCTTTTTGTAAATCTTTGTGTTTTTCTTGTAAAATTTCTAGTTTTTCCATAAAAATGGTCCTTTTTTAGTAAAAATTTTTAAAATAAGTATTGACAAGCATCGCTTTTTGTGATATATTAACAATAGAGTAATGAGTAATTTATAAGTGCCAGCGCTAAGTCTTGCTTGCAAGTTCGGTCAAAAGGACATGTTTCCCAATCGGTAATCATTAGCCAGAGCCCTAATTACATTACTCATTTTTTTAAGGGCTTAATTTTTTTCATATCCGATTTGGACATTTTCCAATCTTGCAACTTTCCTTCAAAGGTGGAAGATTTTTTTATTTCGCTTTTTGGCCTGACAAATGCTTGTTTTTTATCGGCAGGGTTTGGATTTTTGTCCAATTTGATATTTTTTACTCCTTCTGTTATGTCGGCGTGTGTTATTCCTAGATATTTATACTTGCCGCCTATTTTTGCATAGATATAAGCTGGGTGTCTATCGACTTTGTTGCGGCGAAACTCATTAGCAGGTAATTCCTTTTTCTTGTTTTTCATTTAAACTCCTATGATTTGATTTTTCTTTTGGTTTTTTAAATTTCAGTGTTATAATTGTTCTAAGGGGGAACAAATCCAAGCGTTAAAGGGTGTCGAAGCCTGCTTGGTAAAAATTTATTAAAAGGAGAATCGGAAATGTTCGGAAGACACAAATTGCCAGACGATGTTCAGCTTTATAAAGAAACTTCAGTTAGTGCCAGTAACAATTACCATAAATTTAAGGAAACTGGTAAAAAGAAGTTCAAAGATAGGGCAAAAGCAGATTATGCAGTTAAACACGCGTTGGAATTAAAAATGACGCATCCTAGCACCAATGTTGATAAGAGAACAATCAACATTACAAACGCTCCAACAAAACAGAAAACTACAAATGTTAAAGTCAATACAAATTTTGTTAGAACAACAAAATCTAAAACTAAAAGCAAGTAGTTTTACCGCCTATTGCCTTAGGCGGTTTTTTATTGTGGCGGATTAAAGAAGTCTAGGAACTCTTGGAATGACCAAAGGCCACCATAGTTGTGATAACTTGTGAGATTTCTGTCAATAAACAAGATATAATCGAACATGTTCAAGTGGCTTACGTCATAACCCAGCGTCTTTTCATAAGACTTAAAGTTTTCAAAATAGGGCAGGTTAGAGCATTCGCTTATGCACATGTCGATAAATAAGTTTGTTGTCTCCGATTTAATCTTCATAACTTCTCCTTAATTGCTGGCTTGCGGATTTGCACTGCACAAGGCTTTTTCCTAGCCAACAGAAACGTTGTGTTTTGCCGGCCACACAACGTTTAATCATCTACCTGCTTTTTAACTTTGGCCAAAAGTTTATGTAGCAGTTCACATAGCCCTTGCCAAGACTCGAACTTGGCCCGGCGCGACCGTTTATTCCATTAAGGGCAGGGCCACCATTTAGGTGGCTTGGAGTATGCTTGAACGCATAAGAGAGCCAATCTTGAGCTTTAGGCTTAATTTTGGCAGGTAAATGGCACACAAAAGCATTTTTGAAAAAATTTGGTGGTAGTATTTTTTAATTTTCAGGGGGATATGTGCCATTTTTCCACCTTGTTTGTCGAACAAAAGGGGGAATAAAGTAGGGGGTAATTATTCTTAAAATAGAATAATTATTAAAAATCTAACGCTATTTTAGGAAAATGTCAAGTGTTTTAATGCGATTTTAAGGAAATTTTTTAAAATTTTTTTTAAAATTTGAATTTTTAAACCTAATATAGTAAAATATGATTGTCGAACAAAAGGAGGTTTTTTATATGAAAATAAAAGAATTGCGACAAAAAATAAATTTATCGCAAAACGAAATGGCCAAGAAATTAGGTATGCCACAAACGACTTTGTTCAACTACGAAGCAGGAAAGAATGAGCCCAATATAGCAGTATTAATAAAGTTGGCAGATTTCTTTAATGTGAGTATTGACGAATTAGTTGGTCGTGAAACTGAAATAATCAATTTAAAGTTCCTAGACGAGAATGAAGCCTATCTTATTAAGAAAATTCTTAAAATGAATCAACTAGAGTTGGCAAAAACGCGCGCGTACGTTACGGGCCTAACGGAGAACTAACAATGGAAAATATTGAATATGAAAGAATAGTTGAATTTTTAAAAAACAAAACGAAAGATTAGAGTACATTAAAGCAGAAAATGAAATCTATCAGGCCTACATAAAAGGAAAATTAGATAGAGAAGAAGTTAAAAGGGAAAAAAACAAGTCAAAATATTTTGGAATGTCCTTAATTCAATTAAAAGGAGAAAAGGACATTATGAAAAACATTCGACAAAGGGTTGACGGTAGATGGGAGTGGCGAAAAATGACAAATGGAGTTAGGCAAGCCATTATCAAACCAACCCAGAAAGAACTTCTTGCAGCGTTGAGAAGTTTAAAACAAGATAGAAACAATCGCACATCTTCTAATTTGGGTAGAAGATATACACTTATTGATTGGTGTTATTATTGGGCAGATACCTATAAAAATAACAACCGAATAAAAGCAAAAACAATAAATGATATTCATCGTTATTTCAAAAATCATATTGAGAATACGGAAATTGCAAAAATATATATAAACAATTTAACAACGGACACTTTACAAAACTTTTTTAATAAAATGAAGCCTTCTAGGACTAAGGAACTTGTATTACTTTATGTTAAGGCTGCGTTAAAAAAGGCTAAGGGCCTAAACTTAATTAAACATAATTTGTTTGAAGAGTTTGTTGCAGACGCAAAACAAATTAACATTGACCCACCATTTACATATGACGAACAAGTTAGGATACTTGAAGCCCTTAAGGGAACGCCTATTGAATATGCTATTATGTTTTATCTATTAACCGGCGTAAGAAAAAATGAAAAGCCACAA
>CANRPE010000030.1 GCA_947632405.1 uncultured Bacilli bacterium | reverse complement strand
TTTTTGGCCAGTTGGTGAAGTGGCTTAACACACTGCCCTTTCACGGCAGCATTCACGGATTCGAATTCCGTACTGGTCACCATATAGAAGTATAGCTCCATTTGGAGTTTTTATTTTAAAATTCATTGACATGAAAAAAATAATAATGTAATATTATAAGTGCAGTTGGAGTAGTACTCAAGAGGCTGAAGAGGCGCCCCTGCTAAGGGTGTAGGTCGGGTAACTGGCGCGAGAGTTCAAATCTCTCCTACTCCGCCATATAAAAAATAACCTTTCATTGCAAAGGTTTTTTTGTTTTCTAAGTTAGAAAGTTATGATTTTTAAAAACAACTTCATATTTAGTTTAATCTAAATAAACTAAATTGGACTACCTATTTTTTTATTAAATATATAGAAATAAATTCTAATATTTTTAAATTTAAAAACTAAAAATTATTATATAATAAATATAAAAAGTTTCAATACATTTTGCTTTCTTTCGTTTACTAATCAGTATTATACGTGATATAATATTTCTAGAAAAGAATGGAGTGTTGTTGATATGAATCGCTTATTAAATAAATTTATGGTTAACTATAAAAATATCTCTAAATATTATAAATTTTTAATTAATAAAGTCAAAGCCCATGAAAATGTTGAAATAATAAATGAATGGTTAATTGATAATTTTTATTTAGTAGTTGAAGATAAAAATAGTATCATGAATAATTCAACAAAACTTTCTAAAAAATTAAAAAAATCACAATATATTTATAAAGCTTTATCTACTATAGTTTCTAAAAATGATTATAATATAAATTATAAATTATTTTTAAAAGAGATGAATTTATATCAAAAACAACATAACTATTATTTTTCATATCAAGAACTTTCTTTAGTAAAACCACTTTTAATTATTATTTATTATAATAAACTAGCAGAAGTATGTAATAATAATTATTTAAATTTTATTCAAAAAGATTTTGTTAAAAAAAGTATTTCAAAATTAGCTGAAAAAGATGAAATTAATATTGGTGAATTTATAAAGTCAAATTTTGATATTAAAAATAATTATTATTATATATTTGAACTTAATAATCAATTAAATGAAATTGGTTCAAAGACAAATTCATTTTTTAAGGATTTAAATGAATTTTTAGGAAAACAAAATATTAGTTTAAAAACAATTCTAAATGAGGTATATCAGAAACGCATTGATGATACTATGTTGATATCTAATATTTTTAATAATTTAAAAGAAATTAATTTATATATTCAAGAAGATATTTATATGCATTTGAGTAAATGTGAAAAAATTTTATTACAGGATAAAATATATTCTAAGATGACTGCTGATACTAAAGATTTATATCGAAATAAAATTATTAAATTAGCTAAAAAATATAAGTGTTCAGAATCTGAATATGTAGAAAATTTAAATAATAAATCAAATGAACATATTGGTTATGCTTTATTTCCACAAAAACCAAAAAAAATTAGAATGTTACTATATGTTTTAACTATTGTCATTTTATCAATTTTATTTAGTTATGTTCTTTCTAATTTCTTTATTTCAAATCGAATTATAGGATTTATTCTTTTACTAATTCCAACTAGTCAATTAGTAATTCAAATTATTAATCAAATTATTTTATTATTTGTAAAACCAACAAAATTACCAAAAATGAATTTTATAAAAGGGTTACCAAAAGAAGCTTCAACAATGATTGTAATTCCAACTATAATTACTGATGTTGAAAAAATAAGTGCTATGTTCGAAAAACTTGAAACATTTTATTTGATTAATAAAAGTAATAATTTATATTTTACTTTATTAGGTGATGTTAGTTCTAGTAATCAACAAGAAGAAGGTTTTGATAAGATAATTTCATCATATGGAATAGAATGTGCTCAAAAATTAAATGATAAGTATAAAAAAGAATTATTTCATTTTGTTTATCGAAAAAGGGTATGGAATGATTCTGAAAATTGTTATTTAGGTTATGAAAGAAAAAGAGGAGCACTTCTTCATTTTAACCGAATTTTACTTCATAAATTTTCAAAAAGAGATTGTAAAAAATATTTTTTTGCTAATACTTTAGAAAATTTTGATGTAGATATTAAATATGTAGTTACATTAGATACAGATACTGAACCAGTTTTAAATTCTATTTTAAATTTAGTTGGTTGCATGGATCATCCTTTGAATCAGCCTATTTTAAATAAAAATAAAACTAAAGTAGAAACAGGATATGCTTTAATGCAACCACGTCTAAATATTGATATAGAAGCTACTAATAAATCTATGTATTCTCAAATTTTTGCAGGTATTGGTGGTTTTGATACATATAGTTCAGTTATTCCAAATGTATTTCAAGATTTATTTTTAGAAGGTAGTTTTGTTGGAAAAGGAATTTATAATTTAGCTGTTTTTGATCAATTATTATATCAAAGATTTCCTGATTATTTAATTTTAAGTCATGACTTACTAGAAGGTAATTATCTTAGATGTGCTTATGTTTCTGATGTTGAATTTACTGAGAGTTTTCCATCTAAATTTTTAGTAGATACTTCTCGCCAACATCGTTGGGCTAGGGGAGATGTTCAAATTTTTTCATATTTATTTCCAGTAGTTAAGAACTATAAAAAACAATATGAACAAAATCCAATTCATATTTTAGGTAAATGGAAAATATTTGATAATATTGCTAGAATGTTTCTATATCCATGTTTATTAATTATTATTTTACTTGCTTATATTTTTTCTGATTATACATTATTATTTACTTTATATCTTCTTTTAATTATTGCTTTCCCAATACTAGCTTTTTTAAAAAATAAATTATATTTTAAAAATGGCCAGAATAAGACAGTATATTATAAAAATCTAATTTTTGGAGGAAAAGCATTATTCATTAGAACCTATATTGTTTTAGCTACAATTCCTTATTATACAAAACTTTATTTAGATGCTTTTGTAAGATCTATTTATAGATTATTTATATCTCATAAAAATTTATTGAATTGGATTACTGCTGAAGAAGTAGAAAAAAATTCTAAATTTAGCTTGAAATCATATTTAATTAATTTCCGTATTTCATCTATTTGTAGTATAGTTTTTATACTAATTGGTGTTCTTTTTCAAAATTTAATTATTATTTGCATGGGATTAATCTTTTTATCAGCACCTTTTGTTACTTATTTTACTAGTAAAGATTTTAACAATGAAATAAAATTAGGTGAAAAAGAAGATGACGAAATTATTACAATAGCAAAAAAAACTTGGAATTATTTTGAAAAAAATCTTATTGCTGAATACCATTATTTAATACCTGATAATTATCAAGAAAATAGAGAAGAAAAAATAGATGAAAGAACTTCTCCTACTAATATTGGTTTTTCTATAGTCAGTGTTATTAGTGCATATCATTTAAAATTCATCTCTAAAAATACGGCACTTACTTATCTAAAAAATATTATTACAACTGTTGATTCATTAGAAAAATGGAATGGACATTTATATAATTGGTATGATATCAAAACAAAAGAAGTATTACCTTCTAAATTTGTATCAACAATTGATTCAGGTAATTTAATAGCTTCTATGATGATTGCTACAGAATTTTTAAAAAATGAAAATCAAGATGATTTAGTAAAAGTTTGTGAAAAAATTATAAAAAATGCTAATTTTAAGAAATTATATACAAAAAATGAAGTTTTAAGTATTGGTTATGATGTATTAGAAAATCATTTATCTACTTATCAATATAATAAATTCGCATCTGAATCACGTTTAACTAGTTTTGTTGCTATAGCTAAAGGAGATATTCCTAGTAAACATTGGTTTTGTCTTGATAAATCTTTAACTACTTATAAAGGACATAAAGGGCTAATTTCTTGGTCTGGAACTTCTTTTGAATATTATATGCCATTTCTATTTATGAAAAATTATCCTAATACATTATTAGATGAATCTTATGAGTTTGCTTATATTTGTCAAAAATCTTATATGGAAAGTATTAATAGAAATCTTCCATTTGGTATTAGTGAATCAGCTTATAGTGAGCTAGATAATGCTCTTAATTATAAGTATCATAGTTTTTCTGTTCCGTATTTAAAATCAAAAGAAGAAATGTCTGAAAGAATTGTAATTTCTCCATATTCTACTTTAATGGCTTTAGAATTATATCCTAGAGAAATATATGAAAATATTAAAAAATTTGAAAAATTGAATATGTTATTTAAATATGGTTTTTATGAAGCTTATGATACTTCTAATTCTGAAATAGTTAAAGCATGTTTTGCTCATCATCAAGGTATGAGCTTAATGGGAATTACAAATTATTTAAAAAATGATATTTTAAAAAATTATTTTCATCAAAATATTAAAGTTAAAACTTTTGAAATTTTATTAAAAGAAAAAGTACAAGTAAAAGCTAATATTGATCTTAAAATTTCTAAATATAAAAAATATAATTACGAAAAAGAAAAAATTGAAAATGATATTAGAACATTTACATATATTTCTGATATGCCTGAAGTTAGTGTATTATCAAATAAAAAGTATTGCTTATTGATGAATGATAGAGGAGACAGTTTTTCTAGATATAGAACTTTGCAATTAAATCGTTATCGTAAAATTACAGAGCAAGATTATGGTATTTTCTTTTATATTCAAGATTTAGATACTAAAAAAGTTTGGTCAAATACATATGCACCTATTAATCAAAAGCCTGATCAATATGAAGTTGTTTTTTCTTCTGATAGAATTAAATATTTGAGAAAAGATGGTTTTATTACTACTAAAACAGAAATTATTGTAACAGCTAATCATAATGCTGAAATTAGAAAAATAACATTTATCAATGATTCTGATAATTCTAAAAAATTAGAATTAACATCTTATACTGAACCAATTTTATCAGAAAATCCAGATGATATTTCACATCGTGTATTTAACAGTATGTTTTTAGAATCTAGTTTTGAAACTGAGACTAATTCTTTAATTATGAAAAGAGTTAGTAGAACTGGTGGTGCAACCAGCTATATGTTAAATCGATTTATAATAGAAAATCCATTAGAAAATTATAGTTATGAAACAGATCGCTTTTCTTTTGTTGAAAGAGGAAATTCCTATCAAAATCCAAAAGCATTATTTAAAAAGTTGACTAATCATATTGGTTGTAATATTGAACCAATTATGTCACTTCGAAATACAATTGAACTTTTACCAAATGATAAAGTTTCGGTTTATTTTGTATGTGGTTTTGGTAGAAGTATTGAACAATTAAAAGATATTATTAACTCATATAATACGCCATATCAATTAGAAAAAGCATTTCATGTTGCATCTGTTACAAATATTATAAATACAAAAGTATTAAATATTACAGGACATGATATGAGACTTTATAATACTATGCTAAATTATTTATATCAAACAACTAAGATTGCAGTAAATGACACAAGAAAGGATTTACTTCGAAAAAATGCTTTAGCTCAAAATTCATTATGGAAGTTTGGAGTTAGTGGTGATCGTCCAATTATATTAGTTAATTTAAAAAATATTAGCAATTTAGCTTTTGTCAAAGAAATTTTAAAAGCTTTTGAGTATTTTAAAAATAAATCTATTTTTGTGGATATAATTATTTTAAATAGTGAAAATGATATTTCAGCTAAATTAATTAAACAACAAATTGATGATGAATTATATCGTATGTACACTTTAAATAGTTTTTATCATACTCCAGGAAGTGTTGTAGTAATTGATATAAAAACAGTTACACGTGAGGAATTGTCTTTATTAAAAATTGTTCCTAGACTGTTATTTGAAGTAACTTCTAATGAGTCATTAGAAGAAGAAATTCAAAAATTACAAAATCAAAATAAAATTAATGATTATCTTCTTCAGCAAATGCAAAATAATCTAAAATTGGCAACAAAGCCTAAAGTAGAATTTGATAATTCCTTTGGAGGTTTTCAAAAAAAAGGTAAAGAATATGTAATCTATAATAAAAATACACCAACACCATGGTCTAATGTCATAGCTAATAAAAATTTTGGTACGATTATTACTAATAATGGTTGTGGTTATACATATGCTTATAATAGTGGCGAATATAAAATTACGTCTTGGACAAATGAAATGATTTTGAATGATAAATCTGAAGGTATTCGCATAAATAATGAAATTTTTGATCCTGAAATTTGTACTCATGGTTTTGGTTATTCAATATTAAAAAGTGAAACTTTTAAATTTAAAACAGAAGTTACTGAATTTGTAGCAGTAAATGAAAATGTGAAAATTTATTTAGTAAATTTAACAAATAAAAGTCAAGAAAATCAAGAAGTAGATTTATCATATTATATAAATCCTACTTTAGGTAATTTTGAAGAAAAAACAAGTAGACATATTTTAACCGAATGGATGAAATCTGAAAATTACTTAAAACTTCGTAATGTTTATAGTATTTACTTTAGTGATGTCAATGTTTTTATGTCTTCATCAGAATCAATTGTTAGTGCAACAGAAAATAGAATTTTAATAAAAGATATTACAACGCATTTTAAATTACAACCTGGCGAAGAAAAAATGATTTCCTTTATGTTAGGATGTAATCATGATGAAGAAAAAAATTTACAATTAATTAAAAAATATAGTCAAATTAATAATTGTTTAGCAGAATTAAAAAATGTTAAAAAGTATTGGGAAAACTCCCTTCAAACAATTCAAATAAAAACACCAGACTCAAGTTTTGATTATATGTTAAATGGTTGGTATTTATATCAAACTTTATCTTCTAGAGTTATGGCTCGTGCAGGTTTTTATCAAGTAAGTGGCGCTTTTGGGTATCGAGATCAACTTCAAGATGCTATGAATTTATGTTTAGTAAATAAAGATGCAACAAAAAAACAAATATTAATTAATGCGGCACATCAATTTATAAAAGGTGATGTTCTACATTGGTGGCATGAAAATAATCATTTTGGTTTAAGAAGCAAATATAAAGATGATTATTTATGGCTTGTTTATGCAACTATTCATTACTTAAAAATAACAGGCGATTATGCTATTTTAGATGAAATAGTACCATTTATTGAAGGTGATGAATTAACTCAGCATGAAAACGAACGAGGAATTAATTTCTCATATAGTAAGCAACAAGATACTTTATTAAATCACTGTCTTTTAGCTATTGATTATTCAATTAATCAAATTGGTAGTCATCATTTACCTTTAATGGGTGGTGGTGATTGGAATGATGGAATGAATATGGTAGGAATAAAAGGAAAAGGAGAAAGTATTTGGCTAGGTTTCTTCTTGTACGATATTATTAGTGAATTTATTCCTTTAATCGAAAAACATTATGAAAATATAAATATTAATTTTAACCATTATTATCAATTTAATGAAAATCTAAAAAATAATTTAAATACATATGGATATGATAAAGATTATTATTTGCGTGCATACTTTGATAATGGAGATAAATTAGGTAGCTATAAAAATCAAGAATGCAAAATAGATTTAATTTCACAGTCATTTGCGATTTTAAGTAATGTTGCACCAAAAGAAAAAATAGAATCATTAATTGAACAAGTAGAGAAAAACTTAGTTGATAAAGAAAATAATCTTATAAAATTACTTACTCCAGCATTTTCAAAATCTTTAAATAATCCTGGATATATTAAAAATTATCCAGTAGGAATTAGAGAAAATGGTGGACAATATACTCATGCTACTGCTTGGTATATTATGGCATTAATTAAAGAAAAGTATTATGATTTAGCATATACTTATTATCAGATGATTAATCCAATTAATCGATCATTAACTGAAAAAGATATTCTTCGTTATAAAGTAGAGCCATATGTAATTGCAGCTGATATTTATTCAAATGAATCATTTCTTGGTAGAGGAGGATGGACTTGGTATACAGGTTCAGCTGCATGGTATTATCGTGTTGGAATAGAAGAAATTATCGGAATTAAAAAACAAGGTGATATTTTAAACATAGAGCCAAATATTCCTTCTAACTGGAATTCTTTTGAAATTAATTATAAATATCAAAAGGCTAATTACCATATTATAGTTCAAGTAGGTAATAAAAATGAACTTACAATTAATGGTAAAAAAGAGACAAAAATTAAATTAGAAACACAAGGTAATTTTGAAATTTTAATTATTATGAAAAGAGGGTAAAAATGTTAAAATTTGATTTTTCAAAATATATGAATTCATTTCTAGATTTAAATCAAAAAAATAAATTAGAGTCTAGAAAAGCAGAGATATATCAAAAATTTAATCAAAGTAAAATGACAGCTTGGTATAAAGATTCGATTTCACAAGAAGAAATTATAAGAATAAAAACTATAGCAGCAACAGTTCGCAATAATTCTGATATTTTACTAGTTATTGGAATTGGTGGTTCATACATGGGTAGTTACTCTTTAAAACAATTATTACTAAATCCTTATAAAAAAGATAAAATAGAAGTTATTTATATTGGAAATAGCTTATCAGCAACCTCTTTAAATGAAGTAATGGAATATATTAAAGATAAAGAATTAAGTGTAAATGTTATCAGTAAATCAGGCTCTACTTTAGAAATTAAATTAACATATCAATATATTAAAGAATTTATGAAAAATAAGTATTCGGAAGAAGAATTGAAACAAAGAATAATTATTACAACAAATTCAGAATTAGGTTTTTTAAAAGAAGAAGTAGAAAAAAATAAATATATTCATTTTGATATGCCTAAGGAAATTGGTGGTAGATATAGTATAATTACAGCTGCACACCTTTTTCCATTAGCTGTAATGAATTGTAATATTGATAATTTTTTAATTGGCTATGAGTTTGGAAAAAAATATATTGATGATGCTTATTCATATGCTGTAATTCGCAAAATGATGTATGATCAAGGAAAATATATTGAAAATTATAGTGTCTATGAGCCTAAATTATATTATTATATTGAATTTTTAAAACAATTATTTGGAGAGAGTGAAGGAAAAGATGGAAAAGGAATTATTCCAATCTCTACTGTAAATACTAGAGATTTACATTCCTTAGGTCAAATTATACAAGATGGTTCAAAAATTATTTTTGAAACCACTTTACAATTAAATTTAAATGATGATATTAAATTCTTAAATCATTCTTTTTCTAATTACAATAAAATCGTTTGTGAGTCAGTTAGACAGGCTCATTATGAAGGAAAAGTTCCTAATTTAATGATTGAACTAGAAGGACCTATAGATAAAACTATAGGAGAAGTTACAATTTTCTTTATGATGGCAGCAGCATTTTCAGCATATTTATTTGATGTAGATCCTTTTAATCAGCCAGGAGTAGAAAAGTATAAAAATATAGTTAATACAAAAATTAGTATATAAATTAAAATCTTAAATTATAGTAATTATAAAAAATTGGGTGGATATATGAAATTAATTGTAAAAGAAAAATCATCATTATTAGAATATTTATATAAATATTTAAATATTCCCAAAAAGAAAATAAAATCATATTTAACGAAAGGATTTATTTATATAAATAATACTAAAATTACGCAATTTGATTATAGATTAGAAGAAAATATGATAATTTATATTGAAGATAAAAAACCAAAACAATTATTTTTTGATGTTTTATATGAAGATAAATATATTATAGTTGTAAATAAGCCAAGTGGTATGTTAACAATAGCTACATCTAAGGAAAAGACAAAAACTTTGTATCATTATGTTAGTAATTATTTAAAACTAAAAAATAAAAACAACCGAGTTTTTATTGTTCACCGTTTGGATAAAGATACAAGTGGAATAGTTTTATTAGCTAAAAACCAGAAAATTAAAAATATACTTCAAGAAAATTGGAATCAACTAGTAAAATTAAGAGAATATAAAGCAATTGTGCATGGCAAAATGGCAAAAACTCATGATAAATTAATTAATAAATTATTAGAAACTAAAACAAACTTAGTATACATAACAAATAAAAAAGAGGGGAAAGAAGCTATTACAAATTATGAAGTTTTAAAGGAAAATAAACTCTATAGCTTTTTAAATATAAAAATAGAAACAGGTAGAAAAAATCAAATTAGAGTGCAACTTGCTAATATTAATAATCCTATTGTAGGAGATAAAAAATATGGAATTGTTGATCATGAAAAAAGACTATATCTTCATGCTAATAAGTTAAAAATATTTCATCCAATTTTAAAAAAAACTATGACATTTGAATCTGATATTCCAAAAGATTTTAAAAAATTAATCTGATAATTTTAAATTATAAGATAATTAAGAATTAGCATACAGATTAATATTAGTAGCAAGTAGGAGAATTACTGTAAAAATTATTTAGTTTTGACACAGGACTATAGTGTAGTTATAATAAAATTAGAAAAAGATATTGTTAAATAAATGTAGAGTAGGAAGTGTTTATATGAAAAAAAATAAAAATATAATTTTAATTTTAATCTTTATTATTGTTGTTATAACTTGTAGCTTGTCATTTTTTACAATAAAAAATAACAGAATTACAAACGATGAAAAAAAATTTAAAAACGAATATGAAAGTTTAAATGGTAAAAAAAGTTTAAGTACTAAAAAAAATTATTTAAATATTAAAATTCCAGAAAAAAATGGTATAAAATACGCCAGTGGAGAAGAAATAATTAAATTATTGGATGAAGGTACAGGAGTTATTTATTTTGGTTTTCCAGAATGTCCATGGTGTCGTAATATGATTGTTCCACTTTTAGAAGAAATGCAAAAAGCAAAAACTAATATTTATTATTATAATGCATATTCAATTCGTGATAATAAAGAATTAGATAATGATGGCAAAATTATAACTCATGAACAAGGAACAGAAAATTATTACAAAATTTTAGAATTATTAGGAGATAATGCAAGTGTTTATGAAGGATTAAATGATGATAGTATTAAAAGACTTTATTTTCCAACAGTTGTATTTGTAAAAAATGGAAAAATAGTTGATATTCATGTATCTACCGTTGAATCACAAAAGGATCCTTATATAAAATTAACTAAAAGTCAAATTAAAGAATTAAAAAAAATATATCAAAATGGATATAAAAAATTACAAGAAAGCTATACATCTGATATATGTACAGGTAAAGAGTCTTGTTAATTATTACAAACTTCAATTTTAAATATTGAAGTTTTTTTGTATAAAAATCCATTTTTTTAATCATAAAAAAAATGAAAGGAGAAATTTATGGCACGCCACAAAGTTGAAATTAGTGGTGTGAATACAGCAAATATTAAAGTATTAAGTAATACGGAGATGAAATCTTTATTTAAAAAAATGCAAGAAGGAGATTTGTTTGCTAGAGAGCTTTTAGTTGAAGGAAATTTAAAATTGGTATTAAGTATATTGAAAAGATTTACTTCACGATGCGATAATATGGATGACTTATTTCAAGTTGGTTGTGTTGGACTATTAAAAGCAATTGATAATTTTGATCTTTCTCATGAAGTTAAATTTTCTACTTATGCAGTACCAATGATTTTAGGGGAAGTTAGAAGATATCTGCGTGATAATAACAGTATTAGAGTTAGTCGCTCATTAAAAGATATTGCATATAAAACATTAAAGTATAAGGAAGAAGTTTTAACTCAAACTGGTAAAGAACCATCAATAGAAGAAATAGCAGAAAAATTAGAAGTAGCTCCATTTGATGTTATAAATGCATTAGAATCTTTGAAAGAACCTGTAAGTATGTTTGAGGCAATTTATAATGATGGTGGTGATACAATATATTTATGTGATCAAATAGAAGATAAAAAAGCAAATAGTAAAGATTTTGAGATTAAATTAGCATTAAATGAGGCTATAGATAATTTAAGTGAAAGAGAACAATTTATACTAGATGAAAGATTTATAATAGGAAAAACACAAATGGAAATAGCAGAAGAACTAGATATTAGTCAAGCACAAGTATCTAGGTTAGAAAAATCAGCTATTAGTACTTTAAAAAAAGTACTACGTTAATATTAATTTCATATAATTTATTAGGTGAAAAAAATGCGACTTTCAGATTTACAAACAAAGACTGTTGTTAATGTGAAAGATGGTAAAAATATTGGTAGTATTATTGATGCTAATATAGATTCAGAAGGCAATATAGAATCTTTAGTAATAGAAACTCCAAAAAAAATACTATCTTTTTCAAGAGATGAAGATTTAACAGTTAAATGGAAAGAAATAAATAAAATTGGCGATGATGTTATATTAGTAGATGTGAAATAAACTTAAATTAAGAACATTGATGAAGTCTAATGTTCTTTTTTTTTCATACAATATACTATGAAAAATAAATTAAAAATTCTTTTTACTATTTGTATTTTAGCTTATATTGTTAGCTTTTATTTAGTTCAAACAGTAGGCAAAAAATTGAATTCTATTGTTAGATCTTACTCTTTAGTAGAAGCAGAACGTTTTGGGTTATACATGATTAATTACTCTTTAAATAATGAATTTATGAATAAATTAGATGATGATATTTTTACGACTAAAGTAAATGAGAAAGGTGAAATTCAAATTGTTGATTTTAAATCCAATAAAGCAAATCAATTGTTAGAAGCGGTTACAAATAAAATTCAAAAAAATTTAATAAAATTAGAAAATGGAAATATTAAAGAATTTAATTTAGCTGATACATTTGAAGGATTACAGTTTAAAAAGATTAGAAAAGGTGTAGTTTGTGAAATCCCCGAAGGAATTATTTTTTCAAATGCTTTACTAGCAAATACTGGTTCGGTAATACCAATTAAGTTAAATTTTATTGGTCAAGTAACAAGTAATATGAAAACAAAAGTAGAAAGCTATGGTATTAATAGTGTTTATCTTGAAGTTTTTATTCATGTTGAAGTAAAAGAAAGAGTAACTATGCCATTGAGAACAGAAGATGTAATTGTTGATACTGACTTGCCTTTAACAATGAAAATAATCCAAGGTAGTATTCCAAACTATTATTTAAATCCAATTGTTAATGATTCATCACAGTTTTCACTTCCTATTTCTTAGTTTATTGTGATATAATGTCTATGAGGGATAGTATGAAAAAAATAAAATATAATAATTTTGAGTATGAATTAGAAAAAGATTATGGTAACTGTTTTAATTATGATGAATTTATCGAAAAAGTAACTGATTATTTTAATGATTACGATTATATTTTTGCAGATTATGCTTATGATAAAATGAGATTAAAAGGATTTTATGATTCCACTAATAAAAAAGTATCATCAGTAAATAGTATAAAGTATTTAGATGACTATATTTCAAATTATTGTGCATATGGTGCCAAGTATTTTTTATTAAAAAAATTAAAATAGCTATTGTAATATTTTGTAAATATGATAAAATGTTTATATGAAAGATAGTAAAGGGAGGACGTAGCTGTGGATCAAATAGTAAGACAAAAAATGTCCATTGTGTCTGAGGATGGAAGTACTGAGGAAGTAGAAGTAATAATTGCATTCGAATTTAAAGATACTAAAAAAGAATATGTTGTATATACAAAAAATGAAAGAGATGAAAATGGTAATATTACAGTATATGTCTCAAATGTAGATCGTGAATCTGGTAATCCAAAATTACTTGGTGTTGAAAGTGAGAATGAATGGAATCGTATTAAAGATGTATTACGTGAACTTTCAAAAAGCGAATAATTAATTGAGGGAGGTTTTATCATGGAAAATGTAGAAATGGTATATAGAGATTATAGTAGAGTAGATAATGCAGATAATGATAGTCGCAAAGTAGAAGATCGCCAAGTTAAACTCACAGGACAATCTGATAGTATAATAGAAAAAAAATTTGAGGAAGCAATTCAAAATTTGAATGATAAAAAGCAACAAGTAAAAAATCAAATGATTAATATTGAAAATAAAATTAATAATTTAGATTATGATAAAGACGCTATTAATATTGAACGATTAAGAGTAAGATTGGTAAAACTAAGCGAACAAAAATTTAAATTAAGTAGAAAAGTAGAGAAAACATATAAAGCATTAAAAGTAGTAGAATCTATGCATAGAAATATGAATAGGAGACTTTCTAAAATTTTCTCTAAAATAAATGTAAAAAAAGTAAACACTCAAAATATTGCTGATATGGTTGAGAAAGGCTTTCAGCAAAGAACAAGTGAAACTAAAGAAAAGTCTGGTGAAAATATGGATTATAATGATATTAGAAATATGGTTGAATCACAATTTAATAATGATGGTAGCACACATAGTTCTCAAATAGAAAAAAATGTTCAAGATGGCTTAACATCAATATCAGAAAATAGTGATTATTCTTTACCTCTTAGTAGTCAATATAATGTATCAAAAAAGAATATTATTCAAGATGATTTATCTATTTCTGATGATGAATATAACTTTAATAATGATATCAATAAGGCAAATGAAAGTAATTTTCAAAGTGAATTTGATACACCTAGCTCATTTGATGAAACAGAAGAAGTTACTTTAACAGATGATGATAGTCAAGAAAAACTTGATATTGAACAACCAAAAGATTACACAATCCCAACTACTATTGCTAGTGATATTGAAGGTAGTATCAATAGTGATATATTTAAAAATAATGATAGTGAAGAAAACTATGCTGGAAAAGAAGCAGATATATATAGAACAGTTGCTTCAAGTTTAGAAAATAATACTACTACAATTGATGACTTAGAATTACTACGTCAAGCATTAGAAGCAGAAAAAGTAAGACAAAATCAATTGCAAAAAACATTAGAGGCAGAACAAATGGCAGCTTCTAACGCAGCAAAAGAAGCAAGACAGGCTGAACAAGAAAAAAATGAAAAAATTAAACAAGCTAATAAAAGATTACAAGAACAATTACAACAATGCAGAAAGGAAAATGAAGAAATAGTATCTCAAACAGGTGCTGTTGTAAAAGAAAGACAAGAATCAATATCAATGAGAGAACAAGCAATTGCTTCTATAGCTTCTATAGATGCTATGATTATGGAAGGTGAAAAAAGAAGCAAAATTGCAAATTCAAGAAAAATAGGAAAGTAATTTGGTTCAATGTCAAGAAGTGTTGGTGAAACCAAAAACTAATGATAAATGAACTGTGTAGAGAACTAAAAATTTAGTTC
>CANRPE010000029.1 GCA_947632405.1 uncultured Bacilli bacterium | reverse complement strand
AAATTGCTTAAAAGATATTATATATGATTATAAAATTTACTGCACAACTTCTGTGCACTTCATTTTTTAAATTACAATAGTTATATTAATACAAGGTGATAATTTTAATTACCTTGTTTTTTTGTAGTAAAAATGTTAAAATAAATAAACGAAAAATAGTTTAATATTATCTTAAAACTAAAATTTGTGAATTTTATTTCCTAGTTATCAAAATTAAATATATAAGTTATTGAAATATGAAGGAGTAATAATGTCACAGAAAGGAGAAAAGATGTTTACAATTAACTCAAAATATAAACCTAGTGGAGATCAACCTCAGGCAATTGAAAAATTAGTACAAGGAATTAAAAATGGAACTAAGGAACAAGTGTTATTAGGAGCAACAGGAACAGGGAAAACATTTACTATTGCTAATGTTATTAAAGAAATAAATAAACCAACTTTAGTATTAGCTCATAATAAAACTCTTGCTGGACAATTATATTCTGAATTAAAAGAGTTATTTCCTAATAATCATGTTTGTTTTTTTATTTCTTATTATGACTATTATTTACCAGAGGCCTATATTCCATCTACTGATACTTATATTGAAAAAGATTCATCTATTAATGATGAAATTGACGAATTGAGACATGAAGCTACTAGTAATTTACTATCTTATAAAGATGTTATTGTAGTAGCTAGTGTATCTTGTATTTATGGTATAGGTGAAGTTGAAGAATATCAAAATAAAATGCTAACTTTATCAACAAATCAACAAATAGATCGTAATATAGTTTTAGCAAAATTAATAGATATGTTATATGAAAGAAATGATTTAGATTTTAAAAGAGGAACATTTAGAGTTAGAGGAGATATTCTAGAAATAATTCCAGTTAATCAAAATACTACTGGATATAGAATAGAATTTTTTGGAGATGAAATCGATCGTATTAGTGAAATTGATGTATTGACAGGTACTGTAATAAATAATAAAAAAACAATTAGTTTATTTCCAGCAAGCCACTTTGTTATAAGCGATGATAAATTAAAAGAAGCTATTAAAAGGATAAAAAATGAATTATCAGAGCGATTAATAGAACTTAAAGCAGATAATAAATTATTAGCAGCAGAGAGATTAGAACAAAGAACAAATTATGATATTGAAATGTTAGAAGAAACAGGATTTTGTTCTGGAATTGAAAATTATTCTGCTCCAATGGCAGGAAGAAAAAAAGGAGAAACTCCTACAACTCTTATGGATTTTTTTCCTAGCGATTATTTATTAGTAGTAGATGAATCACACGTTACCTTGCCTCAAGTTAGAGGAATGTATAATGGGGATAGAGCTAGGAAAATGAATTTAGTAGAATATGGATTTAGACTTCCAAGTGCACTTGATAATAGACCATTACAATATAATGAATTTGAACAAAAAATTAATCAAGTAATATATGTTTCAGCAACTCCAGGAGATTTAGAACTTGAACATACAAAAGGACAATATATAGAACAAATTATAAGACCAACAGGGCTTTTAGATCCTACTATAGATGTTAGAAAAACAGAAGGCCAAATCGATGACTTAGTTGGTGAAATTAATGATCGTATTAAGAAAAACGAAAGAGTTTTAATCACTACTTTGACAATAAGAATGAGTGAAGAATTAACTAATTATTTAAAAGAGTTAGATATAAAAGTAGCTTATTTACATTCAGAAATTAAATCATTAGAAAGACTTCAAATTATTCATGATTTAAGACAAGGAAAGTATGATTGTATTGTAGGAATTAATTTATTAAGAGAAGGATTGGATATTCCTGAAGTTTCACTTATTGCTATATTAGATGCTGATAAAGAAGGATTTTTAAGAAGTTCTAGAAGCTTAATTCAAACTATTGGAAGATGCGCTAGAAATGCTAGTGGTCATGTTATTATGTATGCTGACCATATTACAGATTCAATGAAATATGCAATTGAAGAAACTGCTCGTCGTCGAAAAATTCAACAAGATTATAACTTAGAACATAAAATCACACCAAAAAGTATTCAAAAGGAAATTAGAGAAGTTATTAGTAATATTGACTCTCAAGAATCTAAATCTAAAAAAGCATCAGCTATGAGCAAAAAAGAAAAAGCCATGAAAATGGAACAAATAGAAACAGAAATGAGAGAAGCTGCTAAAAACTTGGATTTTGAAAGAGCTATGGAATTACGTGATATTTTATTTGAAATGAAACTAGAACAGTAAAAATTAGAGAAAATTAATTTCTCTTTTTTGTATAAAAAAATTACTATTGATTAAAAAGCTAAATAAATTTAGATATTTATGATATAATATAAAGCAGGTGGTTTTATGGATAAAATAGTAATTAAAGGAGCAAGAGAAAATAATTTAAAAAATATTAATATTGAATTACCAAAAAATAAGTTAATTGTTATGACTGGTTTATCAGGTTCAGGGAAAAGTAGTTTAGCTTTTGATACAATTTATGCAGAAGGACAAAGAAGATATGTAGAAAGTTTATCTGCTTATGCTAGACAATTTTTAGGTGGTTCAGAAAAACCAGATGTAGATAGCATTGAAGGATTATCACCAGCTATTAGTATTGACCAAAAAACAACAAGTAAAAATCCAAGATCAACAGTAGGAACAGTTACAGAAATATATGATTATTTAAGACTTTTATTTGCGCGTGTAGGAACAGCATATTGTCCAAATCATAATATTCCTATTACTTCACAAAGTGTAGAAGAAATGACAAATAAAATCTTAGAATATCCATTAAATACTAAATTAATTATTTATTCTCCTGTAGTACATCATGAAAAAGGAACACATAAAGATTTATTAAATGATTTAAGAAAAGAAGGATATATTAGAGTTAGAATAAATAATCAAATGTATGATTTATCTGAAGAAATAAGTTTAGAAAAAAATAAACAAGATGATATTGATGTAGTAATTGACCGAATTATTATTAAAGAAGATTCAAGATCTAGACTTAGTGAAGCTATTGAAACAGCTACTAAATTATCTCACGGCAAAGTAGTAGTAGAAATATTAGGAGAAAATAAGAAAGAAATAGTTTTTTCTGAACATTTTGCTTGTCCATATTGTGAATTTTCTTTACCAGAAATTGAACCAAGAATATTTAGTTTTAATGCTCCATTTGGAGCTTGCCCTGATTGTAAAGGGTTAGGAATAAAGCTAAGAATTGATGAAAATTTAGTTATACCAGATAAAAATTTAAGTATCAATGAAGGATGCATAAAAACATTAAGCGATGATCAAGAGGGAATTTATTATAAAAAATTAGAATGCGTATGTAATCATTATAAAATTGATATGAACAAGCCATTTAATAAATTAACTAAGAAAGAAAAAAATATTGTTTTATATGGTTCACCAGATATTATTACCTTTAATTATAAAACAAAAGGTGGTAATATCATGAATAATAAAGATTTTTATGAAGGTATTATTACTAATTTGGAACGTAGATATATGGAAACAAATAGTACTTGGATTCGTGAATGGCTAGAACATTATATGATTGAACACACTTGTGAAACATGTAATGGAGCAAGACTTAAAGATGATATTTTACAAATAAAAATTAATAAGAAAAATATTTATGAAGTAACATGTATGAGTATTTTAGATTTAATAAAATTTTTTTCTAATCTAAAATTATCAGAAGAAAAACTAAAAATAGCAGATTTAGTTGTTAAAGAAATTCAATCTCGTTTATTATTTTTAAAAAATGTAGGACTAGAGTATTTAACTTTATCACGTAGTGCTGCTACTTTATCAGGAGGAGAAGCTCAAAGAATTAGATTGGCTACTCAAATAGGTTCTAAATTAACAGGGGTACTTTATGTTTTAGATGAACCTAGTATAGGCCTTCATCAAAGAGATAATGAAAAACTAATAAAATCACTTTTAGAAATGAGAGATTTAGGTAATACTTTGATTGTAGTAGAACATGATAATGATACAATGTTAGCAGCAGATGTTTTAGTAGATATTGGACCTGGTGCAGGAGAAAATGGAGGAAAAATCATGGCAATTGGTACTCCGCAAGAAGTCATGAAAAACAAAAATAGTATCACAGGACAATATTTAAGTGGAAAACTAAAAATTGATATTCCAAAAAGTAGAAGAAAAGGCAATAAAAAATATCTTACAATTATAGGTGCTGAAGAAAACAATTTAAAGAAAATTGATGTGAAAATTCCATTAGGAACTTTTATTTGTGTAACAGGAGTATCAGGTAGTGGAAAATCAAGTCTAATTAATGAAATATTATGTAAAGAAGTATCTAGAAAACTATATAATTCAAAAGTAATTCCTGGTAAACATAAAAAAATAATGGGAATAGAAAATATTGATAAAATTGTAGATATCTCTCAAAGTCCTATAGGAAGAACACCACGTAGTAATCCAGCTACTTATACAGGTGTATTTGATGATATTAGAACATTATTTACAACTTTAAAAGAGTCAAAAATGTATGGCTATGAGAAAAACAGATTTTCATTTAATGTAAAAGGTGGAAGATGTGAAGCATGTCGTGGAGATGGTGTTAAAAAAATAGAAATGCATTTTTTACCAGATGTTTATGTTAATTGTGAAGTGTGTCATGGTACTCGTTATAATAGTGAAACTCTAAAAATAAAATATAAAAATAAAAATATCGCTGAAGTATTAGATATGAGAGTAACAGAAGCATTAAAATTTTTTGAAAATGTTCCAAAAATAAAACAAAAACTACAAGTATTAGAAGATGTTGGTTTAGGCTATATTAAACTAGGTCAAAGTGCTCCAACTCTATCAGGAGGAGAGGCAGAGCGAGTAAAACTTGCTAAAGAATTACAAAAAAAAGCAACAGGAAAAACTTTATTTGTTTTAGATGAACCAACAACAGGACTACACATAGATGATATTAAAAGATTACTTGCAATTTTACAAAAAATAGTAGATAATGGTGATACGGTAATAGTAATTGAACACAATCTAGATGTCATAAAAGTTGCAGATTATATTATTGATTTAGGACCTGAAGGAGGAGATAATGGTGGAACCATTATTGCTGAAGGAACACCTGAAGAAATTAGTAAAGTAAAGGCATCATATACAGGACAATTTTTGAATAAAATTCTTTAGAGGTGGCAAAATGCAATTAGTAATAAAAGAAAAAAATAATAGTATAATTAATAAATTATTAGATTGGATATTATATTTAATAGGTTATACATTAGTTTTTATTATTGTTACTAATATGTTTAAAAGTATTTATATTGATTTAGATCATAGTTTTATATATTCTATTTTAATAGTAGCTATTCTTTCAATATTAAATAAAACAATAAAACCAGCACTAGTAACATTAACTATTCCTATAACAGCAATTACATTAGGCTTATTTTATCCCTTTATTAATTTATTTATATTAAAATTAGTAGATTGGATATTGGGATCACATTTTGAACTAAAAAATATATGGATAGCTTTACTAGTTGCAGTACTATTATCTATAATTAATTTTATAATGGAACAAAGTATAATAAAACCAATAATAAAGAGGGTAAATAGTAATGGAAAAAGTAGCATTTGATTTAGGAATCATACAAATATATTGGTATTCGATTTTTATATTTTTAGGAATTTTAGCAGCATGTATTATTATCTATTTAGAAGCTAAAAAAAATAAACTAGATGAGGAATTTATAATTAATTTAGCATTTAATACTATAATTTTTGGTATTATCGGTGCCAGATTATATTATGTCCTATTTAATTTAGATTATTATTTAGCAAATCCAATTGAAATTTTACAAATATGGAATGGTGGCTTAGCAATCCATGGTGGAATTATTACAGGAGGATTATTTGTAATTTATTATAGTAAAAAGAATAAAGTAGAAACACTCAAAATATTTGACATATTAGTAGTTGGTTTAATTATTGGTCAAGCCATTGGTAGATGGGGAAATTACTTTAACCAAGAAGCATATGGTGCAATAACAACAGTAGCTAAATTAAAAAGTATGGGAATTCCAAAATTCGTTATAGATGGAATGTATATATTAGGTAATTATCATCAACCAACTTTTTTCTATGAATCGATTTGGAATTTATTTGGATTTATGGCACTGTTAATTATAAGAAGATATAAATATTTAAAATTAGGACAATTATCAGGATTTTATTTAATTTGGTATTCAATTGCAAGATTTATTATAGAAGGAATGAGAACGGATAGTTTAATGCTAAGTAACTTTAAAGTAGCACAAATTATGTCAATAATTTTACTTGTTTTAGGAATTATACTATTTATATATTATAATAAGATAAAAAAAGTTGGTCCTTTTGAAAAACTATATAATAATAAAGAACAAGCTCAGTAAATTACACTTCGGTGTAATTTTTTCTTGCAAAATTATAAACGGGGGGGGGTATAATAATCTTAGATAAATAAAAATAGGTGATCTAGGATGAAAGAGAAAATAAAAATAATAGTAGCTTTTATATTGGGTGTAATACTAACAGGAACAACCGTATATGCAGCAACTATAATATCAAGTATAAATGTAGGATATAGTAATGAGAACTCAAAACTAGTAGCAGATAATGTTCAAGATGCGATAGATGAAGTGTATGATAAAAGTTTTAATAAAGAACTAATAACAGCGTATGAATATAATGAAGAAGGATCAAATAAATGTATAAATGGCGAAGAAAAAACATGTGTAAAAACAGATTGTTATAAAAAAGGAAAAACATGTAAACAAGGAACAGTAATAAAATATTATGTCAAAGAAAACGAATATCATTATTTTTATGTATTACATGATAATGGAACAACAATAACAATGCAACAAAGAGAAAATACAATAAGAAATATACCATGGCATGCAGGAGCAAATGATAATAGTAAAGGACCAGATACAATATTACTAGCTTTAGAGCAAGCAACTTCAACGTGGGTAAATGTAAATGTATTAGAGTATGAACCTGGAGTAACAACATTATATGAAAATGAATATACAGGCTGTACATATACTAAAAGTGAAACTTCTGATTATAAGATAAGATGCGAAACAAATACATATACAAGCTCAGTTTTAGGTAATAGAAAAGCACGAGCACGAATGATAACAGCATTAGAAGCAGGAAGTACAGGCTGCTTAGTATACAAATACGGAGCTACTGATAGCAGAGTTATTCCACCAAGTATAAATACTTATAATCATGGTTCTTGTCCAGATTGGATGCATAATTATTTATATGGATCAAAAAGTTATGGAGGAAGTTATAATAATGATACAAAAAATGAAAATGGAGTATACGATTATGATTACTGGACTATATCTGCTAATTCTGCTAATACGACTGAAGTGTGGCATGTGACCAGTGCTGGTGATTTGAATCACAACAATACTACTCATATTTACACTGGTGCGCGCGCGGTAGTAGAAATAACTAAATCGTTTTAATAATTTTAGAGTAAAAGAAATTATAATACAATGGTAATGATAGTAGTTTAATAATTATTAAAAAAAGTAACATTAAATAAAAAAATATTAGCTCGTATACATTAATATGAAAAAGTAAAATCACTACTAAGTTAAATAAATTTATTTACTATTATTATTACAAAATTGTCGCCTTTTTACCTATTTTCATATATAATATTAGTAGGTGAATGATATGCATAAAAAAGTAGTAGTATTAGGTGGAGGAACAGGAATATCTTATCTTTTACGTGGTTTAAAAGATTTTCCTGTAGATATTACTGCTATTATTACTGTATCTGATAATGGCAATTCTACAGGAAAATTGAGAAAAGAGTTTAACACACCAGCAGTTGGTGATATTAGAAAAGTAATTACAAATTTATCTGGAATTGATGATCCTATTAAAAAAATGATGGAATATCGTTTTACTACTTCAAGTGATCTAAATGGTCATGCTGTTGGTAATTTAATTTTGACATCTATGCTAGAGATAACAGGATCATTAAAAACATCAATTGCATGTTTATCAAAACTTTTGGATGTAAAACATAAAGTTCTTCCCATTTCAGAAGACTCTAATCTTGTTTTAATGGGAATAGAAAAAGATGGTACTATTATAGAAGGGGAAGAACAAATAACAAAATCAAATAGAAAATTTGAACGTATTTGTTATAAAGAAGAACCAAATGTATTGGAGGAAGTAATTACAGCTATCACTAATGCAGATTTAATAATTTTTAGCATGGGTAGTTTATATACTTCTATTTTACCAAATATTATTTGTAGTGCCGTAAAAGAAGCTCTTAACAAATCAAAAGCTCCTATTATGTATTTGTGTAATGCTGTAACTCAACCAGGGGAAACAGATAACTTCACAGTTGGAGATCATGTAGAACTTTTAAATAGATATTTAGATGAAAGAAAAATTGATGTTGTAATTGCTAGTAATACAAAAATAGATAAAGATATAGCTCGTAAATATGAAACAGAAGAACAAAAAGATCCAGTTATTATTGATTATGCAAAATTAGAAAAATTAAATATAGAACTAATAGAAAGTGATTTGATTGTGATTGAAGATAATACATTGCGACATAATAGTTTAAAACTTAGTTCACTTATCTTTTCATATCTAATGAGGAAATAATATGTCATATACTACTAAAATAAAAAATGAAATTATACAAATAAATCTAGAAAAGTCAGAGGCTCTTGCAGAACTTTCTGGTTTTATTAGAAATAATGGTTACATTGTAAATAATGAATTAGTTCTAACTACAGAAAACTCTATTATAAAAGATAAAATTGTTTTATTAATGAAAAATATATATGAAGTAGATTCTGTTATTGAAATAAAAGATGGTTTAAATTTTAATAAAAAAGATTTATATGTTATTCATATTTCAACTAATTTGGATTTTATTTTGAAAGATTTATGCTATTTAGATGATGATAATAATTACTTAGAAACTCCACCAGAATATTTAGTCGGAGCAAATGAAGAAATACGTGCATATTTAAGAGGTGTTTTTTTATCAGGAGGTAGTATTAATGATCCAAAAACGTCTAGATATCATATGGAAATATTAATGGATAAAGCTCAAGAAGCTGTATTTGTTCAAAAACTTTTAAATATATTTGATTTAAATGCAAAAATATTAAATAGAGATAAAAGGTATATGGTTTATATCAAAGAAGCGGAAAGAATTAGTGATTTTTTAAAAATAATAGGAGCAATGAATGCAGTCTTATACTTTGAAAATGTAAGAATCTATCATGATAAGAAAAATCGTACTAATCGATTAAATAATTGTGAACAAGCTAATACAGATAAAATTATAGAAGCTGCTACTAGTCAAATAAAAAATATAGAAATACTTGAGAAAAATTTAGCAGTAGAATTATTAGATGATAAAACAAAAGAAGCTTTAGAATATCGTAAAAAATATCCAGAGGCATCATTAAAGGAATTAAGTGAAATTATATCTTTAGAAACTAATAATAAAATTACAAAATCAGGATTAAATCATCGTTTCAGAAAAATAAGTGAATTAGCTTCAAAATTTTTATGATTACACTTCGGTGTAATTTTTTCTTGCAAAAATACAAACGGGGGGGGGTATAATAATCTTAGATAAATAAAAATAGGTGATCTAAGATGAAAGAAAGAATAAAAACTATTGTAATAATAATATTAATAGTAATGGTAATATCAATAAGTGGGGTATATGCTGCAACTATAATATCAAGTATAAATGTAGAGTATAATAATGAAAATTCTAAGTTAGTAGCAGATAATGTTCAAGAAGCCATAGATGAAGTATATGATAAAAGTTTTTCAAAAACTCCAATAACTGCTTATGAATATAGTGAAGAAAATTCAAAATGTATAAATGGCGAAGAAAAGACATGTGTAAAAACAGACTGTTATAAAAAAGGAAAAACATGTGAACAAGGAACAGTAATAAAGTATTATGTCAAAGAAAATGAATATCATTACTTTTATGTATTACATGATAATGGAACAACAATAACGATGCAGCAACGAGAAAATACAATAAGAAATATACCATGGCATGCAGGAACAAATGATAACAGCAAAGGTCCTGATACAATCTTACCACAATTAGAAGCAGCAACTTCAACGTGGGTAAATGTAAATGTTATAGAATATGAGCCTGGAGTAACAACATTATATGAAAATGCCAATACAGGCTGTACATATACAGCAAGTGAAACTTCTGATTATAAAGTAAGATGTGAAACAAATACGTATACAAGCTCAGTATTAGGGACAAGAAAAGCAAGAGCTAGAATGATAACAGCATTAGAAGCAGGAAGTACAGGCTGCTTAGTATGGAAAGATGGCGCTACTGATAGTAGAGTTATTTCACCAAGCATAAATGAATATAACTATGGTTCTTGTCCAGATTGGATGCATAATTACTTGTATAAATCAAAAAATTGTGGAGGAAGTTATAATAATGATACATTAAATGAAAGTGGAATAACTGACTATGATTACTGGACCATGTCGGCTAACTCTGGTAGTGCTACTACTGCGTGGTCTGTGTCTCATACAGGGAGCTTGAGTTACAATGGCTATACTAATACTACTATCGTTGGTGCACGAGCAGTCGTAGAAATAACCAAGCCATAAATTACACTTCGATGTAATTTTTACTTGCAAAAATACAAACGGGGGGGGGTATAATAATCTTAGATAAATAAAAATAGGTGATCTAGGATGAAAGAAAGAATAAAAACTATTACAATAATAATATTAATAGTAATGGTAATATCAATAAGTGGAGTATACGCAGCAACCATAATATCAAGTATAAATGTAGGATATAATAATGAAAATTCCAAGTTAGTAGCAGATAATGTTCAAGCAGCAATAGATGAAGTGTATGATAAAAGTTTTAATAAAGAATTAATAACAGCGTATGAGTATCATGAACAAGAACCAAATAAATGTATAAATGGAGAAGAAAAGACATGTGTTAAAACAGATTGTTATAAAAAAGGAAAAACATGTAAGCAAGGAACAGTAATAAAGTACTATGTAAATGATAGTGAATATCATTACTTTTACGTTTTACGTGATGATGGAACAACCATAACGATGCAACAAAGAGAAAATACAATAAGGAATATACCATGGTATGAAATGAGCACTAGTACACAAGGTCCAATTACAGTATTACTAGCTTTAGAACAAGCAACTTCAACGTGGGTAAATGTAAATGTACTAGAATATGAACCTGGAGTAACAACATTATATGAAAATGCCTATACAGGCTGTACTATAACGGAAGATAAAAATGTAAGATGTGATAGTAATGCATATATTTTAAGTCAAAGAAAAGCACGAGCACGAATGATAACAGTACTAGAAGCAATTGATACAGGTTGTAGATATGGTGTACAACGTTCTTGTCCAGACTTTATGCATAATTATTTATATCAATCCAAAAATTATGGAGGAAGTTATAATAATGATACATTAAATGAAAATGGAGTATATGACTGTTTTTATTGGACTATGTCAGCTATTTCCGGTCAGGGTGCTTCTGTGTTGCATGTACGTCGGGAAGGTAACATTGAATATACTTACTCTAATACTAATACTATTGGTGCGCGTGCTGTCGTTGAAATAACTAAAAAAACTGACTAAATCAGTTTATTTTTTTAGGTTTTTATAAATAGCATATTTGAAATTATTTATAATAATATCATATTCACCAATATATTCTGTAATAGTAGAATTATATCCTAATTTCATTTCATTTAATCCAGCATATTTATTTTTTTTATCAAAATTACCACTAATACCATTTAAATTAAAATATTTTAATTTTTCTTTGTGATAATCAGAAATCATTTTCCACTTTAATAAATAATTTGCATTTAAACTTCTATATTTCGAATCAAATCCTTCAATTATTAAAAATGCTGCATTATCATAAACAATATTAAGTCCTCCTGCTATGACTAATCCTTTAGGATATTCTTTTAATACGTTAGTTGCAAAAATTAAATTATTTTTATAGACACTTAATAATTTATCAGATAGTATTTTTTTATTAAATATTTCTTTTCTATCACTCTGTTGTTTAGCTAAATCTTGAAATTCTGCAGCTATTTTTTCATTTTTTTCTAATTCATCTTCATATATTTTTTTACTGTTAATAACAAATTGTTCTGTATTAAGCTTAGCATAAAAAACATCAGCATTATTTCCAAAATTTGCACATAAATCCCTATAATATTTAAAAGGTTTTTTTTCTTTATTTTTAATAAAAGAATAAAGCTGTGTCACGTCTTTTTGTTCATCTTTATATATTTCAACACCACACTTTATAGCTTTATTAATTTTATTTCGACAGCGCTTATCAAAAGATTTATAAATTTCACGAATATCTTGCTGCAACACAGTTAATGCTTCCCATCTTGGTTTTTCATTTTCAAAATAAAGATTTTGACCTTTATAAATAAAATTTGCTTGTTTTAAATTAGACATTATTATTTTAGCTTCATTATTAATATTAATGATATTTCCTTTAGAATCACGAATTGTAATAGGAATTGCAGGATCCATTCTTAATAGAATAATTCCCATTTTATTTAAATCATTTTTTAAAGCTTCAACTAATTCTTTTACTTTCATTGAATCTGTAAAATCAAATAAAATTCCTCTTGGAGCATATGCAATTTTATTTTTCATAAATGCATTTTTAAGTAAAAACATACTAGCACCAATTAATTTTTCATCATTATCATTTGTAATTCCAATATAAGATACTTCATAATTAAAATTTGACATAACACTAGCATACATTGATGATTGATAATAATTTCTGTATTTATGTTTTTTAGCAAAATTATCAAATTGTTCTTTTTCAATACTAAAAATTTTCATTATGAAACCTCCTATATCATTTTTTACATTATATCACGTATATTTTTTCGTTTCAATGCTTTACAATACTGTTTTTTTGATATACAATATATTATATATTATAAGGAGGTTAGTTTTAATTTATGGATATGGAAGAACAAGAAAAAAAGACAATTTCAATTATTTCAGAAGATGGTGTAGAAGAAGTTGTAGAAGTAATTTTTGCTTTTGAATTTAAAGATACAAATCAAGAATATATTGTTTATACTAAAAATGAAAAAGATGAAAATGGTAATATTACAATTTATATATCAAAAATTGTTGAAGAAGATGGAGAATCTAAATTAGCTGGTATTGAAGATGATGAAGAATGGTCTCGTATTAAAGAAGTATTACGTGAATTATCAAAAGAGGAGTAGTTTTTCTACTTTTTTTTTGGAAAATTTTAATTAGTGATGCTAAAAAAATATAGATATAGTATAATATTATTAGGTGATATCATGTTTGAAAATAAAAAAATATTAATTTTAGGTATGGCAAGAAGTGGATATGAAGCAGCAAAATTATTAATTAAAAAAAATAATAAAGTAATATTAAATGATATTAAAGATGAACAACTTCAAAATTATGATCAAGTTCAAGAACTAAAAAAATTAGGAGTAGAATTAATTTTTGGATCACATCCTGATGATTTATTAGATTCTAGTTTTGATTATGTGATTAAAAATCCAGGAATTGCTATTGATCATAAATATGTAATAGAAGCTAAAAACTTAAATATTGAGGTAATAAATGAAGTCGAAATGACATATCGTATGCTTCCACCTGATATTAAATTAATTGGGATTACAGGAACAAATGGCAAAACAACAACAACAACATTAACTTATTTAATATTAAAAGAAGCATTCAAGGATAAGGTTCATTTAACGGGAAATATTGGTTATCCTTTTTGTAGTTGCTTAAAAGATTTAAAAGAAAATGATATTGTTGTTATGGAAGTTTCATGTCAACAAAGTGAAAATATTAAAAAATTTAAGCCTAATATTGGAGTTTTTACTAATATAAGTGAAGCTCATATTGATTTTATGAAAACTTTTGATCACTATAAAGAAACAAAATCACGAATGTTTTATAATCAAGAAGAAAATGATATAGCTATTATTAATATTGAAAATAATGAAGTATTAAAAACTTTAGATAGAATAAAATCAAAGGTAAAATATTTTTCTAGTGAAAATGAAATTAATGGTTGTTATATAAAAGATAAAGCTATTTATTATTATGACGAGAAAGTAATTGATATTTCACATATAAAAATTCCTGGTAAACATAATTTAGAAAATTGTATGGCTGCAATTATGGTTGCAAAAGAATTTAATGTAGAAAATGAAATTATTGATAAAGTTTTAAGTGAGTTTACTGGAGTTGAACATCGCTTAGAATACGTTGATACAGTAAATGGCATTAGCTATTATAATGATACTGAAGCAACAAATATTAAGTGTAGTCAAATAGCTTTATCTTCATTTGATAAAGATATTACAATTATTTTAGGTGGCTTAGAAAGAAATCAGAATTTTTATGATTTAGTTCCATATATGAATAATGTTAAAAATATAGTTGGTATAGGAGAATGTCGCCAAAGAGTAAAAGAATTTGGAGATTCTTTAAATATTCCTACTTATATATATGAAAAATTAGAAGATGGTTTTAAAAAATGCGTAGAGATTACAAAAACTGGTGGTATAGTACTATTAAGTCCAGCTTCTGCATCTTGGGATCAATATAAAGAATGTGAGATTCGTGGAACGGAATTTAAAAAATATGTTAAAGATATTAAAGAAAAGGAGAAAGAAAATGAAAATTAAAAATGTAATTGGTCGTGAAATTTTAGATTCAAGAGGAAACCCAACAGTAGAGGTTGATGTTATATTAGAAAATGGAGTAGTTGGTCGTGCTGCTGTTCCAAGTGGAGCATCAACAGGAGAAAGAGAAGCAAATGAAATGCGTGACGGAGGTACTAGATATAATGGTAAAGGAGTTTTAAAAGCAGTAGAAAATGTTAATACAGTTTTGCGTGATGCAGTAATTGGGATGGATGCTTCTAACCAAAAAGAATTAGATTATAAAATGATTGAACTAGATGGAACAGAAACTAAATCTAAATTAGGAGCTAATGCTATTTTAGGAATTAGTATGGCAGCAATGAAAGCAAGTGCTAAAGCAGTTGGAAAGGAATTATATGAATACATAGGTGATGGTAAAACTTTACCATATCCAATGATGAATATAATTAATGGAGGAGCACATGCTGATAATAATTTAGATTTTCAAGAGTTTATGATTATTCCACAAAGGGATACAATTCATGAAAGAGTAAGAGTAGGTTCTGAAGTATTTCATAGTCTTAAAAAAGTTTTAAATAATAAAGGTTATTTTACAGGAGTAGGTGATGAAGGAGGTTTTGCACCAAATTTAGAATCTAATAAAGAAGGTTTTGATTTAATTATAGAAGCCATAATACAAGCTGGTTATGTACCTGGTGATGATGTTAAAATAGCAATAGACGTTGCAGCATCAGAATTTTATTCAGATGGATATTATCATGTAGATGGTAAAGATATGACAACAGATGAACTCATTAAATTTTATCAAGATTTAGTAGAAAAATATCCAATAGTTTCTATTGAAGATCCAGTAGATGAAAATGATTGGGTAGGCTTTAGAAAGGTAACTGAGTTATTAGGAGATAAAATTCAACTAGTAGGTGATGATTTATTTGTTACTAATAAAAAATGTCTTCAAATGGGAATAGATAATCATGCAGGTAATGCTATTTTATTAAAAGTAAATCAAATTGGTACAATTACTGAAACCTTAGAAACAATAGAACTTGCTAAAGAACATGGTTATAAAACAATAATTTCACATAGAAGTGGTGAAACAGAAGATACAACTATTGCAGATTTAGCAGTAGGTCTTGATTTAGG
>CANRPE010000028.1 GCA_947632405.1 uncultured Bacilli bacterium | reverse complement strand
AAAAAGTGCATTTTCTTTTATAATTGCACTTTTTTATACCTATTCCACTTAATTGTGCACTTTAGATTGATTTAACGTTAATATAACTATTTCTAATTTCTAGATAAGACTCATTTTAATTAATTTTTTATTTGGATATTTTACACTATTTTTGAAAATATTTTTTCTAATTTTTCTTTTATTTCTTCTCTTGTAAATGGTTTTGCAATATAATTTACAAAGCCTTCTTTTTCATATTTTTCTTTTGCCCCTGATACTGCATCTGCTGTTAGAGCTACTACAGGAATATTAAAATCTGCTTTTTCTTTTAATTTTATTAAAGTAGTTTCTCCACTCATTTCTGGCATCATTATATCCATTAAAATTAAATCATATCTTTCTCCATTGTTTATTTTTTCGATACAACCTTGTCCACTTAAACTTTCATCTACTATAAATCCTAAACTTTCTAAATGCTTTCTTGCTACTTTGATATTTAACTTATTGTCATCTACGACTAATATTCTTTTATTATTATTTAAGTTTGATTCTTGATTATTTAAATTATATTGTTCACTATTTTGAATATTTATTTCATTCTGTGGTATATTTGTTACTTTATTTTCTAGAGTTGGATTAGCCATTTTACTTATTTTTTGAGGAATTTGCACTACAAACATTGAACCTTGACCAAATTGTGATTGGACATTGATATTTCCTCCCATCATTTCAACTAAGGCCTTTGTTATTGCAAGTCCTAATCCTGTTCCTTCTGTTGTTGTATTTCTTTCAATATCAAGTCGTTCAAATTTTGTAAATAATTTATTTATATATTCGGCTTTTATTCCTCTACCTGTATCTTGTACAGTTATAATTAACATACACTTATCATTTTGATTGATACATTTTGTATCTAGAATAATACTACCTTTTTCAGTATATTTAATTGCATTAGTAAGCAAGTTATTAACTATTTCTTTGATATGAACTTTATCTCCTAATAACTCATATGGAATATCTGATGCAAAATTCATTTTAAAATCAATTGGTTTTTCTCCTATTCTTGTTGATGTAACACGTGCCATTTTTGTTATTTCTTCTACATAATTATATGTTATATCTACTATTTCCATCTTTGCACTTTCAATTTTATTTATATCTAAAATATTACCTACTATTTCAAGTAATGTTTGAGATGCATTTTGAATATCTTCAGTATCTTCTACAACTTCTTGTGGAACTTGTTCTTTATAACTTGCGATATCTTCTGATAAACCAACTATTGCATTTAAAGGTGTTCTAATCTCATGTGACATACTACTTAAAAAATCACTTTTGGCTCTATTTGCTTTTTCTACTTGTTCTCTTGCAAGTTTCATTTGATTTAACATTTTTACATCAGGATTTTCTATTGTAAAATACATTATTAAACATATAAATGTTTCTATTTGAACAATAATTGTTATTTGTGGAAAAAAGTATTGAATCAATCCAGAAATGATAAAACAAAAGATTAAAATATATATAGGAATTGCTTTCTTATTTGAAATTATTTTATGTTTTATTATTAATACAATAGATATTATAATAGTATATAAAATAGAAATCATATATGTAAATTTAGTATCTAAACCCATGGTATAATATATCCCATTTATAGTATCTGTATACATTTCATATGGAAGTATCATAATAATAACTATAGATATAATAGCAACTATAATATTAATAATTGTATGAAATTTCTTTTTAATATTTGAGATTTCTAAAACATATAAGAAAAATAGAATTAACCATATAATGAAATATATTAGTAATAATTTTGTTATTATGCATGAAACAATTTTTATTTGAAAAATAGAAAAAATTTCACATGCTAACTGTATTAATACACCTATGATATTAATAACTAATAATCCCTTATAAATTCTATTTTCAGTATTGTCTAATCTACTTTTTGAAAAATATAAAATAAGTAAAAATATAGTATAAAAAAAGCTTAAAATATATGTATAAAACAATAGAGAAAATTTCATAATATCACCCTATTATAATTATACCATATGCATATTTTTTAAGCTATTTTATTTTTTTATTATTTTTTTAACTTGGGATTTAGGAATATCTATAATACCATCTATATTATTTTTAATAAATTTTATATCTCTTTTTCCAGAATGAGCACTAGGAAAACTATCTCTAATACAGAAACTATATGGAACAGCTTCAGGAATTTTCATTGTTTCTAATACATTATTTTGAATTTCTTTTAATAATTCTAATTCTAATTGTGGTTCTTCTTTTATCATCAAATTAACATTATTTTCCCATACGATATGAGCAACTAATTTATTATTATCATCTGGATGAGATTGAACTTCACATAGTTTAACTTTATTATAATTTAAGATTGCTCTTTCTATATCAAAATTATATATTTTTATTCTATCAATTATAGAATAATCACTTTTTCGACCTAATACTACTAAACTTCCATCTTCATTAATATAACCTATATCTCCTGTTTGACTCCAATAGTCACCATTTTCATCTACATGGAAAAATTGTTCAGTTGCATCTTGATTTTTAAAATATTCAATCATACCTATTTCTGTTTTTACATTGATATTACCACGTTCGCCATATTTTAATTCTATAAATTCATCATCAAATATACCAATTGTTGTTATTTGTGGAAGTGGGATACCTGATGCATCATTTGCAAATTTATGAGAAGTAATATCTGTTGTTATTGTTGCACCACATTCGCACTGTCCATAACCATTTAATAATCGAGCATTTGAACCATGACTTTTAAATACACTTTCGATATTTTCTATATCTTTTTCAGTTAGCGGTTCTCCACCTTCAACAGGATACTTTAGGAAACTTAATGATTTATTTTCTAATCTTTTTAAACTCTTTTCAAAAGTAAAACCTTGATACATTGAAGTATTTGTTAAAATATATTCAGGTTTAAATTTCAAAACATTTTTAATAAATACATCATGATCAAATCTTGGATCAGTACAAACTTTAACTCCATATGATAAAGGGAAATTAATACCTAAACTTAACCCTGTTGAATGCCAAGGTGGAATATTTTGATAAACTTTTTGTAACCTGGAAGTATCAAAACCTGAATTTCCATATTCATTAACTAATGTTTGAAAACTATCTACTGATAATAAAATACCTTTTGATGCACCTGTTGTGCCACTTGAATAAACCATTGCCTGTGGTTTTTTTCGTTCATATGGATCAATTTTTGATTGTTTTCTTTTAGCACCATCATCTATAAAAGTTTGCCAACCAGTCTCGTTTGTCTTACCAGTTATTTTATATTTTTTAGATATATATTTTAGTATAGTAGAATTCATCATAGGCAAAACTATAATATTTTTATCTTTTTGCTGAATTAGAGTATCTTTAAATTTAGGTAAAAATTCATCTACCATTATAATAACTTTGCTATCACATTCATTAATACGAGCACATAATTCTTCTGGAGTATAAAATGGAGATATAACATTAGCTACTGCCCCAATTTTACTACACGCATAAAAAGTATATACAACTTCTGGAGTTGTTGTTGAACATATAGTTACGAAGTCTCCTTTTTTTATACCATATTCTTCTAAAGATTTAGCAACTATATTAATATTATCTATTAATTTACCAAAACTAATATTAGTTCCAAAATATTCTAAAGCATTTTCATTGAGATAGTCTGCATTACTATGAATTAATCCTTGATAAGGAGTTGTGTTTAAAAATAAATCATTTCTTTCAATATTTTTATAAAATTCATCCCATGGTCTATCTAATGTTGGATAACCAGTTTTTACTCCTGCTTCATATAATTTAAAAACTCTTTTTGCTTCGTCTTCTGACAAAGTTGAAATAATTCTTTTTAATGATTTTAATTTTTCTTTATTATTCATATTTCACCATATTCTTTCTAATTTCTATTACTGCTCGAAATTAATACGTATTATAATAAATTCATAATAATTTGTCAATTTCAAAAATGAATTTATGTAATCATTTTATGATAATGTATATAAATAATGAATAATTTATTAGAATTGCATTACTGTATTTATATTGAAACTAATTTTTTAAGCCATGACTTGACCACCATTATTGTGAATTACTTGTCCTGTCATATAAGATGAATCATCACTTGCTAAAAAGACAAACGTAGGTGCAAGTTCATATGGCATTGCTCCCCTTGCCATTGCAGCATCAGCTCCTAAAGATGGTATTTTTTCTTTTACCCAACATGCTGGTTGTAATGGTGTCCAAAAAAATCCTGGTGCAATTGCATTTACTCTAATATTTTTTAATGCTAAATTTCTAGCTAATGATCTAGTAAAACCTACAATTGCTCCTTTTGTGGTAACATAATCAATTAACTGAGGATCTCCATAAAAAGTAGTTACTGATGTTAAATTTATAATTGATGCACCTGATTTTAAATATGGTAATGCCGCTTTAGTTAAGTAAAACATTCCATAAACATTTACTTTCATTGTTTTATCGAACTGTTCATTACTAATTGAACTTAATTCATCTTGTTGAAATTGTACTCCTGCATTATTAACTAGTATATCAATTCTTCCATATTTATTTAGTGTTTCTTGCACTATTTTTTTACAAAAATTAAAATCTGCTATATCTCCACTTAAAAGTAAGCATGAACCGCCTAATTTTTCTATATATTCTTTTGTTGCTTGAGCATCAATATGCTCATTATAATATGGAATGACAACTTTGGCGCCTTCTTTTGTAAATGCAATAGCGGCAGCACGCCCTAGGCCACTATCACCTCCTGTGATAATTGCCACTTTTCCTTTTAATTTTCCACTACCATGATAATTAGGATTATCAAAAATTGGTCTTGGATTCATTAAATACTCCATTCCTGGTTGTACATTTTGAGATTGTTCTGGAGCCATAATTTCATACTCTTTGCTTTGGATACCAACATTATTATAATAATTATAATATTGATTTCCATAATGATAATCGTAATTCATATTAACCTCCTTATCATAATATATGATAAAGAGAGTCTTAGGTTCTTTCTCTATAACTTAATATTATTTTTATTATTTAGACAAATTCTTCTTTTTCTATTTCTTCCATTATTCTTTCCTTTTCCCAATGTAGTTCTAAGGGATAACGATCATAAGCACCACCCATGACTATAATAAGATCTGAAAAAAACTCTGGTTCATATTCATTTTCCAATAAAAAATTATGTAAATATTTTAAAGCATCATCCAAATTTGAAGCTATTTTTTCATGATACTCTTTTTGATTAATATTATTTGGATTTGTCTCATTTTTAAAACTTACAAAATAACTATAATTATCAGATGCTAAAATTTTAATAGAAATTGATTTACCATTTGCCTTATTTTGAGATAATGTAACAGCATAATTATTAACTTTTCCTCCCCAAAAATTCCAATGATAAATTTTAGCTAGAAGACTTGCTTCTTCAGCGAAAATAACATATTCATGATGAAGCATTATGCGCCAACTAAATTTCTTAGATTCTTCTTTTTTTCCTACTTTTTCTCTCCAATTATTACTACTTTTCATATATACTCCTATACTCCTTTTTTTCATTATAGTATATTTTATAGTAAAATAAAAGACGTTAACTTTTACATTAACAATCTTATAAATATTTTTTTAAATGATCAATTGTTTTTTCTTGAAATTTTAAAAATTTCTTAGCTATAGATTTATGTTCTTTATCTAATTCTTCTTCATATTGCTTTAATTTTTTTTCTATTTCTAAAGAGCCCATTGATATTCCTTGAATTAACATATCTGCCATAGATGAATCACTATTATCTTTATTTACTTCTTTAGTAATTCCCATAGTTGAACCCATTTTTGCCATCATACTTGGCGTTGAAACTTGTTTATTATTTTCTTCTAAAATTTTTCTTGATTCTTCTTCAAATTCTTGGTATTCCTTTAAAATTTCTTCTATATAAGCTTTTATTTTATTATCCTTATCTTTTAATTTTTCCATTAGTTTTTCAATAGTATACGCAGCCATACAAGCATCATGATGAACTTGTTCTAAAACTTCAAATTTTTCTTCCATAATATTTCCTCCTAATGTTAGTATTAGGAGATATTTGTTTTTTATACTTATTTTTTAGATAAGAAAAAGAACTTAAAGTTTAAAGTTCTTATTTTTATCTATTATTCCAACTAGATGGGAACGCAACATAACTAGAAGGATTTATAGTACTACTTTGATAAACACCCCATGTGCATCCTCCTCCAGCATTCCAATCACATGTAGTAACTTCAAGATGAAGATGTGGACCTGTTGAACAACCAGAAGTTCCCATGTTTCCTATCATCGTATATGGAGACACTACCATACCTTCACTAATATTACCAAAGCTACTTAAATGAGCATATGTTGAGTAAATATATCTACCATTTACATTATGTCTAATTTTAACAACTTTTGCTCTACCATTACAGCCATAGCTACAATTATTTCTACTACAATTGTCGTAATAAATTTTAAATACAGTTCCTGTTGCAATTGGATAAACTTCAATTGATTTATTTGAACTTGACATATCAATTCCCATATGAGCTGAACCTCTATAGTATTGAGTAATATATCCATAACTTATTGGACGATAAAAGCCATTGGCACTTGGAACAGAGCCACCGCTTCCACCACGACTTTGCTCTACTCTAAATTGACAAGATTGAATATCTTCAGTTGAACCACAACCTAAACTTTTATAATAGCTTACATTTGCTTTTGCTGATTTAATTTGTTCTTCTAAACTTGGCATAGTTTCACGGATTGCATTACTATCAGCATTAATTCTTTCCTTTTGATCTTGTAAGTCTGCTTTTAGTTTGGTTAATTCTGTTTGTTTATTTTTTAATTCTGATTGTTTTTGATTATTTTCTTTTATTAGAGCTTCTAATTCTTTCATTACTTGATTATTATATTCAGTTAATTGTTCAACAACAGCCATTCTATAAATCATATCTTTAACATCTTTTGCTCCAAAAATATATTCTAAGTAGGCATTATCATTAATTACTACTTGAAAATATTTCATTAATTTTTTACTTTCAGCATCTTTTTCTTTAATTTTTATATTACTAGCGTCTATTTCTTCTTGTAACTTTTTTATTTCTTTTTCTGCAATATCAATTTGATTTTCTATCTCACTTATTTTTTTTCTAATTTGAGCTACTTCTTCATCATTTTTTGCTAATTTATTTTTCTTTTCTTGCAATTGACTTGTATACTTTGCTACTTCATTTTCAAATTCTTGAATTGTTTTCGCTTCTATATCTGTAGGTAGTGCAACAACAGATATGAATAATGCAATTAAAAATAAATATTTTAATACCTTATTCATTATATTTTTAAATACTTTCTAACAGCACTAGCACTACCTATCATACCAACAATAATACCAATTAAAATAACAATTCCGGAAGCTTGATAAATAAATGGTTCTGGACTGATTAGTTCAATTATCTTAGTAAATAAATAACCATCAAAATGTTGATAGAAAGTTAAATATCCAAAAGTTGTTAAAAGTACGGGAATAATTGCACCAATCAAACCTAAAATCATTCCTTCAATAATAAATGGTGTTTTTATTGAGAAATTAGATGCACCTACTAATCTCATAATAGAAATTTCTCGATTTCTAGAATAAATTGTTAACTTAATTGTATTAATAATTAAAAATACTGTTACAACTACTAAAGCAATGACAACACCATATGCAACTTTTTCAATTGAAGAAAATGCACTTACTAATCTTTCTACCATTCCCTCGCCATATCTAACTACTGCTACTTTATCCATTTTTTTCAATTGGTTAGCTGTATTTCCTATTTTTTCAATATTTTTTACTTTTATTTGAAAAGTATCACGTAATGGATTTTCTTCTTTTGTCCATCCATCCATTACTGCCTTAAATACTTCTGATTCTTCTGACATATCTTCCTTTACTTCTTCTTTATTTTCAAAAGTATAACTATCAACATTTTTTACATTTTCAATATTTTTCTTCATTGCTTCAATATCTTTTTCAGTTGAATCATTATCCATAAATACAACAATTGTTAAATCACTTTCAATTACTTTAGTGAAATTTTCAACATTAAAAGAGGCAATAACAGAAAGTGCTACTATTACTAAAGTAATAGTAATACATGAAATTGAGGCTAATGATAAACTAAAATTTCTAAATACACTTTTAAAGGCATCACGGATACTTCTACCTAACATCCTAAACACTTTCATCATCATATGTTCCTTTCTCTTTTGTTTTTATTAAACGTCCATCTTTTAAAGTAATAACGTCTTTTTTCATTTTATTAACAATATCTTTATCATGCGTAACCATTAATATTGTAGTACCTTTTTTTGTATTAATGTCTTCTAATACTTTCATAATTTCCATACTCATATCAGGATCTAAGTTTCCTGTTGGTTCATCACATAGTAATAATTTAGGATCATTTACAATTGCTCGAGCAATTGATACTCTTTGCTGTTCACCACCTGATAACTGATCAGGATAATTATGAACTTTATTTTTTAAACCTACAATTTCAATTGCTTTCAAGGCTTTTTGTCTTGTTTCTTGCTTTGTTGCTCCAATTACTTCCATAGCAAAAGCAACATTTTCATATACTGTTAATTTTGGTAATAATTTATAATCTTGGAAAACAATTCCCAATTTTCTTCTTAGTTTATAAACTTTTTTATCTCGAAGTTTTGCTACATTAACTCCTCCAACAACAATTTGACCACTCGTTGGTTTTTCTTCTCGATATAACATTTTTATAAATGTACTTTTACCAGAACCAGAACCTCCAATTACAAATGTAAAAGAACCTTTTTTTATTGATAAAGTCATATCATATATAGCTGTAACACCATTTTTATACTTTTTATTTACATTCTTTAATCTAATTAAGTCCATCGAATCAACCACCTTATCATCAACATTATAACATATAATTCGACATAAAAAAAGAAGAAACGCGTTCCTTTCCTTCCCATTATTTACCACCATTTACTTCATAAGCATCACATGCTAAGAAAAAAACATCTTTATCTATTTCTTTAATTCCTTCTGTAACTAAAAAATATTCTCTAGAAGGAATAACTGTTAATAATACTTTCTTTTTTCTTTGTAAAAAACCACCTTTAACATTAAAAATAGTAACATTATGATTTAACTTTTCAATAATATATTTTCTAACTAACTCATCTTCTTTTGTAATTATATAAAACGCTTTATTTCTAGATACACCTAAAATAACTCTATCAATTATAAAACTATTAATATAAAGAATAATTAATGCATATAAAACCATTGTAAAACCAAAAAATATTCCTCCAATTAATACAACAATTGAATTCATTATTAATGTACTTCTAGAAATAGGAATTCTAAATTTTTCATACAAGATTTGACTAATAATTGGTAAACCACAATTACTAAACCCTGTTTTATACATTAAACCATTTGCAAATCCTCCAATAATACCAATAAAAATAGAGATTACTAATAAATCATTTTCAACAAAAAATGCAGATATAGGAATCTTAGATGTTATTTCTACAAGAAATGGATATAAAAATGCTGAAACAATACTTCCTGAAGTTCTTTCAATTCCTAAATACATAAGACTAAAAATTAATAGTATTAAAGAACTGATGAAAATTACTAAAGATGGTGAAAAATTATATAAATTTTTCAAAATAAGAGAAATTCCATTCAAACCACCAAATACAATATTAGTAGGAACAATTAATAAATTAAAAACTAATGCTCCAATTAACAAGGAAATAAATAACATAATATAACGTTTTAGTAAATTATTTTTTTGGATTGTTTTTATAATATCTTTAGGAATTTCATTTACTTTTTCCGTATCAAATAAATTCATTTTACTCACCTCCAAATACTTCATAAGCATCTGTTACTACAAAGAAAGCATTTGGATCAATTTCATGAATTCCTTCTTTTAAACGATAATATTCTTTAGTAGGTAATACGCACATTAGCACATGTTGTCGCTCTTTCTTATAGCCTCCTTTTGCTTGAAATACAGTAACTCCATGATTCAAATATTTAATAATATATTCTTTTATCTTTTTATCTTCATCTGTAATAATATAAAATGCTTTACTATCAGATATACCAAGAATAACTCTATCAGACATATAACTAATTAAATATAAAATAATTAAAGAATACAATAAATGATTTATTCCAAAAACTATTCCTGATAATAAAACTATAGTGCCATCACAAATTAACATACTCTTACCAATGCTAATTTTAAAATATTTTGAAATTATCTGATTTAATATATCTGTTCCTCCTGTTGTAAATCCCGCTCTAAAATTAACTCCTGCACCAAAGCCATAAACAACACCTGCAAATAAAGCTGATAATACTAACTGAGAATTATCAATCTTAAAAATTAAATTAATATTTGATGTTAATTCAACAAGTATCGGAAACAATAAACTTCCTAAGATTGAAGCCTTTGTTTTTTCTTTACCTAATAAATAATAGCTTAAAACCAACAAAATTATATTAACAATTAAAATAAATGTTGAAGTATTTATTGCAAATAAATGATTTAAAATAATTGATAAACCACTAACTCCTCCAGGAACTAAGTCATTTGGAGATAAAAATAAATTAAAAGAAATTGCTAAAATAAGACAACCTACAAAAAATTGTAGGTATCTTTTTATTTTAGACTTATTATTTAATCTTTCTTGAATTATTGTTAGTTTTTTATTAGTAAAGAAATTCATATTTATACGCCCCTTTTTAAATTACTTTCAATGAATAAATCAAGATCGCCATCTAAAACTTTATTTACATTACTTGTTTCTATATTTGTTCTATGATCTTTAATCATAGAATAAGGGTGAAGTACATAACTTCTAATTTGAGATCCAAATTCAATATTTTGCTGATCTCCTTTAATATTATTTAATTCTTGTTGTTGCTTTGATTCTTCTAAGACAAGTAATTTTGATTTTAAAACTTGTAATGCATGTTCTTTATTTTGAATTTGACTTCGCTCATTTTGGCAAGTAACAACTATTTTAGTAGGTAAATGTGTAATCCTAACTGCAGAATCGGTAGTGTTAACTCCTTGGCCTCCAGCTCCTGTTGAACGATATACATCTATTTTTAAATCTTTCTCATCAATTGTGATATCCAAATTCTTTTTTATATCTGGAGTTACTTCAACTGAAGCAAAAGATGTATGTCTTCTATTATTTGAATCAAAAGGAGAAAGTCGTACTAGTCGATGAACACCTTTTTCATGTTTTAAATAGCCATAAGCATTTGTTCCTTTAATTAATAGTGTAACACTTTTTATTCCAGCTTCTTCTCCAGATTGATAATCTAATACTTCTACTTTATAGTCTTTCCGTTCTGCATATCTTCTATACATGCGATATAGCATCATTGCCCAATCACAAGATTCAGTTCCTCCAGCACCTGGATGAATCTCTAAAATACAATTTTCTTGATCATATTTGCCACTCAATAAAAGATTTAATCTTAATTTTTCTAAATGTTCTTCAATAATTACTAAATCTTGCTCTATTGATTTTTCTATAGTATCATCAGGTTCTAATTTTAGTAACTCTATTAACTCTAAATGAGATATTATTTTGGCTTTAATAGTATTAAGAGGTTCTATAATACTTTTTATTTGATTAAGTTCTAAAATTATAGATTCTGCCTTTTCTTGATTTTCCCAAAAAGTAGATTTCTTGGTTTCTTCTTCTAAATTATTTATTTTTTGAACTTTAGAATCACATTCAAAGTGACCTCCATAATTCATTAATTTCATCTAAATAAGTAGTTAAAGTTTTTTCTATTTCATTGTAATTCACATTAATCCTTCTTTCTTATTGTAATAAAATAAATTTATTTTTAATGCATAATTAATATTTTTTTACATACTCTATTATTGGGGAGGGTTCACAAGTTAGTGAAGATCCCCTGTATATAGATTGGCATTTAGGATATATCTAAGTGCCTTTTTTTATTTTAATATATATTAACTTCAAGTTATTTTTTAATATAGTAAAATAATAACATATATAAATTATTATAGCAATTAAAAATAATAACTAGATGCTAGATTATAAATTAATATCTAGTATTATCTACTTTTTTATATTTTTACCAATTTTTGTTTTTTTCATGTCTAATTACAGATAATTTCATATTTGACCAACTTTTATAATTAATTCCTATTTTAAACGTGATAATATTAATTGCTTTATATCTTTTTGATTTGATTTTTTTATATCAGAATTTAATAACTGCTTATAAAATGAATCTATTGCTTGATAATTATTACAAGTTGTTTCATCACCTATATTTATATCAATAAAATCAGTTGCATTTTTTACTCCATAAACATCCTTAAAAACAGATAAAGTAACTATATTATTCACTTTCTTTAATGAAAAAGAATTTGTACCTTGATAAAATTTATCAATTGTTTCAACTTTATTATCCTTTAAAGCTATATATAAATCATTAAATATTTTATATAAATTGTTTTTTGTATCCATAGTATCTGTAAAATCAAAATCAATAATAGTATATTTTTTATCTAAATTATCTTTTCCAAAAATACTAAAAGCTCTTAATCCATAGTTTGGAAAGCCATAATTATTCATAATAAATATCTTCAAAAATTTTACAACCTCGTCATTTTCTTTAGTAATTATTAAAAAACCTGGACCTAAATAAGTATCATCATATAATACATTATTTTTCATGTTTATTCCTCCTAAATATAATTTTTATTTACAAGAAATTATTTATATCTGTTTTATAAGATTATTTTAATTATTTAAAATAGCTTCTTTTTTAATACAAATTATTATATATTAAAAAAGAAAAAATATCAATTTATCATCAATAATTATATTTTTTCTATATTTAAACTATAATATTAAATTATTTTTTTCATAAGAATATTTTTTATTTTCTTTTAAATATTATTTTAAACGTTTGTCTAACAAATGGTTGAATAAAAAATAATTGAGAAAAATATGCAAATGCGAAATTAAAACAAATTAATTTTAACCAATTAGCTAATAAAGTAAATATATTAAATCCCATATAATAAGGATAATATAGACAAGCTGCTATAAAACTCATTACAGGTACCATTATTCCTACTGTAGCACATATTACTGCTGTTTCAAAATGAACTGGATCAGTTTTTTTGATATTAAAATTTTTACAAGCCATTTTAAACGAAAAAGGTTGTCCTATTAGCATTTCAGCTAAATAAGCAAAACAAAATTCTACTAAAACAACTGCCCATATAGGTAAATAACGACCAAACATATAAACTCCACCAAGTTTATTTATAGCATTTATTACACTACTAGCACCAGTTGAGCTTATAAGTGTTGCTCCATTTACAACATACAAACTATAAAATACATAAGCATGAACTGTAATAATTACTGTAATCAAAGCAAATATAGCTCTTTCTTTTTTATTTGTAGGCATAAACATTCACCTCCTTTTTTGCAACAAAAAACACATATAGAACTATCACATTATTTCTAAATACATCTCTGTAATCAGATTTATGTGCATAGCACTACATGTGTCAAATGTATTACTTGTTAAGTATATCATAATTTTAATTTTTTTGTAATAATTTTTAACATCTATTTACTATTACAAATGTGTTAATAATTAATTTCCTTTTCTAGCTTTTATTAAACTATAATCACTTTTATCAACTTTACTAGAAGATACATCAATAAAACCAACTTGTTTTAAGATATTTATTTCATTTTCTACAGTTAATGGTGTATCAATATGTTTATAGTTATCTATATTATTTTCTAACTCATACATACTATTATTTTGTTCTTCTTGACTTAAACTTATTTTATCACAGTTTATAAATAAACCATTACTCTTTAAACAATCAAATATTTTTTTATATAAAATCAACTTTTCCTCTGGTTTAAAATGATGCAATGCTGATGTAGAAATTACAGCATCATAATCATTACCAAAGTTGCTTTCAAAAAAATCTCCACAAATAATTGTTACATTCTTAGAAAAATTTCTTTTAGATAATTCATTTAACATATTTTCTGAAATATCTATAACTGTTACAGATGCATTTGGGTATAATTCAAATAAATGAATTAATTCTAACCCTGTTCCTGCTCCTAAATCTAAAATCTTACTAGTATTTTTATCTAAACTTTCAGCTAACGTCTTTTTAGTTTCCATATATGTTTCATGAACTTGATCATAAGAATCTATTTTTTCGTTAAAAAAATTTCTTTGCTTTTGATTTCTTTCAAATAAATTCATAATTCATCATACTCCTTTTTTTACATTTTTTTTAAAGTCTAATAATTATATTTTTAAATAAATTTTAACAAATTATAAAATTTAAAATATTTATAATTACTTACTGTCAAGTTTTATTTCATATTCATTTAATGGTTCATCTTCTGTTGCAATAATCCTATTTTTACCCATTTGTGTTTCATCATGTCTAATTACATATAATTTCAATTCTAATCACCACAAACATAAAGCATAATTGCATATTAAAATGGTTTCCTTAGAAAACCCTTGATTTTATAGGTATTTTTGGGAATATTTTAATTTTTTTGTGCACATTTTTGGAGATTTTTTATGATTTTTTCAAAATCCTATGCCTCACAAACTCTTATAAAGCCTACTACTTTCCACAACAATTTTTATATTTTTTTCCACTGCCACAATTTTCCTCAAATCTAGTATATATAGTATTATCATTATTATCGGTATTTCAAGTAATTCTAGAACGGGTAATAAATAGTATTATATTTACTATAAATATTTCATAAAATGGGAACATTGTTAACATTCATTCACAATTTTATTCTAAATATAATAATCTATAAAGATTTACTTAAATTATAATAAGGATTAAGTGATTTATAATAAGGACGTGGTGCATTACCTATTTTATATAGTTCACCAGATTTTGCAGTACTAATATCTTTATGTGCTGGTTCCATATGCGCATCTATGTTATCAGCAAAATTTATGATTACAACTTCTAGCATTTTGGGTAAAACTAAAGCTCCCCACTCACTATATTCATTCATATGACTACCAATCATGTGTACTATTTGATTTTTAAATTGCTCATCGATATCATATTTACTCAAATAATTTTCAACAATATGCGCCCCCTCATAAGAATGCCCCAATAAGGCGCTTGAATTTCCATTAACTAAATCATCATCATTAGTAAAATCTTTAAAATCATTACACTTTCCTATATCATGTAATAAACTACCAAAAATAACTAAATCCATATCTACTTCTAAATCTGGATATAAATTACATATTGTAACTGCATTTCTTGTAACAGAATATATATGATATAATAGTCCACCTTTAAAACAGTGATGAGATTCAGTCGTAGCGGGTTTATTTATCAATTTTTCCTTATAATCCTTATATATTACTTTAATTAGTTCTTTCAATATGGGATTTTTGATACTTTCACTATATTTAATACATTGATTATATATATCATTTAAATTAATTTTCATACGTTATTCACCATCACTTGTAAAATAAATAATTTCAATTTGTCTTATTAGAAATAATTAATTCAAAACTATTTTTTATTATTTTCTTTCTCTTTTAAGCCTAATAAGAAATGTTCCCATTGGTAAACCCTTGATTTTACGGGGATTTTCAGCATTTTTGGGAACAAATTGAATTTTTTGTGCACATTTTGAGCACATTTTTATAGTTTTTGGGGTTTTTTTATGATTTTTTCAAAACCCTATGCCTCGCAAACCCTTATAAAATCTACTACTTTCCACAACAATTTTTATACTTTTTACCACTGCCGCAGAAACTTGATTTTCCTATATTATCAGTATTATTTGTACTTATAGTATTATCTGTATTTATTGTATTTCGGTATTAGGTA
>CANRPE010000027.1 GCA_947632405.1 uncultured Bacilli bacterium | reverse complement strand
GAGAGTTATTGAGCGTGATACTGTCAAATATCGGACATAAAAATAACGCTACGAAAAAATCGTAGCGTAAACCTTATTAAATATAATATAAAATTTGAACAACAGAATTTTGAAAGTAAACTTTTAATTTCAATTTTTTTCGCAAAAATTATAAGTTTTCTAAAATGGCTATTTTCTATATAAAAATTCTAATTATATGCAATTTTCATATTTTATAATAGTAGTAAAGAAATGATAAATAGCGCTGAATTTCATATTCTTTTTAACCCTTAAAGGGAAAATAATAAATTGGAGGCATTTTATATGCAAAAAATTTCAAATTATAAGAAGAACAAGAAACAAGACAGTAACGAGGACATTCGCCGAATGACTTGGAGCGCTGCAGCTATTGGCATAACCATAATGATTATGGTTCTGTTTATTTCCCTCAGAAATATTTCTGAACTTTCCTTACAAGAACTAAACCGACAAATTCCGCATATTTTTTACTATTTAGCATTTTGTTTAATTGTGTTTGGTCTTTCAGCGATTATTACATTTACCTTGTTTAAATTTTTGGACAGTAAAACATTGAAAACATCAATTCATTTGCTTTCTAATAAAATTAATAACCGATTAATTGCTAAAAACAGTAATTCTATTCGGCCTTGTCTGCGTTCATTTCTTTATGAGTTGCTTGCTCGTAACAATGATATGCTACAACTAAAACTCGGTCAGGATCAATCATGCCTAATTGTAAATGGCGCTGATGTTCGTAAAAACTGTGTTTTTTACAGGTTTAGCCTGATAACAACTAAGCCTCCACACGAGGACAAGCAGTTGAGGCAGATTATACAAGGCTTTATATGCTCTGAATTGAATGATTACGGTATTTTTGGCCTATCATCTACATATAAAAGCATTACAACTCAATGCTATTCAGTATATTTGGACAGATGTTTTTATGATGAAAGCAACAGCAGTCTTGTGTTTGACTTGCTTTATATCTGTACAGAACAATCAGCAAACTACTTTAATCAAGCTGTTGTAAGAGATATAGAAAACCCAAAAGCAGAAAAGACGGTGTTTGATGATGAAATCATATGATAATACGATTGTAGTAGGTGTAAGTCAATTTGGACTTGATAACGGTATTATACTGCCTGTTAATATTGACTTTTCATCAGCACCGCATTTAATAATTGTCGCTCCAAGCGGCAGCGGAAAAACTTACTTATTAACATTCCTGTTAGGGCAAATAGCAAAGAAGTCTGTCAAATTGATTTTGGCAGACTTCAAAGGTATTGACTTTATAGAATTTGACGAATGTAAAGACTATTACAAACATTCTGATATTGCAAAGGCTTTAGATTATGTGTATGAGGAATTGCAACAGCGTATGGCAGAACCAAAGAAAGATAATCAACCGATTTATTTTTGTGTTGATGAGTGGTCGGGATTTCTTTGTTCTTTAACTACAAAAAAAGAACAGGACAGCTTTAAACAAAAAATGGCTTCAATTTTAATGTTGGGGCGTGGTGTACAGGTGTTCGTCATTATGTCACTTCAACGGGCAGACGCTAATTACATAACGGGTCGTGACAATTTTGGAAATGCTGTTGGATTAGGAACATTAAGCAAAGAAAGCATAAAAATGCTTTTTGCAGATGAAGCGGATTTGATTCAGTCAAAATCAAGAGGAAAAGGCTATTTACGAATAGACGGCAAACCTCTTTCTGAAATTGTTGTGCCTAAAATTCGGGATATAGCAAAAACAAAAGAAATAATTAAAACAGCTTTATTAAAATAGTATAATTATACACTAAAAATGAATTATTATACGGCGGTTTAGTCAAAATTAATTGGCTGAACCGCTTTTTCTTTTGTTAAAACTATGTGGTTAAATTTTGTGGTTTAATAGTTATTTTTTATGGTTGAGGGTTAGTTTAAGCTAACATGAGAGGAAATTGCACTATACCTCATATTACAATCATGCTTCCCTTGATACTTTTAAAGCTAAGGTTTATATAACATCTGTTATGGTTAAGTACTTTTTTGCTAAAACTATATCAATTCTTCCCTGCGTTTCAAACATAAACACTTATATCTTGTACCCTGCGCATTGCGTAAATTTATGGTACAAGAAAGATTGATAGTTTTATGCAAAAAAATGCATATAATTATGTAGGTTCAAGAATAAAAAAAATAAGGGGGGAAGTATCACAAAAAAATTTTTTGAAGAAATTAGAAATTCACGATATTTTGGATTGCACAACTTTGTCAAAAATCGAAAATAATCAAATACCCCCATCAATGAATCTACTGGTCGCAATTAGTACTCATTATTCTATGACTATGGACGAAATTGCGTTTGGAAATGTTTTGTCGGATGTCAGTAATTTTAGATTGATACATTCAAGGTTAAGTGAGTCAGATAAAAATATGCTCATTAAGGTTTGCTTAAAAATTGTGGAAAAATATGAGAAGGATCACCCTTTTGAGTATAATTCTGAAGATGATTTTTCTGCAAAAAAACTTGATTGGCAAATTCGGCTGGCGGAAATTCGTAAGTCATTAAAAATGAGTAAAAATGAATTCAAAGCAAAAATTGGCAAAAGCGTGAAAACAGCATATTACCACGAAAACTGCGAAGAACTTCCGCCTTACAAGTATTGCTGTCAATTCGCATCAGTTGCAAATGTTTCGCTTGACTACATATTTCACGGCACATTTTGTTGTTATCCATTGATTTTATCAGATGTTCTTTATGAATACAATTTTGATAAGCAAAAACAAATTATTTTACAATGGGCAGAAGTCGCTAAAAAAGTCATGATAAAATAAAATATTTTTTTAAAATGTTTAATTTTCTAATTGAGTGCAACCGTGCTGTGCTATTTTAAAATCAAGAACTTCGGGAGGAGTTTAATTTTAAAGAAAGGAGGAAACTTCAAATGGAAATTAAAAACTTAAAAATTGATACTTTGGGTTCTACTGGCGGTAAAATGTTGCTGGTTGATGTGGTAGCCGCTTACGCTTATGTTGATGGTAATAAAACAAATCACATATCAGGGTACAAATACACCGTAGTTCTTGAAGAAAAAATGTTCGATAGATTAACGGTTCGCATTGACGGAGAGAAAATAATAGACAAGCCTGTTGACGGTAACAGTCGTATTTATGTCCGTTTCGACAATCTCGAATTATCTCTCTTTTGGACACCTTCAGGACATCAAGTATCTGCCAAGGCAAGTGGTATTCACTTAGCAAATGAAAGTAGTAAACTTCAAAAATAACTGTTTGCCGTGGGCGGTGGTGCCAAAGGCACTTAACCGCCCTAACGGCAGAAGCCGAAATCCCCAGTATATAAAGATGGGGATTAAACAAAATTATAATTAAAATTTTTCACTAAAAAGGAAGTTGAAAATATGGAATGAATAAAGAATTATTAGTCGGCGTTGATGAGTTTAGCCTTGTACTTTTTTCACAATTTCCAGTTGATAGTGAAGGCTGGTTGCAATCAGCTTATATTATTATAAATGAATTTATTGGCTTATCAAAAATTGAAGTTCTGTTTGGTAAGGTAACCGAAATGTACGAGAAAAAGCCTGCGGCTTATTCACAGGCATTTACTATTGAAAATGTACCGTGGTATTTCGCTATAGCAGTCCACGAATATTTTCCGCATATGGGAATTTTGATTAAGTTCTCTGCCGAGGCTTGGGCAAACTATCAGAAAGCATATTTTGAACAATATAATCAAACTATGAACATTGCAGTTTTTTTAAAAATAATAGAAAGTTCTATTTATCAATATAGGTTAAGCAGAATTGATTTCACGGCAGATTATAAGAATTATGTTACTGTATCACCGCATTACATATATAACAAGCTGTTAGACAAAAATTATCATATTGAAGACCATAACGGAAGAACAGCCCAAAAAAAGTTATCTGCATTGCAGAATGACTTTGAAACGAATACCTTTTATGTTGGCTCTCGTAAGGAGAACAGCAAATTACTTTTGCGTGTCTATGATAAAAAGCGTGAGCAGACTTCGCAAAATGGTTTTCGTCTTGATGAAGCATTGAACTGTAACAGTTGGACAAGATTTGAAGCTTCATTCAGGGGTGATTATGCTCATCAAATAACTGAGCAGCTTGTAAATGATGTAAGTAGCGAGATTGAATTATCTCAATTTATAGCAAGCAAGATATGCGACAAATACCGTTTTGTAGATAACTCCACAGGCGAATATACAGAGTTTACAAAAGATTTATTGTTTATAGTTGATAACATTACTTATTCAGCATTACGCTCTGAAAGTCCTAAAAATAACAGCCTCAGTAAATCAATAGCACATATAATTAAAGGAAGCGGTCTATATCCGCTTTTATATAAGATTGGGCAAATATGGAACAAACAAACCGAAACCGAATTTCTCGAATTTATCTACCAAATTTACGAAACTTATTATAAGCAAGAAATGCAACGAAGCCTACAACTTAATAGTTGGATAAAGAAGAATTATTCAAGCCTTTCAAAGAAGAAATTATCAGATTGTTTTATAGGTGAAAGTTTAAGTAAGTATGATATTTCCAAACTTTCAAAGCAACCTCAACAAATATTTAACCTAAAAAAATTAGATACCGAAACTTTTAATTATGATAAAGAAATATCAGACGAAGAATTTAATAAATTATTATACGAGGAGTTTTAAATAATGAATAGTTTAACTAAATTATGGCAGGAGAACCACAATATAAAAATAACGTTTTATTGTCCTGATTGCAGAGAATATAAGTCACATATTGTTGAATTAACGCCTGATATGGTTGATGAAATTCTGCTTATCGGTTTTATGTTTGGCATAAGACATTGGTGCTGTAAAACCGAGATTTTGGAAAGCAATTACCTTGGAATGTATGATAGTGAGCAGGTATCAAGAGGTGGTTCGGTGATTTTATATGACAGAAACGAAACAGGAGTACATATTCTGAATTTAGATAATTTACTTGTTGGATTTTGTGAAGTATATGCAATGAGTGTTATCTATCATTGGGAAGAACATAAGGCAGACGGCAGATTGTATTTTTCAAATCGTTTATGCGATTATATAATTCAGTATGCGTTATTTGAAGAAATAAAATATCCTCATATAGAGGATAAAGGAGGTAACTGTTATGTTAATAAATGATGACGGCATTTTAATTGATGAAGAATTACAGGAATACTTTGAAAAAGGTGATTTCTCAGACCTTAAAATAACACCCGTTTATTTGCCTTATTCTCAATGGCGGATTAAACAGATACTTTTGGAATACTACGGCTGTGAGCTACGCCCCTATTATAATTGGTATAAGGCTATGCGTTATCGTTCGTGCCAAAGTTATGTAATCGTTTCTCTTGCCGATAACAGCATAATAGGTTCAGAATATGGATATACCTTTGAACAGTTGAGATACTTCTTGGCTGAAAAACGCTTTCCGTTACACGATGAAACGCCAAAGTCTGTACGCCAAAAGCAAGCATACCGAAAAAAACGCAACAAAAATGCCGCCCGTTTTCTTGAAATTATTGAAAGTTTGGGAGAAGATAAGTAATGACTATTTTAGACAGCTATGCTGATGTACTTACTGTTAATGATATTATGAATATTTTACATATCGGCAGGAGCAAGGCTTACGAATTGCTACGCTCAAAAGTAATTCCTTGTATAAGAATTGGTAAAAAGTATATCATACCAAAAAATCTTATGGTTGAATTTTTGAGTAAACAATAAAAATCTCTTGTAACAGCTATCATTTCGATTTATAATAATATTGTTGAAATGATAGTTGTTGCTTTGAAAGGAGTTTTTTTAATGGCAACAACAAGCGGAAGTTTACAAGTTAAAGACGGCAAATATTATGCTGTATTAAGTTTCAGGACTGATGAGCTTCAAACTAACGGAAAGCCGAAGTACAAAACTAAATGGTTTTGCACAGGCTACACAGTTAAAGGCAACAAGAAGAAAGCACAAAAATTTCTTGAAGATAAGCGTGCAGAGTATGACAAGAAAAATCTTAACTACTCCGATTTACTGTTTACCGATTATATAGAAGTATGGTTAGAAAACATAAAGCCAGAGTTAAGACCGTCAACTTACAGAGGCTATGCAGGAAATATTAAAAATCACATTATCCCATATTTTAAACAAAGAAGAACTAAGTTGCAGGACTTAACACCTTGGGAATTGGAAGATTTTTATAATTACTTATTAACCGATAATTGTAAATTTGACGGTAGTGAACCTTTGTCAGCAACAACCATAAAACATATACACCGAACTATCAGCAAGGCTTTGAATGACGCTATTAGACGAGGAATTTTATATTATAATGTTGCTTCAACCGCAAGAACACCAAAAGCCGAAAAACACAAAGGTGAATTTCTCAATCAAGAGCAAGTACAAGAGTTATTAAAACTATTCAAAGGCTCGACAGTTGAAATTCCTGTTGTGTTATGTGCTTTGTTTGGCTTTCGCCGTGGCGAGGTACTCGGTTTAAAATGGCATAGTATAGATATGTTAAATCGTACTATTACCGTTTCAGAAACTTTACAGCAACATATAGGCGGTTCAATCACTGTACCTCCTAAAACAGAAAGCAGTTACCGCACTTTGCCTATTCCGAAAACAGTGTATAATCTTTTAAAGGCTCACAAGCAGGAGCAAGCCGAAATGAAAGAATTATTGAAAGATGAATACATAAATTCTGATTATGTTTGCACTTGGAAGAATGGGCGAGTAATAGAGCCAAATTATTTGACAAGAGTATTCCACAAAGTGATTTCAGAAAGCAACCTGCCGACAATTAGACTTCACGATTTAAGACACAGTGTGGCAAGCAATCTTCTGAATATGGGATTTACTGTTGTTCAGGTAGCAGAATGGCTCGGACACAGTTCTTCAACTACTACTTTGAATTATTATGCTCACACAGACAAAACAAGCAAAATGAGTATATCAAAATCCATTGAAAACATATTTTCTGAATAAAACTTTTTAGAATTTTTTAGAATACATATTTTGAGTATTTTTAGAAAATTTTTAGAAAAGCGGTGTTTTTGAAGGTGTTTACGGTGTTTTCTGTACCTTGTATGAAAAAGAAAAATCCTCAAAAGCGGCTTGTTTAAGCCGTTTTCAAGGATTTGTTTGTGGCAGGGGCAGAAGGACTTGAACCCTCGGCACGCGGTTTTGGAGACCGCTGCTCTACCAACTGAGCTATACCCCTATATTAATTTGTCAAAACACAAAAATATTTTATCATTAAAAACGCCTTATGTCAATAGCTGAAATATCTTTTTTATTAATATAAAGGTTTTTCCGCCTAACCGCTCAATTATTTACAGATAACAATTTAATTTAAACCTCTCTTTTTATGTTTATTTCTTTTAAAATTTATTATTTAATATGTAATCAACAAGCTCGGCAACGCCGTCGTCGTCATTTGAGGCAACTAAAATGTCGGCACAGTCAAGGCAAAGCGGCGAGGCATTACTGACTGCCGCTCCTAAATTTGCCCATTTTATCATATCGGCGTCGTTGTCCGCGTTGCCGCAGGCAGCGGTATTCTCTCTTTTTATTCCGAGCGCCTTGCACACATACTTTACTGCGTTTGCCTTTGTAGCGTTCTTTGCGGAAAATTCCACATAATTCTCAGTAGAAGAAGTTATAAAAAAGTTTGTATTATACGCAATTTTACTGCGAATTAAATCGCGAAGATTTTTGTCGCTGCATACATATACAATGCTGTCGAGCTCTGTTCTGTGGTCGTAAATGAATCTGCGCATATTTTTTATGTGACCGTGGGAGGAGCGTACATAATCAATATATGCCTCACTGCCGCCGTATTTTATCGGATTTTGTACATACCTTATATCTGTGTAGGTAAGTCCGCCAATGAACGCCTCAAAAATAAGGTCATAATTTTGAGTTATTTCAAGCAGCTTTAAAACATCGGCTTCATCAATTAAGCTTGAGTAAATACGGACACCGTTTTTATCATAAATTGCCGCGCCGTTTGACGTAATAGAATAGTTTATTCCCTCTATTTTAAGCACGCAGTCAGGCATTGAAGCAAAAGGCCGTCCGCTTGCTGCAACAACCTCAATTCCGTTTTCAATTGCTCTTTGAATTGAGCCTTTCACCTTTGGCGACAGAGTTACGTCACTTTTTAGCATTGTGCCGTCAAGGTCAAGCGCAAGGAGTTCTGTTTTGTGGCTGTTCATCGTATCACCCATCAGATTTTTTTGCGGCAAAATCCACTCATACAGCACTTTTCGCATTTTGGACTGCGTGCAGTACATACGGCTCTGCCGTGGAGTACAATGCGGTGGCAAAAGTTGCTGCTTTCGTTTGGAGGAAGCAGTTCTCGCAGAGCAAATTCAATTTTTTTCTGGTCTTTTAAATCGTGAAGACCCAGTCTGCGAGTTATGCGAATAAAATGAGTGTCGACAACTACGGCCGGTTTGCCGAATATGTCTCCGCAAACAAGGTTTGCTGTTTTTCTGCCAATTCCGGGCAGCTTTATAAGGTCGTCAATGTTGTCGGGGACAACGCCGCCAAAATCATTTTGGAGCATTTTTGCCATTTCAACAATGTCCTTTGACTTGGTTTTATAAAGACCGCAGCTTTTTATGTATTCAGCCACCTCATCGGCAGTTGACTGCGCAAAATCGTCAACGGTTTTAAACCGCTCAAACAATGCGGGAGTAACCATATTTACTCTTGCGTCGGTACATTGTGCAGCAAGGCGTGTCGCTATCAAAAGCTGCAAGGGGTCTGTATATTCAAGCGAGCATAAAGCGTCGGGATATTCTTTTTTAAGTGCTTCAACGGCATTTAGAGCTATTTGTTCTTTTGTCAAAAAAATCACCTCTGTTCAGTTTATCATAATTTTTATGCTATTGCAATTAAATGTAAATATTGGTACAATAATGTCAGCTAATTGAAGGCAGTGATTTAATGTATAAAAATTACATATTTGACCTTTACGGAACATTAATTGACATTAACACCGATGAATGGAGCAGTGACCTTTGGAAAAAGCTTGCCGTTCTGTACGCATATAAAGGGGCGCACTATACATATAAAGAGCTTAACGAAGAATATAACAGACTTGTTGCTCTTGAAAAGGAATCCGTACGCAAAAAACATTCGGACTATACTTTTATTGATATAAAAATTGAAAAGGTGTTTAAAAAACTGTTTACACAAAAGAAAATCAGTGTAAGCAAAGCTCAGGTTATGTTTGCAGCCGAGGCATTCAGATGTTATTCGACAAAGTACATCAGGCTTTATGACGGTGTAAAAGATTTGCTTGATACGCTTAAAGCAAAAGAAAAAAAGATATATCTTTTGTCAAATGCACAGCGGTCATTTACGGAAAACGAACTAAATATGTTTGGTCTTGCTCCGTATTTTGACGGCATATGTATAAGCTCTGACGAAGAATGTTCAAAGCCCGATTTACATTATTTTAAAATTCTTTTTGAGCGTTACAATCTTAAAAAATCCGAGTCTATAATGATTGGCAATGATTATCTGTCCGACATTGGAGCAGCCGCCGACTTTGGCATTGACAGCCTGTACATTCATCAAAGTATTTCACCAGAAATTGAGGGCGACCTCAGAAGTAATTATTCGGTTATGGACGGCAATGTTTATAAAATAAAAGACTTAATTTTAAAATAGCTTTTAGGGCAAAAGACTAAATTTATTATGAATGTTTAGGCAACAGAGAATACGAAATTTATTTTCTGCTGCGGTTGATTAGTAATTCAGTATAAAAGTTATAGTAAAAGGCAAAGCATGGTTATATTGCTCTGACGGCCATCTGCAAAAAACAGGAGGAAGAAAATGATGGTGTGCAATGATACAGAAAAAAATAACTGTTTAATTATTATTTAAGAGCTCAATCAAGAACAGAAAAAATTTATTTTAAAAGAGGAATTTTTAAAGTACATAAATAAAAATCATGAGGAGCAAAATCGGGAGGAACAATATCTTATTGCATACACCGGAGACTCTGTTTTAGCCTTGTCAAAAGAACGAATCCCATACAACGACAAAGATTCATGGATAAATACCTTTCGCAAGAATTTGTTAGAGCAACTGAAAAAATTGTGTACAAGTGAAGGACAAATGCTAAAAGCATATTACTGTCAAACGGAAGATTACGGCAAGAGGGCATGGTACAAAAAATCATTTGATTTGGACAATAGTCTTTTTTACAACTTAAAAAAGCCATCCGCCTTTTCCGGCATCGCCGATAAACACATTTATGCGAAATGCAGTAAAGAAAACGATATAGACAACACGATAAAAACAATTTTAGAGCTACCGGAAGAAGAGATAAAAAATTTTCCGTGCAGATATGTTTATCGGGTGGAACCGTCTTCAAAACCGGAACAGTCGCGGCCTGTCCCTGCGGTAAATTGGCCACAGCTCTCTATGGACGGGAAGCCCGGCGTCTCCAAAAAACCCGTGAATTATTGGAAAATTCTTAAACAAAATAAGGATATAATCAAATATTCGGGGCGTCCATAGATGGCGACTTTGGCGTAAAAATCACGCTCTCTGTTCCGGATGGCAAAACAGCGAGGCGGGGTTGGCGCAGCGGTCGAAAAAGCCAAGGGTCAGCGCCGGCAGGCGCCCGCAGGCTTTTTCGGGCACCGCAAGAAGGAACCCGCCTGCTCATACATAGGTAAAAAGAAATCGAGCGTTCATAAAGTGAAATCCTTTATGAACACTCGATATGGTGCCGGTGACCGTGACAAGTGGCTTGAATACTGACAAATCAGCTTATGACAGTAAGTTTGACAGTAAGTTTTGTACTTTTATACTATTGCAATATTATTTTTCTTCATATAAGTTTCAGCAATAGCAAGGTTTTCATTACTGTATTTTTGAAACACATCGCAGTATGTATCGAGTGTAATTCTAATATCAGTGTGACCGAGTATATTTTGAAGTACCTTTGCAGGCATACCCGATTCAATACATCTTGTTGCATATGTGTGTCGCAGTGAATGTAAATCCACTTTGCCATAAACATTTTTATCAATAATATCAAACTTTTTAAGTGCATTTGCATATTGATAATTCACTTGATTTGTTGTGACAAGTTTGTCTATACTTGAAGCAAAAATAAGTCCGTCCTTTTTATCTCCTATACACTGTTTGAGAAAGTCTGCTATATCTTGACTGATAGTAAGTATACGCATTCCAGCCTTTGTCTTTGTTGCCTTGCTGATTGTTGTTTTTCCGTTTCCTGCTCTGCTGACAGTTTTACAAACATTGATTGTTAGATTTTTGAAATCAATGTCCTTGACCTCTAAAGCATTAACTTCACCCATACGCATACCTGTAAACATAGAAATAAGCATTTGTTCAGAGTAAAGTATGTTCTCGTTTTTTAAAACATCTATCAACTTTTTCTGTTCATCAATCGTTAAGGCTCTAACCTTAATTAACTCTTGTTTTGATTTAGGTTTTTTAATTGCTGACATTGGATTCTCCGAAATTATTTTCTTCCTGATTGCTTCATCAAGAACCGAATTTAAAAGCTGATACATCTTATTTATGGAGGATTGCGAATACTCAATTTTTGAGATAAAAAAACGCTTTATTTGTTCTTCTGTAATGTCCTGAACTAATATATTATAAACCGCTTTCATAGATTTTAATGTTTCCATTTTTCTGTCATATGATGTTTGCCTGATTTCATTTAAGGCAAATTGTTCATCAATCATATTTTCGGCAAGTTGATAAATTGTTGTTTTATCTTTCTCAACAAAGTTTCCTGCTTTTGCCTGTATGCGATATTCAAGCAATTTATCCTTTACAATCTTTTCAGTTTTACCGTAAGCTGTCTTGCGTTTCTTTTCTCCGTTTATTTCGAGTGTAACCTGACCTACAAAACTTTTTCTGCTTTCAACATAATAAATAGAGCCGTCACCATAATCAAGTTTTTTCGACCTTGAATTAGATATTGTGCTTTTGGTTTTTATAGTAATCCGTCCTTTCCAACCGTAAAGCACAGAAAATTTTATATCTATATCAGTATTTTAAGCCTTTAAATCTTCTGTGTCAATACGGCTGATAAAATATACACAACCTTTCTTCATTTTCGTTTCAAATGTTATACTCTGCGTTGTTTCGCCCATTCTTGAAACGCTGACAATTCAACCTTTAAATTCTTTCCTACTCTTATAAGTGGAAAATCTGCCCTCATCATTATATTGCGTGCTGTAGGCAATGAACAGCCGAGAGCATTTGCAACTTCCCTTGTGTTTATAAATTTAATTACTTCGTCCATTTTCACACCTCTTTGTTTTCATCATCAGAAGGAGGCTTTATATTTTTTATTATTTCCAAAAATCTCTCAGCCCCTTGATTGCGTGTTGCTCGGCGTTGTGCCTTGAGTTTAGCTTGCTTTGGCGTGTCATCGTGGAGTGGGTATGGTGGGTGTTTGAGGTTTACGATAAAGTATTGTATTTCCTTAAGGCTCATACATTCATATAAAACCTCTCCATTATCTACCCATACAAGTCTGTATGTTCGGTGACCTCTGTACCTATCGAGCTTATAGCCAGTCCTTGTAATCATATCAATTCCATAGTACTCATACAACAACTTCTTGCAACGCCAGTAGCTATAAGGCAAATAAACAGGTGTTATTTTAAGGTCTGAGAAATCACCTTTTTCAAAGTATTCCTGTAATTCTTCATCAATTAAAATGCCGTCATTGTTTATTAACATAACAGTTACCTCCGTTATCCTCTTTATGAGGGTATTTTATTTCTTTAAACAAGGCATATTGGATTATATAATCGCTAATACGATTTGAAAATTTCCACCTACCGTCAGGATTATGTTCCCACCAATGATAAATAACACTCATTGCATATACTTCACAAAATCCAACAAGAAAATTATCTAAATTCAGAATATGCACTCCTGTTTCGTTTTTGTCATATAAAATTACCGAACCACCTCTTGATACCTGCTCACTATCATACATTCCAAGGTAATTGCTTTCCAAAATCTCGGTTTTACAGCACCAATGTCTTATGCCAAACATAAAACCGATAAGCAGAATTTCATCAACCATATCAGGCGTTAATTCAACAATATGTGACTTATATTCTCTGCAATCAGGACAATAAAACGTTATTTTTATATTGTGAGTTTTTTTCCAACCATTTGTTAAATTATTATTTATGCTCATTTTGATTTCTCCTTTAAATCTTCTCAATTTAATATATCTTCATCTGAAATAAATTCCGTTTCAGAACTACAATTTATCTCAGTATTTTTCGGGTTTTCTGATAAATTTAAGTATAGTTAATCTTCCATTTCAAAAGTTTTTTCACATCTATTTCGCCGTCAACTTCTATTTTGTCGGTTTTGGTTTTGCAACTGTTTGTTTGACAGATTTTTACTTCTTTTCCTCGTAGGAATGGTAATAATTCCTCTATCTCTTCTTTAGGAGCTTTTTCGTCAACGATTTTCTGTGCCACAAACTCAACTAATGTATCATTACAGTAAATAACAGGCTTTGAATACTTCATATCAATGTCATTCCACCGTTGAATACATATCTCTGTTTTTGTCATTTGAATATAAGTCTTTATTCGTCTTTTCAGCTGTAAAATAGGCTCTGAATAAGACTCTTGTAAATTGTGGTAAAAATCCTCTATTGGCAAAATTGATGTAATAATTATTAGCTTACAATCTAAAGTCTTATTATAATATCTTGAATTTATCGAAGTGTTATTATAGGGGTCAATCGCTTTGAGAAAATCAGAAAAATTCATTGTAGAGGGACGAAAATCATCAAATACAACCACTTGTTCATTTTGATAGTTTTGTAATGGGTCTTTTGAGCCACCTGAAAAATAAACATCAAGACCTTTTTCATCAGCTATCTTTTTAGCAAGTGTACTTTTACCTGTTCCGCTACCACCCGTTATCATTATTACTTCAACATCTCTGTCAAGGGTTTTTGCAAGTAACTGATTGCGATATTTAAAGGCTTCTTTAATTTGATTTGCATAGTTTACATATAATACTCCGTCAATTTCGGTAATGTTTCTAATTGTTCCGTCAATAATAGAGTTCAGTATATTGTCGATATTCACTCTTTGTTGAGCTTTTACAATTTCAGTCTTATAATCAAAATTGGCAATTACATTTTCAGGTGGATATTGATATTTATTCGGAGCATTAGCGTGTATTAAATACAAGAGATAGTTAATCCATTTACCTTTGATTTTTTCAAAATAGTTCTTAGGCAAAGAAAACCAATTAGCAATTGTTTCTATACGCTGTGGCATATTATCATTAAACTTTATACCTATATGAAAGTGCGGAGCAACGAGTTCCTCTGAATTTTCGCCTGTGGATTTTACATCTTTGTCGTGCAAAATTATTGTATAAAACTTTATTGCTTTTTTATGTTCTTCTAATATTTCTTTTACTTTTTCAAGAGAAATAATTTCTTTACCCTCATTATCAAATAACCTTGTTACAAGTTCAATTCGTCTTACTGTAGTCGGATTTTTCAAGTTTTCACCTCATTTCTGACTACATATTCGGTGCTATGTAGACAAGCCCCATAGCACCGAATATTCCGTTTTTAACCAATGTTAAACATAAGCAACACGAAAATCGTCTACATATAATTACAAAATCTGATTATACGAAGCATACCAATCTTGATAAATCGCTACATCAGAAACTTTGTTGCCTGCGAATTCAAGGCAAACATAAGTTCCCCAGTTGATTTCTTCAAGAATTGATTTAATTCTGTCGCACTCTGATTCCAGAACACTGTACTTGCGTATATTGCCCTTTGTATCACCAAAAGGCAATATAACAATCTGATAGGCAGACTCCCATTCAACAGTTTTACCGTTAATTTCAGCACTGCCTTTCTGACGGAGTTTATCGTCAAGTAATAAACCCTCAACTTTATTGAAATTCTGTTTCACTGCTTTTCACCGCCTTTCTATTTAGACAAAAGAAGCAATAATTTATTCACTGCTTTTTTGTTTTTTAGTTTCTTAGTATCTTGCGCTACGGTATGCTTACAATAATTAAAGCTCTTCGCATTATCTATGTACACAACATCTATGGTTAGTGTCGCACCTTGAAAAAATATTTTTTCTATAAATACTGCAAAAATATTTTTGTAATAAACATTTAAACCATACGCACCGTAAGATAAAGCATTTTGATTACAATATCCTTGAAGTATCTGCTTATAGGTACCAATATCAAACTTCGGTCTGTCGGGTATAAGGATTTCATAGCGATACACCAAAGTGTCCTCCTTGACTGTTCTAAAACCCTTATATTCGATTGAGTTCAAATGCAGTGCAGATAACTGCAACTCACTACTGTTAATTCGTACCACATCATACAAAAAGCATTGAAGTTTCGGATAAACAAAATTTGCAGTCTGTTCTAATGCCCTATTGTCTATCCGTTTAAAAATGTACTCCAATGAAGATTTTAAAAAGTTCATTGAACTTCCTCCTTTGTACTATAAAAATAAATATTAAATTTTTGACTAATCAAATCCGCGGTTTTCTTAGTTCACTTATATTCAACCATATAACGAAGAATTTATCTAGTGGGCTTTTTGAAAAGCCAATGAAAATAACTTAGATGTAGACTTATTTGCTAAAAACCATTATAATATACTTGTTAAATCACAAAGGAGATGTTTTTATGACAAATTATAAAATTAGCGAAGATAATTACAAGTACAAATCTATATACGTTCCTGAATGTAAGAAAATGATAATCGGCATACCTAAAGATATGGATCTTTCATCAGTAGATACCGATATGATTATCCATCATCAAATACATAATATTGATGTGCCAAATTATTTTGACAGGATATTTGAATTACCTTCTGACCCGAAAGGTAAAAGAAAAGTTATAGAATGCATAATGGATTATTTGGACAAAAGAAATAAACTTAAACCGCATATGGGAAAAATTTTGCAAGCATTATTAAGTTACTTTTATGCAAGAGAGGGACAATCTATAGAGCAAACATTTAAAGCGTTATGTAAAGCTTTTAAATATTACAATTCTGATTTTTCTTCATTTATGAAAAAAATGAAAAAACCCACTTTTTTAAAATCCACTTTATTAGATTTAGGATATATTTGTGCCTATAATTTGATTAGTCCTTCCTTTCTTGAATGTGGTTATGGCACTTTGTTTGTAATTACAGAAAAATTACAAGACGATAAAATGAAAATCTTAGATGATGAATTAAAAAAATATTTAATAGAAAAATACGAAAACTTTTCTGATTCGTTGAAAGGCACGAAAAACAATGAACTAAATTTAGATGAAATATATAATATTAAAAACTTTTTAGATAATTCGCCCATAATTAAAGGAAATTATGAAGAGTGGGAAATACATACTATGTTTAAAAACTTATGTCTCGATAAACTTCACAAAGATTTAATTGATAAATTATTAGATTAGAATATAATTCTAATCATTACAAGGTTTACGCTACGGTTTTCCGTAGCGTTATTTTTATGTCCGATATTTGACAGTATCACGCTCAATAACTCTCAATCTGATTTGAATATCCAAATCA
>CANRPE010000026.1 GCA_947632405.1 uncultured Bacilli bacterium | reverse complement strand
GTCTTTTTAGCAGCGTTGAAGTCAGTGTCACTGGTATTAACACCTACTAAAACACGTCCACCGTCCTATTGCGGACCAAGTGCCGGCCGAATAATGTGCCAGGATTTGTGGAATTAACTGATAAATATATCGAACCGACTGGATAAGTCAAATCTAAGAAACTCTTAGCAGCAAGACTTCCAGATATAATTCCGCCTCTGGTTTGTATTGGCCATTTTACATCAAATACATTAGCTTTCTCTGCAACTTTACCTATTGCAACACCTGTACCACCTTTAAATACATCTATAGGAAAACTTTGTGATGAAATATTAAATTCGCCTGAATATGTTACATTTGAACTATCTGATGCAATACCTGTTTGATTATTAGCAGGTCCTGTATCATATACACAAGCTTGAATTGACCAAGTAGCATCAGCTGTAATAGCTCCACCACCTAATATTTTCTGTTTTACAGATCCAGATTTACCAGTAGCAGTGGCAGCATCAGTCCATCCAGACCAGGATCCTCCTTCTTTTTTCCACCTTACTTTTATACCTTTACAAGTATTGAATGTAGTCCAATTAAATGTTACAGCTATATATGTACCTGTCTCAGTATTATTAGCTGAACTAGTTGTGCATCTATTTACTGTAAATCCAGAAATAGTTGGTTTATTATATGCCAATTCCCATACTGCATATAATGTAGTATTTGCATTAGTTGTAAAGTTTCCTCCAGCATTATGAGTAACAGCTCCACCTTTAGTTGTAGACCATCCTTTGAAATTATATAATGCTCTAGTTGGTTTAGTTCCTGATAAAACAAGAGTTTTAGTGTAATATTTTGTTTGATCTCCTGGAGCACCAGAGCCACCATTAGCATCAAAGTGAACTTTATATGTTATTTCTGACCATTGAGCAGTAAGAGTAGTATTTTCATCTGGAGTATAATTTTGTCCAGGATTCCATGCTGTTCCATTAGATGATCTCCAATTAACAAAATTATAACCAGTTCTAGTTGGTCTAGTATTTGATAAATATAAAACTTCACCATACCATTTATCTTGATTACCTGGAGTAGGACTTCCACCATTAGCATTATATGATACAACATGGTGAGCAACAGCTGGAATATTAAATGAACTTGAAGCAGATCTTGAACCAGACCAATAACTTGAACTAGAAGTAAATCTAGCTCCACAACCTACTGAAAATGCTGAATGCCCTTTTCTTATTCCAAAAGTATGGTCACCCATATCATATTGTCCTTGGTTACTTGATGTATAATCTGGATAAGCACCATTCATCACTTGAACTTCAGAACCATTACATGATACCCAGGCACTTATTGGTGACATATGATAAGTCCAACCATTATTATGCCAATAACAGTGAACTGTTACATTCTGAGTAATGCCATCTGATCCGCCATCTGATACACCGCAAACACAATATAAGTCATTTTTACCCATAGTTTATTCTCCTTTCTTCTAAGCTTTATAATTTAATCCTAAATTACCATTAGCTCTTATTTGCCAATAGAATGATGGTGAATTACCTACTTGAAGTCTATTAACTGCAGTAATATTATTACCATAAAAAGTATCACCATTAATATATGCTATTTTATTATTACCGTCCATAAAGTTAATATCAGTATTAGTTATTCTTATTTTGAAGTTTGAAGATGATTCTCCTAATTCAATATATGGATGCCCTGAAGAATCAGTTTTAACATCAATATAAGCTGTTTTTCTTTCTAATTCATTTGATCTTGAATCTAATCCACTATCAGCATTAGTTCTATTAGTTGTTTCTGTATCAACTTTTTTATCAACAGCATCTATATCAGAATTTATTGAATCTACAGTAAATTCCCATCCTTTAGATGTTTGAGTTAATAATGAAGATGAAGATCCTGAAGTTATAAATAATTGAATAATTCCTTCTAATGAGTTTATTCTCGCTTGTGCATCAGTTAACTGTTTTTGTAATTCCGTATTCTGAACATTCATTTCGGTTCTAACATCTCCGGAATTGATTATCTATATCTTCTGGAGCTGGTGTCCAATCGGTTGGTTTATTACCTTTTTCTAATTTAGGTGCAGCCCAATAATCTTTAAATCCTGAAGCTGATACTGAACTTGTAATTTCAAATCTAGTATTAATATAATTATAACCATCTTTTAATATCCAATTAACAGCATCTTGAGTTAATGTAAATGTATAATAATATCTAGTCCATCCATATGATGCCGTTATAATATTATCATGATTTATAGATTTTGCTTTGACTCCGTGAAAATAAGTTTTTGGATGGTTTTTCATCAGAAATTTTATTTGTAGAAGCATAAAGACAAATCGATCTATTTGTTGTGTCACTTGTTTTTGCACTAATTGAATATGTCAATTCATCTCCTGCTTTAACCATACCATGTTTTATTTGATATCCTAAATTAAATCCTATATCTGACCATGCTCCTGTGGATTCAAATACTTGGCAATTTAAATATTCGTTATCTGAATCTGTTGTTATTTTAGTTCCTGATATATAATTTATAGTTTCATTATTAATAGAAGTTTGTTGTGTACTGGTAAATAATAGTAAATTTCTAGCACCTAATTCCATATTCTCAACTTTTTCATTAGCATTATTAACTCCACTAGATAATAACACAGTAGTCCATTTATAAGTATTGTCAGTATATAAAATCTCTGAACATATCCAATAATAATATCCTTTTTGATATAATGGACATTTAGTTGTCCAAACATTAGCTGTAGTGGCAACAGAAGTAACATGAGCTGTTGGAGCAGCTGGTGCAGCAGTATTACTATTTTTTAAATAATATAATTCTGTTATAGATTTAACACCTACACCAGTAGCTCCTTTATCTCCAGTATTACCTTTATCACCCTTATCGCCATATACTGCAATTAATGAAACCGTAGTTTTATCAGCAACTCCTGAATCTGTAAAATCAATTACTTCTTTTTGCCATAAATATTTATTAGTAGCTGATAAAGTAGGTATAGTAGTTCCAGTTATTTCACTAGCATTTGGTGCAGTTTGAGCAGTAGTAACTTTATAGAAATAAGATATACTATTAATACCATTTCCAGCTTTACCATTTGTACCGTTAGTTCCATTCTTTCCATCAGCACCTTTAAACAAACTCCAGGTATAAGAAGTATTAGTTGTCGGTGCAGTTTTACTAGTACCAGTATAAATACCAATATATGTTTTACCAGATGGATCAGTAGTCATATCGGAACCATCAGATTTGGTAGCATATCTTATATGAGTATAACTACTAGTTCCATTAGCACCATTCTGTCCTGGATCTCCCTTATCACCTTTTGCACCATCTTTTCCATTTGTTCCATTAGTACCTTTATAAGCAACAGAATAAGAAGTAGTACTTTTACTATTAGAATAACTAACAGTTGTCTTAGTCCATAAATATTCACCATTATTAACCGTAGGTATACTGTTTCCCCAACCACTTGATGGAATAGTTGTGCCATCTTTAGAGGAAACATACTGAATAGATGTTGAAGTTATTGTAACTGATGTACCGTCTTTACCAGGAGCACCTGGATCGCCTTTAGGACCAGGTTGACCATCTTGTCCATTTTCTCCTTTATCACCTTTTGCACCTTTTATTAGAGTCCATTTATATTTTGTATAATCAGTACTATCTGCTTCTATAAAATCAGTATATTGTCCTATATAAGTTTTATTTGTACTATCTGTAGTTGAAAAACCTGTTTTACCATCAGCACTTGTGGCATAAGCAATATGCAAATATGAGGTCTTACCATTTGTACCATTAGTTCCATTAGTACCTGGTGTACCTGGAGCACCATTTTTACCATCTGTTCCTTTAAATTGATACCATTTATAATCTGATGGGTTAGTGCTATCAGCTTCTTTAAAATCTGTATAAGTACCTATATAATTATTTGGTTCATCCAATAATTCTGCTGCAGTGGTTGGATTATCTTTTACTGAATATTTGATATGAATATAAGAAGTTTTACCATTAACACCTGCAGCACCATCCTTTCCTGGAGCTCCATCTTTACCCGGTGCACCAGGTTGACCATCTTGTCCTGGTTCTCCGGGGTCACCTTTAGGACCAGGTTGACCATCTTTTCCATTTTGACCTTTTGCACCTTGAATACAAGTTGGCTCACTTTCAGCAATCGTATTATCAGTATAAGTTGTAACAGTTTTTTGCCACATATACTTATTTTCATCCCATTCTGGTGCTGTAGTTGACCATTGATCGTCACCCGGTGGTTCAGTTGAACTATCTGATAAACCATATTGTACATCTACTTCTTTTACTGCTTTATCTAATGTTTCAACTTTCTTTTCAACTTCTTTTACAATATCTTCTACTGTCTTTCCAGATCCGCCCATAATAATTTCAGAGGCTGTTATGCTTAACTTCCATTTACTAGTTTCTGGATCTAGAAAGAATTTTATATAATTATTTGAATCGCCAACAGCAAACTGTCCTGTTTTATCCATATAAACTCCTGGATTAGTATTATCTACTGAATCTTTTGCTGTTGAATGAATAGAATTTTTAGTTAAGATAAAACCACCAATTGTGGCATTAAAAGCAACTAAATCATCTACTTGAATCTTTTCTGCTGTTATTGAATGAGCAATTATAGAACCACCATGCAAACCATCTTGAAATACAGTAGGATCTCCACCATATTCGTCTTTAGTTATTTGTTCTACAACATCTTTACCCATTGCTTCAACATTTAATTTATAATACAAACCATCTGAACCTTTTACAACTAATTTGTCAGCTTGTAAAGTTCCTGCTTGTATTAAATCACCCCTTAAGGTAACACCAACCAATTCTCCTGTAATATGTTGATCACTTACTATAAGATCTTTAATAATACCTGAATCAGTAAATAATTTTTCTACAGCAGCAATACCAATATTAGAAAAATCTATTTTAGCATAATTAGCATTAAGTGTATTTGTTTCTAATTCATTCACAATTATTTCACTTAATCCTGTTAATACACCATCTTTAATAACAAAAGCACTATTTAATATAGTAATATCATTATCAAATGATGTTATTTTATTACCATATTCTAATATTGTATTACCTTGTTGAACAATTGTATTTCCTTGTTGTTTTATATCATTCTCATTTTGTTCAATTTTATTATTATGTTGTTCGATAGTATTATTCATGCTTTCAATATCATTACCATGTTGAGTAATGGTATTGTTCATACTATCAATTTTATCACCTTGTTCTTTGATAGTATTATCAAATTGTTGTATTTGGTTACCTTGTTGATTTATCTGGTTATTAGCTTGTAAAATATCATTATTTACTTGCTTAATATTATTTTCGATTTGAATAATTGAATTTCCTTGTTGAGTTATACTGTTGTCTAATTGTTGAATTGTATTACCAAATTCATCAACTTCATCTTTCAAATTTTGAACAGATTTTGTTCTAGCTGCAGGTGAAGTTATATTACCAGTAACAGTAGCAGTATGATCTTTAATTTGTACTTGTACTCTTTCTCCATCTTCAGCCTCAACAGTGGATTCAACAGGAGTCAAAATATCAGAACCATCAATCTGAACATATTCTTTATCGCCTACTTTTTTATAAGTACCATTTACAGTTGCTTCTTTTTTAGTATTTTTATCTTGTTTCATAGTCTTAACAAATTGATCGACTATATCTTGTGATAATGACATATTGTCCTCCTTTCATTAATTCCAAAGTTTCTTTGTAAAGACTGCAGTTTCATTAACTTCTACTCCAGCTTCACATTTAATTTTTTGTGATATAACTTTAGCTTTAATATCCACTAAATCTGCATTTTTATAATTTAATCTAACACAATCTCCTACTCTAACTGGACAATAACCATGAGAATATGTAACTTGATATTCGACAGAAGATAATTCTTCTAATAATGATTTTGCATAATCATCAATTTGTTCTTTGGTTGGAAATCCAGATAATTTAGGACTTGTATCTCTATATAATATTTCTCTACCCCTATTTATTGTAGAAGTCGGACTATTAGGATCGTCATTAATTATTCTAGAAGTTATTTGTTCCTTACCTGTAGAAGCAACTACTTCTACTACATTAGGTATGCCATATAAATCATGATTAATTGTAACTGAAGGTAATAATATTGAACTATTATCATCATTAAACGTCCAAACTGGTTGTAATTCTTCAACTTTTTGTATTGGAGCAAATAATATTTTTCCTTCTTCATCTAAACATAATTTAAATTTAGCTAATGCTATTAAATCTGATATAAAAATAAGCCAATTATCTTCTGTATTTGAAACAAAATCATTTTTTAATAATTCTTTAGAAATTGTTTCTACTACTGGAGCTCTGCAATTTTCTCTAACTATTCTATAAGCCTCACTCATTATATTATCATCTTTTAATAATGCATAACCTAATGGTGGTGGATTCTCTTTTAACTCTAATAATGGAGTATAACAATCCATAGTAACACTTCTCATTTTTCCATCATATGAGGATGATGGAGTTTGAACTAAGAAAGTACCTAATGTTATCTTAGCTTTATTTCCATTTTGACTTATTAAAAGATAAACTCTTATATAAGATTCTCCTAATAAATCTGTAACATCAAGACTAGCAGAACCGAGTGTATCGGCTCCGTCATCTCGATCTATACTACAACTTTTTACAGTTGTTAATAATTTTTTATCTTTCCAAGTGTTAGGATCAACTTCGTAATATTCAAAAGATTGTTCCATAGATTCAGTCCAATCAATATTATCCATATTACATTCCTCCCTCCACTCTAGTTACACTAAATGAAACTGGAATTGTTACATCTAAATGTTTTTGACTAAATGTTACTTTAACATTAGCCCAATAACCAACACCAGATTGTTCTCTAACATAAACATCTCCCATCCATTTAGCTAATCTTCTTAATTGATAAAGTAATTCTTTATCTGTTATAGGAATTTCACAATTCCACTCTGCGGTTTCTCCAACATGTGTACCATAATAACTTACTGGATGTTTTCTTCCAACATATTCAACTAAAGAAACATCTTGATTTGTGTTTTCAGAAGTATCTATATTATATGGTATCCTAATCATAGAACCAGACCACTTAGGTTCTTGATTTCCTTTACCAGATTCATCATATTCAAAGCTGTTCCACTTATCAGCCCATTGTATAACTAATTCTGGTATATGGGTTCTAATTGCTGGAACATCACAATAACTAATAGCACCAGTATCTTTAGTTTTTGCTACTATTCTATATCTAGCATAATCTAAAGAAGGATGCGGATCAGTAACAAATATATTTAATTCGTTATTAATATCTTTTGCTATTTCTGTAAATGTTCCATCGTATTCTTTTCTATAAACTGACATTAAACAATTTTTAGATAATACTGGTTTTAATTCTCCAGTATCTTTTACTTCTTCATATTCATTACAATAAGGATGTATTGCTGCAGATAATGTTTCTTCATCAAAATTAATATCAGCGTATACATCATAATATAAATCATTAAAATATACATTAAATGATTGACTAGCTGTTGCACGTAGACCAGAATCCATAGTAACAGTTACTGTTACAGTATAATTTACATTATTTTCCAAATCAATATTTGTTGGTGAAAATTCTAATAAGAATCTCCAAGCATTTTGTGATGGATCATAATATTTTTGATATACTTTATCACCAGCATTTATAGTTTTAATGTTTCCAACATCATCTACTGTTTCATAATTATCATTAGCAATTACTTCTATATAATAACTAATTGGTGTTTGAGTTGGTGGTGTAGCTAAAATAGATAAATAAAATGGAAAAGCGTTTATTTCTTCCATAGGTGCTGAATTATTATCTAATATTCCTATTGATACTTCAGGTTTAGTAAATACCTTTATTTCTCTTTCAGTAGACCATTCAGAATATTCTCCTATAATTCCAGCAGTTTGTACTTTCCATTTAATAATAAATCCATCTTTAACTAAATTCCATTCAGAATCGTTAGTATTTATTTTATATGTACTATTTGAATCTCTATCTTCTGGATCTCTTGTATTTTTAACAGTAATATCTTTTTCCATTGGCTCTCTTTCTGGATTAGCCGAATCTATTATAGTAAAATGAATTCTTGCTATAGATTCCAAAGAACCATCTGTTGAATTATGTGTCCAATACAAATTAATATCTTCACCTAATATTGCAGAAATAACATTACTCCATGTTGTTGGGGCTGATGGTTTTGTTCCGATTTTTAAAGATTTAACTGGAGTAAATCCAACAGAATTTCCTTTGTCATTTGTTGCTCTAACTCTAAAGAAATATTCATGACCAGGATCTATATCAGCTATTAATAATTTACTTCCATCTCCTTCTTCGGTTGTTTGAGATGAAATCCCTCCAGATCCAGGAGTATTAAAATATTCAATATTAGTAGTCCATTGAACTTCATATGATTTAGCAGTGTTTACTGGAGTCCATTCAATAAATACTCCAATATTTTCTGAACCACTTGATAATTCAGTTAATTTTTGAGGTCTTAAGGTTATTATGTTTTCTGGATTAGCAGGAAGAGATTGATCATTACTAGTAAAATCTGTCCAACCTCCATATATATTTCCTCTAACTGCTCTACATCTAACCTTGTATGTATGACCAGTATCAACATCACCAACATACTTAGCAAATCTAGCTTCTTTATCAATTGGTACTTTTATTGTTCTATATTTAATAGTATCATCTTGATAAATTGCTATTTCAATACTATCAGCGTTTAAATCTTCTGGAATATTTTCAATTGATACTGTAATCCTATTATTGTTATCTATTCCCATATCAGGATTTGGTGGTAATTCTGGTGGATTATTTCTAAAGTCATATTCTTTATAGGCCCATGGAGATAAAGCATTACCATTATCGTCTACAGCTCTAATAGAACATCTACAAACAAATCTATCATTAGCATCTGGATATGTATGCTCTGCGGCTTTTTGTGCATCTGTAGTAGTTATTGTACTATCACTATCCATCCATAAATGTCCACTTAAATCCCAAATTTCCCATCTAACTTCAAATTTATTATGTGATTGTTCCCAAATCACCTGCATTTCTCTTTGAGTACCAGCCCTCAAACTAAACCAAACTATATTGGGAGTTTGTGTATAAGCTGGTGGAGCTGGCGGTGGAGCAGGAGGTGATGGGGGAGGAACACTACTAGCCGTTATTCCAGGTAATACAAATAATTGACCTGGATAAATTATTGGACTACCACTTGTTGGTAATCCATTTGCTCTAGCAATATCTGGCCATCTAGAACCATTTCCATAAACTCTTGATGCGATTGTCCATAAACAATCACCTCTGGCTACACGCCATTTATCACCTTCTCTAGGCATTCTTATTTCCTCCCTTCTACTTTAACTGCTCTTACTAATGTCTTAATAGCACTAGCAACTTCAGAACCATCATCATATGTAATTCCATTAATATTATAAGAATCTCCTTGTTTACCAAGATTATCTCTTAATTTATCAATAGCAGAAACAACGTCTTGATTTCCATTTTGACGATTTGTTCTCATACCGTAACTAATAGCTCCTAAGTTTGTAGCAACAGCTAAATTAGGTTGACCAAACATAGAACCTATTGAATCAATTCCAGACTTAACATCATCTAAATCTAAAACTGGTCTTATTGTTGGATTAGCATCCATGTCAGATTCTAATATATTAGAAATTTTTGATATAGCTTTTGCTAATCCTGTTTTTGCTTGCTCTCCAACATTATATGAAGAACTATATACTCTATCTTGTAAAGCTTTAATACCATTAACAAATCCTTCATCAAAGAATTTACCTAATTTATAAGTTTTCTTTGAAGGAGAATGCGAATCTATAGCTTTTTTAGCTGCTTCATATGCTTTATTACCCAATGATCTACCGGCACTACTTGCAGAATCAGAATTCCAATTAATACCATTTGCAAATCCTTGTGCAAAGTTTTTACCAGCTTCTTGAGCTTTAGAAACAGCACCACTATCTTGTAATGCTGAACCAGCAGCATTTACTAAGTCTTTACATTTGTTCTCTATTTCTGGTTTCTTTTCATCAGCAGCTTGTAATAATTTATCAATTATAGCTCTTATAGCATTTGCTGCATCTTCTCTTGGTTGTGTATCATTTAAAGAATTAACAAATGATTGTATAGCTTCTGTACCAAATTTAGATAATGTATCGCTAAATGAATTAAGTGCTTCTGAATTAACACTAACTATAGTATTACATAAATCTATTATTTGATTTAATTTATCTTTTGCTGATACTAAATCTTCTGATTTTAAATTATTTAAGCTATCACTAAATTCTTTTAATTTAGTTCCAAGTTTAGATAAATTATCTCCAAGACCACCAACTTTATCAGATAAACTATTAGCATCTATATTTGCTAAATCTTTAACAACAGTTAATACTCCAACTGCAGAATTTACAACATCTACTTTATCTTTGCTTAAACCACCCTCAACTAATTTATTAACAAATTTACAAATACCATCTGCTAAATCTGGTAATTTTTCACCAAATTTCTTAAGATCTTGATCACCTGATAACCATTGCCAAAATCCATCTTGTTTAGGTATAGCCTTAGCAACTTCTGCTAATTTCTTTAAAGCTTCACAAGCACAATTTACAATATTTATTTTATCATCTGAAAATTGTCCTTCAGTTAACTTTGTAACAAAAGCTACTAATCCTTCAGCTAATATAGGTAATTTTTCACCAAAACCTTTTATATCAGTATCACCTGATATCCATTGCCATAAACCATCACTTCCTGGTATTTCTTTAGCAGTTTCAGAAAGTTTCTTTAAAGCTTCACATGCACAATTAATAATATTTATTGAATCTTCTCCGAAAGTAATATTATTAACAAATGAACTTAGACCTGAAGCTAAAGGAGCTAATTGATTTCCAAATGCTGCTAAATCTTTATCCCCACTAAACCATTTTGTTATTGAATCTAATAAATTTCCACCAGTTAATGCCAATATAGCATCAGCCATATTTTTAGCACCTTGCATAGATTCTGGTTTTACTGTGTTCATTAAAGCTATAAATGGCATAGCATTAATAGCAAAATTAGATAATTCAGAACCTAATCTAGAGAATGATTCACCTTTAGTAATAAACTGTGATATAGCATCTAAAACATTTGCCCCAATTAAAGCAAATAATGCACCAGATAATGCACTTACACCTTTGCCTAAACTATCATCTATTGTCTTAGCTATTGTTATAAATGGTAAAGCATTTATCATGAACATAGAAAGTCTTGTACCAATTTCTGGTAATCCTTCTGTCGAAGCAGACATAAATCCAGAAACTAGTTTTCCTAATATTACTCCTATACCATTAGCAATATCTGCTAATACAACCATGCCTTTATCTAGAAATTCTTTTAATTGTGGGAATGCTGTCATTATTCCACCAATAGCAGTAGCTAATACTCCTATTGTGCCCATTATTCCAATTAATCCTAATAAAGCTGCATCAACTATTAATAACAATGGACCAACTAAAGATAATTTAAATAATGCATCTGACATTGCTGTTAATAATATACCTAAAGCAATAGCATTTGGTATCGCATTCTGTATATTTTGCATAGTTGCTAACACTCCAACTAATATAAATAATGAAGTAGCTACAACTATTAAACCAGCTACACCTGCTATAACTCCAGTTACTAAATTTCCAACTAATGATATAGCAGTTAAAGCTATTGCCATAACTCCTAATAACATTCCAAGAGCTTTAGCGTTTTCAGTTGCATTCTGTAATCCATCCATTAAAGTTAAAGATGCCACAACAAGTAATAAACTTGCTGCGATTCCAGCTAGACCTAATACTCCAGTTAAAACACCTGCACTTAAAAATTGTCCAATAGCACTAATAGCTGCTAATGCTATAGTCATAACACCAAGTAGTATCGATAATGCACCAGCATTCTGTATAGCATTCTGTATATTTCCCATTAAAGCTAATACTCCTGCAATACCAGCAATTACTAATAATACTGCTCCTAATTGTGCAATTCCTTTAATATTAATTTTCTTTCTTTGATCAAATTTATTTAACGCTACGGATACTAATGCCATAGTTCCTAGCAATATACTTATAGCTGCGGCTGCTGATGTAGCACCAGATACATTTGGTAAACCAGATAATAATGAAATAATACCAGCTAATGCTCCAATTACTAATGTTAAAAATAATAATGTACTTACTGTTTTTTTACTTATTTTCATGTGACCAACTGCTGCAACAACTGCTGATAAAGAAATCATAACCATTCCTAAAGCAGAAGCAGATGATAATAACTTTTCTGGTTGTATGAATGATAAACCAACCATAGCTATTGCTAATAATGAAAGCATAACAGTAAGAGTTATTAATGTTTTGCTTGTTCCTTCTGCTGCTTTAAATCCACTTGTAGCTTTTACTAATAATGCTGTGAATAATGATAATGCACCAACAGCTTTTAGTCCATTTTGAATTTTATCAGGATCCATTAAACCTAATAAAACTGTAGCTGCAGATAAGGCAATAATACAAGCAGCAACACCAACTAAAGTTGTTCCATGCAATGACTTAGAATTCTTAGAAACAGCAATTAATACTCCTATTATAGCACTTAAAGCACCAATACATACTAATCCTTTCTTTAATGCTGCTTCATCCATTGTATTACATATTCTCATAACTAAAGCAAGCATACCTATAGCAGCAATAATTAATAATATTGAACCACTAACTTTTATCATCTCAGTTGATTTAAATAATTTAGAAATTCCCATTAATGCTGTTAACATTAATAAGAATACACCAATTACTTTAATACCATTTTTAAAATCTTCACTTTTTAATCCTCCAGATAATTTCATAGCAATAACAAGTAATAATAAAGATGTAGATACAGCTTTTATAGTCTCACAAGCATTTGTTATACTTCCTGCAGACCATTTATTTAATGCAGCAATAGCAAATAATAATAAACCTATAGCAGTAAATACTTCTACCATTCTTATTATTCCTTCTTTTTTAACTCCAGACATTAATCTTAAAGCTAAAGACATTAATAACATAGCAGTTCCTATTTTAGTAAATATTTTTGTAAGTTTTTTTATATTTTTTTCGTCTACAGATTTCTTATTTATAGATCCAGTTAATTTTGCAAATGCTAATACTAATATACCTAAAGCAGCAGCACAACCAGCTAAACCTAATAGAGAAGGCAACATTCTATCTGGTTCGATTTTTGATATAGATTTTAATGCTTTACTTAATATCCACATTGCTGCAGAAATTCCTAAAGTTAAAGCAAATATCTTACCCATATCTGGTATTTTAACTTTACTTAATCGTTTAGACATTAAAGCTACAACACCCATAAAAGCTGATAGTACTAATATTAATCCACCTAAAGCTATAGAACCTTGTATTAATTCTTCTCTTGGTAATTTACCTAATACAACCATAGCTGCAGCTAATACTGCAATAGATGCTGCAATAGATTTAATAATAGAAGCTATTCCTTCATATTTTTGTTTCTTACCCCAATTTTCGGCAGCATTACCAAAATCAGTAAACATTCCAGCTAATCCATTAAACATATTATTTAATCCTTTTAATGGGCTAACTATAGATTGAAATAATTTTAATATTTTATTTACAGTGTATATTAGTCCTGCTGAAATAGCAATTGAAATAACATCTCCAATTTTTATACCTTTAAAGAAATTAATTATAGCATTTCCTATATTTTTTAATCCATCTAGTAAATTTCCTTTACCAGCCATTATTCCACCTAATAAACCTGCAATAATAAATCCACCTATTGCAAAGAATACTTTAGATGGTGAAGCTATTTTTAATATCTTACAAAATATTTCAATTAGTGTCTTACCTATATTAGAAATTATATCAAATACTTTTTGTCCTCCAGATTTCAATCCATTTATTAAACCTTCAAATATATATTTTGGTATATTATCAGCTGTTTTTAATCCTTCTTTCCAAGCATTAAAACTATCACCTATTGAACTAAAAGCATTCTTTATTTTTTGTATATTACCTTGTATAACATCACTATTTTTAATGAAATCTTTTAATGCAATTACTAATGATACTATACCAGATGTAACCCATTGAACAGATTTAAACAATATATCATGTTCTTTAATCCATTGTCGAGTATAATAAATGGCATCACCTATATAAGCAGTAAATTCAAATATATTCATATTAAATACACTTAAAATACCTCTTACAACTGTTAATGCTACTTTTAAACCACCACCAACTATATCAGAAATTAATCCTAATATAGAGAATAAACCTCTTAAAGTTCGTTTAAGAGCATCACTGTGTGCAGTAACATTACCTAATACTTCTGTACTTAATTTATGAAAACCAGCAATTATATTAAATAATGTATCAGCACTCATTGGAGGAAATACATCTCTCCATGCTTGACCTAATGCTTTAAATATTTCAACTAAACTTTTTCCTGAATTTTTCAAAGCATTTACCAATAACCATCTGCCATCTATCTCATCTATATGTTCTAATAATTCTTTTAATGGTATACCAGTTTTTTCGGCAACTTTAGCTAATTCTTTAAGAGCATTTATTTGTTCATCAGTATAACCTTTAGCTCTTAATTCTGCTTCTGATAAAGAAGCTAAATTAGCTATCATATTCATTGTTGATTCATTTAATTGTTCTTGAGTTTCTACTCTTTGTTCTTGAGATTCTTGATATTTATCTTCATATCTAAAACTACATCCTAATCTTTCATTTACTAAATTTTGTGCATGAGCCCAATCATAACCAGCTTCTGCTAAAAGCTGAAATCTTTCTGGAGCATTTTTATATTTTCCTAAAATAATATCATCTACTACCTTAGTATAATCTTTCATTTCATTGACAACTGTTTTAACACTATCAGCAGTCTCTTTTATAGGACCTAAAACGTTTTTAACATTTTCAGCTAAAGATTTAAAATTCTTCCCCAAAGCACTTTGTAATAAAGTATTTCGTGCTTTATCAAATCCTTGTATTAAATCTGAGAAGAAATTAGTTAATGGGGTAAATATAGCTTTTGCTTTATTTATATCGCCAACTAATATTTCCCAAGTTTGAGCCCAACCTGATTGTGCGGTTTCTTTTAAAACATCCCACATTTGAGTAAATTTAGTAACATCTTGAGCTGCAGCATAGGCTTTTTTACCTATTTCAGTTGTAGCATCACCATAATCCTTTAAAGTTGTTAATAAAACATCAGTTGTTAACCATTGATCTTTTAAACCATCTTTAAACATTGCTTGAAGATTATATGATTCTTTTCCAGCTTGATATAAATTATCTCCAACTTTTTTAACTGTTCCTAATTGTACAGCTGTTTTAAGTAAGTTATTCTTAAATTCAATAGTAGCCATATTAGCATTTTCAATTGATTTCCAATCTATAAGTTGTACATAACCCATTGATAAAGCTTGAGCAAAGTTATACATTGCTCTTGCTGCTTCTTGAGTATTTGCACCAGATACAGCTGCTTCATTACTTAAACCTTTCATTGCTATAACAGCATCTTCTAGTTTAACACCAGCATTAGTAAATTTACCTATATTTTGAGTCATATCTGAAAATTTATATATAGTTTGATCTGAATATTCATTTAATTCGTTTAAATATTTATTTACAGTTTCAACACTTTCGCCAGTAGAAGCCATAATAGTTCTTACAGAGTCCATCTTTAATTCATATTCCTGAAAACCTGTTCTTACTGGTTCTATTGTTAAAGCTGATACTATTCTTTTTCCAGCATTTACAGCTGAATTAGTTATATTAGCTAAAGCTGTTACACCAATTACCTCTAATGCTGAAAATTTAGCATGGACAGTCTCTAAAGCAGTAGACATACCACTCATATTAATTTTTTCACTAGTAGTTTTAATATTTTCTAGACCTTTAGAAGCACCTTTTAAATCAAGTTTTGCTTTTAATTTGTCTAATGTTGACATAGATGTTTTGACATTATTTTCAAAATCTTTATTATCAAATTTCATCTCGACTACTTTTTCATCAATAGTCTTACTCATACTTTAGTTACCTCCTCCCATGCATCATTAGCTATTTTTTCAAATAATGGTTTAATAGCTGGATTGATATAATCAATTCCTTCAACATAACCACCATTTCGTGTTCCATGTCCATATTGTAATATTATAGCTATTGGAACACCATTATGTATATTTGAATTTTTAAATGAAATAGTAACTGAATTATTAGTTCTCTCTATTTCATAATACCATGAATCAGCTGTCAAACCAGTATCTTTAGGAGTAGCAGACGAAAGGGCTTTTACTCCTTCTCTACCGAATCGATTAAGATCTCCCAACTTGACAGCATCTTTTACTTTCTCTAAATATCCTGTTAATTTAGAAAAATCTCCCTTTTGTCTAAAACTTATCATATTTATACTCCTATTAACCTTTTGAATTTAATTTCTTTCTTCTAGCAGCATTTAGAGCTGCATTTCTACTCATTATTTCTTTTTGACTCATTTTCTTAGGTGGAGTATTTTTAACATTACATACTCTGATAAGTGTTAATAATCTATTAAGATGCCATTTTTGACATTCCATTGGAATATTTAATGATATCATCCAATAATATATTAATTCAGAAGTAACGACTTCTCTATTAGGTCTATTATCAAAATTTGAAAATGTAGTAGCAGTCATTGAAGCTCCTATATAATCATTTATTTTATTTATTTCATTATTAGTTAATCTTCTATAAGTGGAATCTGGAACATTTTGAGTAATAGTCATACATTTTATATAATCTATAGTTTGTTCTATAGTTTTTTCTTTTTTAGAAAGAAATGGAATATTCCACTTAGATTCCCACTTAGATACAGATACTAATGAATGCTCTAATTGTAATGTTGTTGCTTTTAAAGTAATAAATTCTTGTGTTGCATCATTAAACATTTCTCCTTCTGGTATATTTATTATTAACATTTAAAAACTCCTTATTCATTATTAGCTGATGGTAGTTGAGCTACATTACTTTGCTTTGGTTCTTTATTTTGTTGAGCTTTTGCATTTTTTAATGCTTCCATAACTTCAGGTGTTCTTAATTCTTCTGGTAAATTTGTAGTATCAACATCAATATCAGTTGGTATAATACCAGCTACAAAAGCTGCTGCAGCTTTAGAATCAGTTGCTAATTCCATAAATAATTCAGAGTATGCTTCTGTTTGAGAGAAAGCTATTGATAATGGTACACCTTGATCATTTACTTTTATAAATCTTTTACCATCTAAAGATTTTTCACCATATGCTTTTAATATTAAATCTTTAAATATTCTCATGATCTCTCCACCATTATTTGTAGCAACAACATGTTGGATCATTTCAGCTAATCCTCCACTTGTTCCTATTTCCATTTCCATAAGTTCAGCCTTAGATAAATTAAATAGAAATGGTTCCTCTCTTTCTACTCCATTATAATCTGTATATTTTATTTTTTTAACTAACATTGTTTATTCTCCTTTCAAATTAAAATAAAAGGAGTTGTTGAGAATTATTCTCATTACTCCTTTTTATTTACACTATTAATTATCCACCAACTTTACCTTCAAGTTCGATCTCAGAAATATCTAGTGTCACACTAGCTTCTTCTTTTCCTGATACTTTAACTGTTACAGGTTTCTTTTGGTTTAATTTCATTGTATACTTGTAGTCATCGGTACTTAATTTAGTTTCTTGTCCTCCTTCAAAGCTGCAAACTACAGTGTTCTCTGCATCTTTAGCTTGAGGGAATTCAAGAACTAAATAATTACCGCTCACCACCAGCGCCTTCAATATCGCTTAGATATTTAGATTTACCAGTGATCTTATTTCCTACTTTCTGAATATTCTCTTGAATCTCATCAATTCTCTTATTTCCTAATTCAGAAACTGTTGTTTCACCTGCTGGTATATCTATGGTGACTTCCGCTGATGGAGGAATTATTCCCCCTTGAATATCTCAATTATTTCTGCAGGTGTTGGTAATTTTGGATCTGCTTCTGCTGTACCATATAATGTTTCTTCTAATTTCTTTAATTTTGTTTTATCAACTTTTGTTGAATCTATTGTTATAGAAGCAGTTGGTTTTAATCCAGGTACTTCAATTGGTGTAGTTGTTAATTCCCAAGAGAAAGTAATAGCTTCTGGAGTATCATTTACAGTTGAATAAGCTTTTTCTGATGGAGCAGCTTGAGCACCATAAATAATATGAATTTTATATCCAGCATCTGGATCTGTATCATTACCAACTTTTGTTTGATAACTCATACCAAAAGGTGAACGTTTTTGTTGACCAACTGTTACACCTTCAATAGCAGATTGGTCATTCATTAATGGAGCTTCACCATTACAAGCAGCAAATTCATCTGGATATGTATAAGCTTCTACAGTAGCTCCAAAATCTTCAGCTGACATTAAATTTAAATATTTAATATTGTCAGCATATAATGGTGTTGCTTCTGCTCCTGATGGAGATTCTGTTACAGCAGTTAAACCATTCCATGCAACACCTACACCATATTTTTTATCTTGAGAGTTAAAAGGATATAATACACCCTTACTAACACCTGTTTCGTAGTTTCTTTTTCCTACTTCATCCCAAACTAGTTCTTTACCAGCCATTGTCTTTTTCCTCCTTTAATAATATAATCTTATTATGTCATGATTCATATTGTCTGAGACATAGTGTCTATCAAATGAACTATAAGGTTCATCTAATAATTTTTCAATTACTGGATTATCTGGTAATTTATCGATAACAACTATGTCATAAGCTTTAAATTTTGAATATCCTAAATTATCGCCATACTCAATATCTATTTTAGCTTCTGAATATCTAATAGCAGGATATTCCATAGTCACAGATTCTGGTGGTTGGTAATATACATTTTTTGAACCAAGTAGTTTCTCCAATTTATCCTGAAGACTTAGTCTTGTTCTCATTGTATACACCTCCCACCGTTAAAATTATTCTTGGATACTGAACTTCGGCATTTGTTATCTTCCATTTAGTACCCATAAATTTAACATACCTCATGTGTTGAAAATTCTCATTAGCATATGGATCGGCTACAATACTAATACTATTGTTCAAAGATATATTGTCATTAACATTACCAGAAGATTGATTGGAATTTGATAATCTCATTAAATCTCCATAATATTGTCTTTCAACAAAATCTTCAACCCATAAACCAGGTTCTTTTTCAACAGACACAAAGTAGCCTATTTTACCACTAAATTTTGCCATTTTGAATTTTCTCCCTTTTTATCCACCAACTTTACCTTCAAGTTCGATCTCAGAAATATCTAGTGTCACACTAGCTTCTTCTTTTCCTGATACTTTAACTGTTACAGGTTTCTTTTGGTTTAATTTCATTGTATACTTGTAGTCATCGGTACTTAATTTAGTTTCTTGTCCTCCTTCAAAGCTGCAAACTACAGTGTTCTCTGCATCTTTAGCTTGAGGGAATTCAAGAACTAAATAATTACCGCTCACCACCAGCGCCTTCAATATCGCTTAGATATTTAGATTTACCAGTGATCTTATTTCCTACTTTCTGAATATTCTCTTGAATCTCATCAATTCTCTTATTTCCTAATTCAGAAACTGTTGTTTCACCTGCTGGTATATCTATGGTGACTTCCGCTGATGGAGGAATTATTCCCCCACTTTCTCCTCAATTGCTATAGCAGAGTAAACTCTTGTTAAAGCTCCTGAGCATCTTGTTTCCAATAAAGATTTCTCTTGGTTGAAATCTATATCAAATTGTGTAAAGTGAGTAATTTGTCCACCTTTTGTAGCACCTAATGAATAATCAGCTAAATTAACCATTAATGCTAATAATTTATGTTTCTTTGTTTCTTTATCAGTTCTTTCTTTTCCAGCAAATTGTTCAGCTGTATAAATAGCACCAACATTTAATGCAGAAGCTAGTTCAGCAACAGTATTATATATTCTTCTACCATTTAAGTCTCTAGCTAATAACATTGTATTTAATATTCTTGGAGTACAATAGAAATCAGGTGTACCTGTTCCTCTATATTGTTCTCTAGCATATAATACAGTATTAACCATAGCTTCAGCTGTTATATAATTTTCACCAAAGTTAGCTCCAGTATTCGTTCCTTGAAGTTCTTTCTTAGCAGCTTCAAGATCAATATCAACATGGATTGTATATAGATCATCATCTTTCCAAATTGGTCTGATTTTATCTTCTTCAATTTTTCCGTCTGCTCCAGATTCACGTCCATCACCTAACATGATAGCAGTTGCTAATTCTTCATTTAGATTCATTTTATCAATTTGATATAAATAATTTACATAATCAAAATCTGTTATGTCAATTATGTCATCTCTATGGATAGCATTCTTAACATAAATAGTTTGTGGATCAGTTGTTCTTCTGATTAAATCAAAGTTACCAACTTGAGTCTTTTGTTTGCCTTTAGCATATCCTTTAGCTCTTAATTTTAATTCATCAAGTTTTCTTATATCAACTTGAGAAGTTCTTATTCTTGAAATTGGTGATTTATGTACTTTAGAAAGTACTGTATTTATCCATCCTTGATCAGTTGTTATTAACTCAGGTGCTCCTGGTCTAACTTCTTGATATTCTGGGAATAATTTATTAATATCTTTTGTTGAGAATCCACTAGCTTCAGCATCTGCATGAGCTAATTCATTTTCTTGTGCATATATGCTTAATGCTGTTTGGAAACTTCCAACTGAATTAGATTTAGCTAATTTTACTATTTCTACTTCATCTGCATGAGAAAGTACTTCCTCATT
>CANRPE010000025.1 GCA_947632405.1 uncultured Bacilli bacterium | reverse complement strand
AAAAAGTGCATTTTCTTTTATAATTGCACTTTTTTATACCTATTCCACTTAATTGTGCACTTTAGATTGATTTAACGCTTATTTTTCTAATTAGTTTTAAATTCTGTTGCGATTATTTCACATAATTTTAATCCATCTATTGCGGATGTTGTAATTCCTCCAGAATAGCCCGCACCTTCTCCTATTGGGAATATTCCTGCAATATTAGTCTGGAAATTATCATTGCGCTCTATTCTTATAGGAGAAGAAGTTCGTGATTCTACTCCTGCTAAAATAGCATCATATCTTGAAAATCCATTAATTTTAGTATTGTAATATTCTATTGCTTCTATTATTGAATCATTAATATTTTGAGGAAATAATTCATTTAAATTAGCAAATACATACTTACCTTTTAAAATTGGTTTTACTTCTCCAAATTTTGTAGACTTCCTCTTTTCTTTATAATCTCCATATAATTGAATAGGAATTTTACCTTGACCTAATTGATATGCTTTTTGTTCTAATTTTTTTTGAAAATAAATTCCATCTAATAAATTATTCCCATAATCATTTGGACTTACACTAACAACAATTGCACTATTACTATTTTGACTATCGCGATTATGATTACTCATACCATTTACTACTAGATGATTTTTTTCACTTGATGCATTTATAACATAACCACCTGGACACATACAAAAAGAATAGACTCCTCTTTTCTTTTTTGTCGTATATGTTAATTTATAGTTAGCAGGAGGTAAATTATATTTAGTACCATATTGAGCTTTATTTATCATTTCTTGAGGATGCATTATTCTAAGACCTACTGCAAAAGGCTTTGGACTCATTTTTATTTGTTTAGATTTTAATAATTCATAAGTATCTCTAGCACTATGACCAATTGCTAAAATTAAAAGACTACAATCAATAATTTCATTTTTATTAACAACTATTTGCTTAATCTGATTATTACTTATTATTAAATCTGTCAATGTTGTTTGATATTTAAATTTTCCACCCATGGTAATAATTTTATTTCGCATATTAATAATAACTTTACGTAATAAATCTGTTCCAATATGAGGATTATGAAGATAAAGAATTTCTTCTGGAGCACCATTTTCAACAAAAATTTCCAATACCTTTCTTCCTCTTTTTTTTATATCTTTTACTAAAGTATTTAATTTTCCATCTGAAAATGTTCCTGCTCCTCCTTCTCCAAATTGAATATTTGAATTTGGATTTAAAATACCTTCTTTAAAAAATTTTTCAACTGTTTTAATTCGATCTTCTATTTTTTCACCACGTTCTATAATAAGAGGCTTATAGCCTAATTCAGAAAGAAGATATGCACAAAAAAGTCCTGCTGGACCACTTCCAATAATAATGGGAGGTGTCTTTAATTTTTTAGTTCCTGTAACATTAATTTGATAATTTTCAGGTTCATATTTAAAAATATCTTTTGATTTAATTTTAGCTAAAACATAATCTTCATTTTTTAAGTTTAAATCAACTTCATAAACATAAAAAATAAGATCTTTTTTTCTAGCATCAAGTGATTTTTTATTAATTTTAAAACTAATAATATCTTTATCTTTAATATTTAATTTCGTCATAACTTTTTTTCTTAAATTTTCTGTTGTTGCTTTATTTACTTCTATTTTAATTTGTCTTAATCTAATCACTTATATCACTTCCTGCTAAAATTCCACTAAGCCAAGCAAAAGATAAATTATATCCTCCACATAAACCATCAATATCAACTAATTCACCAACTATATATAGTTTTTTTATATATTTAGACTCCATTGTTTTTAAATTAATCTCATCTAATTTTACTCCTCCTATACAAGTTTGAGCATTTTCATAAGATTTAGTTTTAACTATTTGTAACTTAAATTCTTTTAAATTAGTAACAATTTTTTCTTTTTCTTCTTCTGTTAAATTAGCATAAGTTTTATTAAAATCAATATCACTAACTCTTAAAATTGTTTTAAGTAATTTATCATTAACCATTCCTTCAAAAAAAGAAAGTAAATTATTAGTATTTAATTTTTGAGCACGTAATTCTAATATTTTAGATAAGTCCTTTTTATTTTTAGCAAGAGTTGGTAAAAAATCAATTATAACTACTTCTTTTTTATTTTGATATAAACCTTTTGAAATTAAGCCACTAATATTAAATGTACAAATTCCACTTATACCATAATCTGTTAACTGAATTTCTCCTTTTTCTAACGCTAAAAAAGTATTATTTTCATATAATTTTATAGTAGCATCTGTTCTAACTCTAGCCCAATTCTTAAAATATGTTCCAATGCCTATTAATTGAACAAGTGCTGGCAAAACTGGCTCAATTGTATGATTAAAACTTTTTAAAATTTTATAACCTAAAACTTCTTCTTTTTTTTGAACACCAGCATAAGATCCTGTTGCTACAACGACATTATCAGCTATAATTTTTTCCTTTTTAGAATATATATAAAATTTATCATTTACTTTTTCTATTTTCTCTACTAAAAAATTTAATTTTATCTTAATATTTAATTCATTTACTTTAGATAATAAAATATTTCTCATACTACTAGCTTGATTAGATAAAGGATAATAGTAACCATTTTTTATTTTAGGAATTAAACCTAATTTATCAAAGAAATCTAATACTTTAGTCATATTTTCTTTGGTAATTATTTTATCTAATAATTCATTTTGACTAGAATGATAATTTTTTATACTTTGATCTTCATTAAAATAATTACAATGACCATTTCCTGTTGCTAAAATTTTTTTACCACAGTCATCGTTTTTTTCTAAAATAATAACCTCATTATCTTTAGTTTTAGCTTTAATAGCTGTAACAAGTCCTGAAGCACCTCCACCTATTATGACTACTTTATTCAAAATTATCATCTCTTTTCTTTTATTTTAATTATATCATTAGAAGCATAAAAATAGATATTTTTACATATCTATTTTTACTATTTTTCTTATTTTTTCTTTTACTTTACTATCTTCTTTACTAGTTTCGTTAGCACTAATTCTTTTAGATTGAGCTTCAGCAGCAGTAATATAATTTCCATCTTTGTATACTAATATTGCTTTAGAAGGATCAACTAAAGCGTCTTCATTTAAAATAACTTCTTTAAATAAGTTATTAGCATAAAGAGCTTCAAATCTAGAATATCTAATTGATTCTTCAATTAACTCATTTAATGCACGTGCTCCATGAGTATTTGTTAAAAACTTATCAATTAATTTATCAATATACCCATTAGTACAGCTTAGAGTTATATTTACTTGTTTTAATTTATCATATTCAGTTATTAAAGGACTAATATCAGAATCAAATAACATACCTTTAGCACTTTCTTTAGTATGAGGTTTTAATTGAACAATCGATAAAACACGTCCCATGAGTTCCTGTGGAATATTATAAAATTCTTCAATTTCTTCCTTAGTTATGTTATATTCATCATTTTTAGCTGAAGCATCATTATTTGTTTTAAAACCTATAATTTTTTGTTTTTCTTTTTGCTTTTTTTCAAGTAATTCAGCACAAGAACCTGCTAATATAAAAGTTAAGTTATGTGTATTAAAATCTACCTTTTTTCCATAATAATCTACTTTATATAAAGTACCTTGAATAAATGGTAAAAATGAATTTAAAACTTCTTTTCCAAAATTACTATTACTATCTCTAGAGTTTTTCTTTTCAAATTCATCTAATATAACAATTCCGTGTTCTGCTTTTTCTTGATCTCCGTTTGCTTTAATTAATAAAGAAGTTAAAAAACTATCGATATCTCCACCTTTATAACCTGATGGAGTAAGTTCTGGAGTTGAAATAGATACAGTTGGAACATCAAAATATTCAGCTACTGTTTCAGCAATTAAAGTTTTTCCTGTTCCAGTAGGTCCTACTAATAAACATGTTTTTTTATTTCGATAATCACCTTTTAATCTATTCATAAAAACCGTTGAAATAACTGCAATCTTAGCTTCTTCTTGTCCTATTATTCTCTTATCGCAAAAATTCTTTACCTTTTGAATTGAAAGAAAATCATTTTTTTCATCTTGTTGTTCATACTTTTCTGATTCTTGCTGTGTTGATTTATTATTTTCTTTAGTTATGTTTGAATATTCATCATCATCTGAAATAATAGTACTATACAGATCTTTAAGAGTTCTTATATTAATATCATAAACACTTGATAATGTTTTTAAGATTGTTAATTTGTCTTCTTCATTATTAATATTTTCTAATTTATAATAATTTTTAAAAAATTTAATTTGTTCGTTAAGTACAGATTTAGTATTAGTATTCATATCAATACTATCTAATATTTTTTCAATAGCTTCACAAATAGATTGCATTTGTTTATTAATTTCTATAATTTTCTTATTAATTTTCTTATTATCAGTGTTATCTTTTAAATTAGTTGGAGATAACTCTGCTAATTTATCAATTAAAATCATAAGTGCATCTATTTCTTCTAAATCTTCTTCTAAGTCTGTATATAAATAATCCAAATCTAGAAAATCATTATCTAATAAACTATTAATAACTTCTTTATAACTTAAAGTAATAAATCCATCATTTGTTACTTCAGATTCTTTCATATCATCTAATAATTTTTCAATATTTAATGGTAAAAAGATTAATTTATTTTCTATTTTTTCTGGAATATAAAAACCTAATTGAATACTATAAGCAAATTTATCATAATAAGAAACTAATAAGTCATCTAAATCAAAATCTTCTACTTGTTGACATAAATCACTTAATTTTATAGTATAACCTACTACTTGATCATCATTTTGTGACAATGATTTATAATCCTCCATAAGTTGGTAATCATTAAAACCATCAACAAAAAAAGCTTTAGAACTATCACCATTAGTTTCTATTCCTGTTACTATTTTACCTAGAATTGCTCGCTGTGGAAAATAAATTGCAATGTTTTCTGAAATTTTTTTCTTTTGCATTAAAATTCCAACACAATCTTTTTGCATAACTAAACCCCCTCATAAATAGTAAGAGGTATTATATCACTTTTTCTTAATTTAGTCAATTTTAATTATTCAAATCGCGATATATTTAAAATAATTCCCATGGATATCATAGTAATTAATAAACTACTTCCTCCATATGATAAAAAAGGTAAGGTAACTCCAGTTACTGGAATCATTCCAATTACGACCATTAAATTCATTGCAGTTTGAAAAGCAAGTTGAAAAATCATTCCAAAAGATAAGTATTTAGCAAAAGCATCTTGACAATTTAATGATATTTTTAAACCTCGATATATAATAAATAAAAACATAAAAGCAACAAACAATGCTCCTATAATTCCAAATTCTTCAGCTACAATAGAAAAAATAAAATCAGTTTGTGGTTCTGGTAAATAAAATTGTTTTTGAATTGAATTTAAATAACCCGTGCCTAAAAGACCACCAGGACCTATTGCATATAATGATTGAATAATTTGAAAACCTGTTCCTAGAGGATCTTTCCATGGATTAATAAATGAAGTAATACGATCCATTCGATATGGCGCAATTAAAATTAAAACTATTACTCCTATTATTCCTAAAATACCTCCTCCAATAAAAAATTTCATATTAACTCCAGAAATAAATAATAAAGCAATAATTGAAACAACAATAATCATTCCTGTACCTAAATCAGGTTGAAGCATAATTAATGCAAAAAATAAAAATACTATACCTAATATTGGAAAAACTCCTTCTTTATAACTTTTTAAAAATTTTGTACTTTTAGTTAAATATTTACTTGCAAAAATAATCAAACCTAATTTTGCTGCTTCACTTGGTTGAATTCCAAAACTCCCAATGCCAAACCAACTTCTACTTCCATTTCTAACACTACCTATTCCTGGAATTAATACTAAGATTAATAAAATAAAGCAAATACCCAATATTAAATTAGACTTTTTATAGTAAATAGTATAATTAATTTTAGATACTGCAATCATTAAAATAATACCTATTATAATAAAAATAAGTTGTCTTTTCATATAATAAAAACTATCTTGAAATTTATATTCTGCCCAAATCGAAGATGCAGAATATATCATCATTAATCCAAAAATTGATAATACTACAATTGCAATAAAAAGAAAAATATCAAAACTTTTATGTTTCATGGCATATCACCCTATTAAATTCTATTATTGCAAAAAATAAAAAATAACTAGATTAGTTATTTTTATTGACACTTTTTACATATTTTTTAGGTGCAGATTCTATATCATGAAAGTTTGTATATTTTTGCTCATAAGCATTTTGAAATAAAGAAACATATTCTCTAGAAATACTTTTACTTCTCCAATTTAACCAACCATTATAACATCCAGCATATTCATAAGGATCAAAATTTGAATATTGTTTTCTAATTTCTTCAATCAATAAAAAAGCAGCACAGACATTTGCATAATCATTATCTTTTAATAATTCATATGCTTCATCATAACTATTTATATTATACTTACTTTTAAAGCCTGGCAAAGAACCAAGTGTATTTTGTTGAGTTAAACCTAAATCATAATTTCCTGGAGCATTATAACTTACTTCACCAGTAGAATCAAACTTACCTCTTGTTTCTACATCAATTATAGTAAATAAAAAATCTGCAGGATATTGATTAATAATAGATTGCTCATAAATAAAACGTTGTAATGGAGCTGATAGTGGGCAATCTTTATATATTTTATCATCATCACTTAAATTTAAACTTTCTAATTCTTCTTGTCTTTTAAGAATTTTATCTATCGTATCACACTCATAGAAATTATCTAAAACACTATTTTTAGAAGCTAATTCTTCAGCTTCTTTAATTAAATTTTGAATATCTTCATTTTCGACTATATCTGATAATCGTGTATTATTAATAGAAACCATATCAATTGCTTTACCCTTCTTTGCTGATGAATTTATATCTACAGTTCCTAACATTGCTAAAACAATTAATGTTGCAAAAGAACTACTAAAAAAATAAGTTTTTTCACAATTTTTTAAATTAATCTTTAAATTAGAAATTATATTTTTATTTTTTGAATTAATATTTAACACCAAAATTCCCCCAATCAAACCAGGTAAATTATACTACTTTTTGTGTATTTTGTCAATTATAACTTTATTAAAATGAGTTTACCTACACATTAAAGTAAAAATCACATAGAATAATTTAGACTTGGAGGTTTTTTATGCTAAATTGGTTTCTTAATTTAAGTTATCCAGAAATGGCTTTTCTAGCAACAATATTTACATGGTTTGTTACAATGCTTGGTGCTGCTGTTGTCTTCTTTTTTAGAAAAGTTAATAAAACTGTAATGGATGCAATGCTTGGATTTGCAGCTGGAGTTATGATTGCTGCTGCATTTTTTTCACTATTAGCTCCTTCTATTGAAATGGCACAAAATCTAAATTTAACAGGTTGGATTGTAGCGTCAATTGGAGTAATTTTAGGAGCAATTTTATTATTTAGTGGTGATAAAATTTTTGATAAATTAGAGCAGAAAAAAAATGGAAAAAATACTTCTAGTTTTAAAAGATGCTTAATGCTAATATTTTCTATTACACTCCATAATATTCCAGAAGGATTAGCAGTTGGAGTAGCATTTGGTTCTTTAGCTTATAATTTAGATGGTGCTACTATATCATCTGCTTGTATGTTAGCATTAGGAATTGGACTTCAAAATTTTCCTGAAGGTATGTCAATTTCATTACCACTAAGGCGAGAAGGATTATCTAGAAAAAAATCTTTTTTTTACGGACAATTAAGTGGAATTGTAGAACCAATATCTGGTATTATTGGTGCTATTTTAGTTATCAAAGTAAGAACGCTACTACCATATTTACTTGCTTTTGCAGCAGGAGCTATGATTTATGTTGTTGTTGAAGAATTAATTCCAGAAAGTCAAACAAATAAGAAAAAAGATTTTATGGCATTTTGCACTTTAATCGGTTTTGTAATTATGATGGTTATGGATCTAGCATTAGGATAAGATAGTGAGAAATCACTATTTTTTTTACTATTAACTTAAATATTATATATTTTTTATGATAAAAAAAATTACACCAACGTGTAATTTCAAAATATTTAGCTTATTTTTTATCAATAATCGATTCTAACCAAACAGGATTTTTTTCAATATCAAATAATGTTGTAATAGTACTAGCCATATTAGCAAGTCCAAAATTTCCATCTTTAATTTTAAAATTATCGATATTTTTACCATATAAAATAAATGGAACAGGATTAATAGTATGTGAAGTTTTTGGAATTTTTTTCGATTTATCATTTTGCTGATACATTTCTTCTGCATTACCATGATCTGCTGTAACAATTAAAATTCCATTTACTTCATCAACTGCCTTCATAATTTTACCTAAATTAATATCTACAGCTTCAATAGCACTTTTTGTTTTATCATAATTACCTGTATGACCTACCATATCGCCATTTGGAAAATTTATACGTAAAAAGTCATATTTTTTAGATTTGATTGCAGCTATTAATTTATCAGTAATCTCATAAGATTTCATTTCTGGTTTTTGATCAAAAGAAATAATATCACTAGGAATTTCTTCGTATGTTTCTAATTCATCACTAAATTTTTCTGTACGATTTCCATTCCAAAAATAAGTAACATGTCCAAACTTTTGAGTTTCACTAATTGCATATTCTCTTATTCCATATTTAATTAATTCTTCTGTAAGTGTATTTTCAATTTTTGGAGGTTCTGTTAAATAATGTTTTGGAATTTTTAAATCAGCATCATATTGAAGCATACCAGCATAAAAAACATTTGGTATTCTTTTACGATCGAATTTTGTAAAATCCTTTTCATCAAATGCTTTAGAAAGTTCGATAGCTCTATCTCCTCTAAAGTTGAAAAAAATTACACTATCACCATCTTCAATAGTTCCTAGAGGATTATTATTATCATCTACAATAACAAATTCACCTAAATCTTGATCAATAACGTCCTTTTCTTGTCGATATTTTCTAATTGCTTCTTCTGCTGTTTTAAATTTTCTTCCTTGTCCTAAAACATGTGTATTCCAACCTTTTTCTACCATAGACCAATTAGCCTCATAACGATCCATCGTAATTACCATTCTTCCTCCCCCACTAGCAATAGCAGCAGAAAAAGTAGAATCATTTAATTTTTTAATTTCTTCTTCTAATTGTTTGACATATTTTAATGCACTTTTTTCTTCTACATCCCTACCATCAAGTAAAATATGTATTCTTACTGTTTTTATTTTTTCTTTTTTAGCTTGCTCTAACAAAGAAAATAAATGATATATATTTGAATGAACATTTCCATCAGAAAGAAGACCAATTAAATGCAAAGTATTATGTTCTTTGCAAAAATTAACAAGATTTTTCCACGTTTCAGTTTGATAAATAGTTTTTGAAGCAATTGATTCTTGAACAAGTTTTGCTCCTTGTGAATATATTTGCCCACAACCTAAAGCATTGTGCCCTACTTCACTATTACCCATGTCATCTTCACTAGGAAGACCTACATAAGTTCCATGTGCATGAATTAATGTATTAGGATAATTTTTACGTAAATAATCCAAATTAGGAGTATTAGCATTTAATACTGCATTTCCAAAACTTTCATTAGAAATTCCTACTCCATCCATAACTACTAAAATAACTTGTTTTTGTTCTTTCATCTGTTACCTCCAATTAAAAAAAGTAATAATTAACTACTTTTTTATTATAACCAAACTCCAAAGATAATTCCAGCCATAGAAAAAATTAGACCAAAAACCCAAAATAGTTTAACAATATCTGTTTCATCCCAACCTAATTTTTCAAAATGGTGATGAAGTGGTGTCATTAAAAATAATTTACGATGTAATACTTGAACCCAAAATACTTGGATAATAACACTTAATGTTTCAATAACAAAAATACCAGCTACAACAAGTAAAGTTAATTCACGATGCGTTAGTATAGCTATTGCACCCATTACTCCACCTAAAGCAAGAGAACCAGTATCTCCCATGAAAATTTTAGCAGGATGAGTATTATAAATTAAGAAACCTATTATACTACCAACTAATATTAAAGAAAAAATACCAATATCTTCAAAACCAACCATTAAAGAAATTAAACTAAAAGCAACAAAAGCAATCGCCGCTAAACCTCCAGCTAGTCCATCTAAACCATCAGTTAAATTAACAGCATTAGATGAACCAACTAATACAAATAAAATAAATAAACCATACAACCAACCCATTTCAATATCAATGTGAAGTGTTCCTACTACCCATGAAGTCTGACCACCACTTTGCATATAAATATAAAAAAAGCCAATTGCAATTAATACTTGTAAAAATAATTTTTGATATGTAGTAAGTCCTTCATTATTATGTTTTTTAATTGATAAAAAGTCATCTAAAAAACCAATAAAAGCATAACCTATAAAAACTAATAACACTATTCCTAAGTTTGAAGTATATGGTATTTTTTTAGTAATTAATAAACCTAATGTTGCTACAACTGTAGGAATGATAAAAATAAATCCACCCATGGTTGGAGTTCCATCTTTTTTTCTATGAGCATCGCCTACAAAAATACTTATCTTTTGCTGAACTTTAATTTTTCGTAATAATGGTACTAAAAAAAGACCTAATACTGATGAAATTAAAAAACCAATCATAATAGCAAATATTGCCTTGGTTAGTAGTAGCATATTTTTTCACTCCATTTCTCTTGTAACATTATATCATAAATATGTAAATAATAGTCCAAAACCCTTATATTTAGACAAAACTTTACAAAAGATAAAGTACAAAATGTTCCTATTTAATTTTATATAATTTCAACAGAACCAGAATTTTGTTCTAAGTATTCTTCTAAAACTTTAGCTATATAAGAACCAAGTTCTAATATATAATTATTATATGTATTTTTAAAATATTTAAGTTCTTTATCTTTTATATAATCTAGTTCATAACTATAATTATTTTGAGCAATCATTTTCAAATAATCATATACTGAAAGAGAAAAATAATTTGCTTTAGTTAAAATTTTTATTAAATCTGAAATATCATTTTCATCTAAATCTAACATAAATTTATCAGAATTTAATTCTTGTTTATTATAATTTCTATTGATAATATCCATTTCTTCTTCTTTTATATATTGAAAAATTTCTTCTTTTTCATAAGAAGTCAAATAGGAAGGCAAACTTTTACTTTCTATAATTAATAAAGTTTGTTTTAACCAGTCATCTATTTTTATTTTTTCATATGAGTCTAAAAATAAATTATTTCTACTAAAATAAATAATTTGATTTGAAATATATAATTTAGAAAAATTAGTATTAATTTTATCAAGTACTACATTATTTAATAATTTTTTATCAAATATTTCAAGCAATTCACGAGCAATCACTTCATAAAATGCACAAACTTTATTTTTCCATGCTAAACCAGATGCAAGACTTACAGACATTGCTATTATATTTTTTTTATCTTTTAATAATGAAATTCTATCTTTTAACGTAGAAATTTCTTTAATATCTGTAGCCCTCATTTTCTCACCCGATTCTATTCTAAGTACATTATAACAGTTTAAAAAATAAAAGTAAATTATAATAAATTAAAAAATACTAGTTTCCTAGTACTTTACAATTCTTTATTAGCTATTACTTTTTTAATATTATTTTTCGTAATATTTTCTACTATTTGATCATTTTTAACTATCTTTTTTAACTTTTTGATAGATTTTTCTAAATTAACAGAATAATTTAGATGATGAATATCTGTACCCATGAATGTGATATAATTATTCTTTAATAATTTTTTAACAGTACTTTGACATTTTCTACCATATTGTCCAATTAAACTTCCATAATTAGCCTGGAATAATACTCCCATTTTTTTAAGAGATTCTAAATATTTAATATTGCTTTGTACATAAGAGTATCTTTCAGGATGCGCTATTATAGGAACAATATTATTAATCATTAAATCAAAAACCATTTCTTCAATATCTTTTAGTTTATTAAACATAGGAAGTTCTATTAATAAATATCTCGAATTATTTAAAGTAGATATCTTTTTAGACTTTAATAATTTTAAAGTATTATCTGAAAAATATACTTCATTACCAATATATAATTTAATTTTTGTACAACCCTCAAGTTCCTTAATTAATTTTTTCTTTTTCATAACAGTAGCATTAAATTTAGTATTTTCAATATAATGTGGAGTTAATATTATCTCAGTTATATTATCTTTTTCTAATTGCTTCAATAATTCTATAGATTCTTCTTTTGATTTAGAACCATCATCAATTCCATACAATATATGTGAATGTATATCTAGCATTAATCATCACCGTAATAATAATTATAATAAGAAATATCTTTTTGTTGAACTTTATTCAAAATTACACCACTTATTTTTGCATTAACTTTTTCAAAGTTATTTTTTACTTGCTCTAACATATCTTTTTTTGTTTTTCTACTAGTAACTACTACTATATTAATATCAGATAATTTTGTCATTACTAAAGAATCGTTTAAACCAAGGACAGGAGCACAATCTAAAATAATAATATCATACATTTTTCTTAATTTATTCATTAATTCCTTATTATTACTTGATAATAATAATTCAGAAGGATTTGGTGGAAAAGCTCCCCTTGTTAATAAATCTAAATTTTTTACTTCTGTACGGACAATAAAACTATTAATTGTATTAGTATCTTTAGTTGCTAAAATTAAATTAGAATAACCTTTTGTTTTTTCATTATGTACTTTAAATATACGATGCTGACGACCTTTTCTTAAATCACTATCAATAAGCAAAACTTTTTTATTTTCTTGAGTAAATGCAATTGCTAAATTAGCAGCAATAAAACTTTTACCATCACCTGGTTCTGGTGATGTAATTAAAATTGTCTTAATATCACTATTAATAATTGAAAATTGCAAATTAGTACGTATTGTCTTAATAGATTCACTAAATGATGACTTTGGACTATAATTTACAACTAATTCAGAATTTTTCATTACTATTCCCCTTTCTTATCAATAAAAACTACTGTACCAATTACAGGTAAATTTAATTTTTCTTCTATATCTTTTGATGATTTAATACTTGTATCAAAATAAAAGGCTAATAAAATAACTGTAATACTAAGTACAAAGCCTAAACCTCCAGCTACTAATAATTGCTTTTTATAATTGATATTATAAGGAGCTGTTTCAAGACTAGCTTTATCAATAACAGAAATATTAGTTAGGTTATATATTTTTTGAATTTCTTTAGTAAAAACCTCAGCAATACTTGTTGCGATAAGCTGAGCTTTTTTATTATCATCAGCTGATACTTCAATTTTTATAATTTCAGTATTTTCTACGGAAGAAACATTAATTCCTTGAGATAATTCTCCTACAGTCTCATTTAAATATAGATTATCAATTACCTGTTGTAATACTGATCTAGATTTTACAATCTCACTATATGTGGTTACTAAATTCTTATTTAAATTTATATCACTTTGTAATGAAGCTGCATTTTGATTAGTATTACTAGTTAAAATTAAAGTAATAGAACTATGATACATTGGTGTTACTATAAATTTTACATAAAAAAATCCAAGAACTAAAAATATAAAAACTGCTACAATAATATACTTAATTTTTGATAAAAAGAATTTCAAAAATTCGCTTATATCAAATTCTTCCACAGTATCACTCCCTTTTCTGTTTCAAATTATACCATATTTTTTCTTTTTTGTAAATTGTAAATCATAACATACTAATTATAAATAAATAGTTTATTGTAAAAATGGCAATTTAACGGAATCCTCCGCCTCCGCCACCTCCGCCGAAGGAACCACCTCCGCCGCCTCCAGATGAAAATCCTCCTCCACCTGAAGAATATGCCTCAGCACGAGACTTAGCATCATTTGCAGCTGTCATACCACTATATGAAATATCATTGATAAATATAACTGTATTAATAGATAAATCACTAATTTCATCTGGATATATCTTTTTAAACTCTTTAGCGACTTGTTTTGCCATACCTAATATTTGCGCAAACATTAAATATTCTTCCCACATAAATACTTCAATTGGATGTGTTTTTGATAAATTAGAAAAATCATTTAAGAAATGTTTTAAGCCTAATAATTGTTCAGCTTCTTCCTTCATAATTGGATCTACTTCATAAACTATCGTACTAAAAAATTTATATGTTTTAATTACTTGTTTTTTACATTTTCCTTCTAAAACTAATTGTTCAGTTTCATAATCAATTACTTCATCAAACCAACCTAATATTTTTGAATAATGATTTTTACACCATTTTTCAAATTCTTTTGATTCTAAAATACCATCAATACTAGCCTCATAAATCATATCATATAATTTTTTTTCTAAATCTAATTTTAATTGATTTTTATCACCTAGTATAATTGCAGTTTCTTCTTTTTTAAAAATTACTCCCTCTGTTTTTTTATCAAGTTTAATTACATTTTCTTTAGTCCATTTTAATAAAATAGCTCCTAAAAAACACGTTTCATTTATAATTAAATCATAACTAGTAGCAACCCAATATGCTCTAAATATATCCTTATTACATGGTAAATCACGATAATATTGATATTTTGCTTTTAAAGTTTTACCTTCTGTTCCAAAACTTAAATGTTTTGTTCCATTTCTAGGATATTTTAAACTATTTCTAGAAAAAACCACAATTCCAAATATTATAAAAGTAAATAAAATAGTAGGAAACATTATTACTATAATAGATACAATAGTAGCAAAAATACTTCTTTTATATTTTTTAGCACCTTCTTCAGCCATTTTATGATATTCATCAAAAGATAAATTTAAATTATCTGACTGGACTTTAAAAGTATTTTCTGGAAACTTTACAAGTAAAGTCATATATTCATCACTATTTAATACTCCATCTGAATTCATTTCAATATTTCCATTATATACATAAGCTGTTCCACCATAATTTCCATATCCCCAAACATCTAATTTATCAGAAAAAGGTGTATCAGCATGAATTTTTATTGATACTTGATTAGGTTTAGATGATAATTCATAAGGAATTAAAGTCCAATATAGCATCTGATAATTATCACTAGTTTTGGAAATAAAATTAGTGATTTTATAATTTAAAGTATATGTCTTATTTCCATATTCACTAATACCCCAACATAATTCTATTCCATCAGATTTAGTAACAATTCCATTTTTATAAGCTTTATCTTGAAAACTACTATTTACATTCCAATTATCATTCCACGAATATTGAGTTTTTTCATCATGAACTGTAAAATTAGTAATTTTTGAATTACCTAAATTATAATATGGTTTATATCCTTCAGTACCTTCATTTAAGTAAACCTTCCATACTTCATTTACAATTGCTTCTCCATTTTGATTAATATAAATATCCATATCAATAGTATCAATAGAATTTGCTTTTACATTAAGAGTAAATGAAAAAAAAGCAACAAATAAAATACTAAAAATAAAATATATTTTTTTCATACTTTCTCTCCTCTAGAAAAAAACTTGCTTTATTGCAAGTTTATTCAAATGATACTTTTGGAGCAGTTCTTTCTTCTTCAGTAACTTCAAAGAACGCTTCTTTTGTAAAATGACATAAATTTGCAACAATATTAGATGGAATTGTTTCTACTTTATTGTTATAATTCATGACAGTATCATTGTAAAATTGACGCATCATACTAATTTTATCTTCTGTTTCTTTTAAATCATTTTGCAAACTTAAAAAATTATCATTAGCCTTCAATTCAGGATATGATTCTGATAATACCATTAATCTAGAAAGGCATTTTGTAAGTTCACCACTAGCTTCCATTTCTTCTTCTTTTGTCGTTGCTGATTGAAATGAATTTCTAGCTTTAATTACATCCTCTAATGCTTTCTTTTCATGTTTTGCATATCCTTTTACAGTTTCTACTAAATTAGGAATTAAATCAAACCTTCTTTTTAATTGAACATCAACTTGTGCCCATTGATCTTTTACTTTATTTCGTAAAGAAATTAATGAATTATAAGTACCAATAAACCACAAAATTAATAAAACAATTACTACAATGACTACAATTAACCAAATTGGCATAATAATACCTCCTTCTTTTTATATTTTAAGTATACATGATTTTATAAAAAAATAAAAGAAAATTTATTTTTTTTGTATAAAGTTATGACAAGAAAATCATTATAATGATAAGGAGATGAAAAAATGAGCATAAGAGATTATATTATTAATAATTTTCAAGGTGATGATTATGATAGTTTACAAAGCGCTATTAATGAATCAATTGAATCTAAAGATGAAGTAACTTTACCAGGCATGGGCGTTTTTTTTGAAATTGTTTGGCAAGGAGCTGATCAAGAATTAAAAAACAGAATGCTAGATATTATAAAAACTAGAGTAAATGAAGGAAAAAATAAAAGCCAATAAAAGCTTTTTTGAATCAAAAAGCCGCACCTAGTAGTGCGGTTGAAATTTCAATTTAGGAAAGCCAATAAAGGCTTTTTTTATAGGACATCAATTTGCTCTTTTAATTTTACACTTACTAATTTAGAAACACCAGATTCTTGCATAGTAATACCATATAATGTATCAGCAAATTCCATAGTTTTCTTTTTATGTGTAATAATTAAGAATTGTGTTTTATCCTTATAATGATTTAAATATTTACCAAAGGATTCTACATTAGCTTCATCTAACGCAGCCTCTACTTCATCAAATAAACAAAAAGGTACAGTTTTAACATTTAAAATAGCAAATAACAAACTAATTGCCGTAAAAGTTTTTTCTCCTCCTGATAATAATGAAATTGTAGTTAATTTTTTACCAGGTGGACTTGCAACTATTTCAATACCAGTAGTTAATATATCAGATGGATTAGTTAAAGCTAAATCAGCATGTCCTCCACCAAATAATTCTTTAAAGACTTGCTTAAATTCTATTCTAATTTTTTCAAAAGTAGTTTTAAATTCTTCAATCATTACTTGATCCATCTCATTCATAATATCCAATAATGTATTTTCAGCTTTTAATAAATCATCTCTTTGATTAGTTAAAAATTTATATCTTGTACTTACTCTTTCATATTCATCAATAGCATCTAAATTAACCATTCCTATTTTTTTAAGAATAGACTTATAATCACTTACTTTTTCTCTAGCTAAATCTATTTCCATATCTAATAAATAATTATTCTTAGCTTTCTCATAAGTTATTGAATAATCCTCATTTAAAGTTTGTAGCATTGAATCCATTTTTATTTCATATTTAGTCACTTGAATTTCAATATCTTTTACTTCTTTTTCTAAATTTCTTAGATTAGAATTTTTTAATTTATCAGTTGCTTGTTGTTTTTCAATTTCATCTTTTAATAAATCTATTTCTTTAGTTAAATTTTTAGAAGATAAAATAAGTTTTTCTTTTAAAGTAATTTTGTTGTTATAATCATTAATTAATTGTTCTTCTAAATTACTAAATGTATTATTCTGTAAACTTTTATATGAATTTATTTCTTTATCTATTTCATCTAATTTTTTAAGACTAGAATCTAGTAATGTAGTATAATTTTCATCTTTTTCTTTTTCAACTACATATTTTCTAGAAATAGAAATATATTTTTCATTTTCTTGTTCTAATTCACTAGAAAGATTTTTTATTTTTTTATCTTTACTATCTAATTGTTCTTGATAATTTTTTAAATTATTAGTTAAATGATTTACTTCATATTTTAAAGAAATTAAGCTTTTAACTTGATAATTAGAACCTCCTGAAATAGAACCACCAACATGGATAACATCACCATCTAAAGTTACTATTTTATAACGATTAGAAATTGTTTTACTTAATTTATTTGCTGAAGCAATATCAGAAGCAACTAAAACCGTACCTAATTGATTATAAATAATATTTTTATATTTAGGTTCATATGTTACTAAATCAGCTAAAACTCCAAGAAAACAAGAATCATCTTTAATACGATTTAAAATATTATTGTCTATATATCTTTCTTTAATTACTGTAATTGGAAAAAAAGTAGCTCTACCTAATTTATTATCCTTTAAATAATGTACTGCCTCAATAGCAGAATTTTCATCTTTAGTAATAATAAAATTCTTTGAAGAAGATATTGCTATATCTAAAGCCTTGATATATTTTTCATCTATATTAATAACATTACCAATAGTATCACAAATACCTACTAACTCAGTTGATTTTAATATTTCTTTAACACTATTTGGAATTACTCCTCCATTTTCAATTTCAGAATTTAAAGAATCAATTTTATGACGAATAGTAATTATTTCTCGATCAATTCTAGAATATTCTAATTGTTCCATATTCTTTTCATTAGTTTTATGCTCATAACCTAATTTCAATTGATTTAATTTATTTTCTAATGATATTAATTGATTAGAAACATTTTCCTTATTTAATTTCAATAATTCAATATTTTTTAAAATTTTTCCTTTTTCTTCTAATAATAATCTAAGTTGTTCATTTACTTTTGAATCATCTTCACTTTGCTTATTTCTTTCTTTTAATAAATTTTTTTCACCATTAATTTTTTCTACTTCTTCCGTTACTTCAAGTAATGTTTGATTCATACTTTCTAATTCTTTTTCTAACTGTTCTAACTTGTTTTGATTTTCAATTGTTTTTGCATCTGCTGTTGTTGTTTCATTAGAAAGAGACATAATTTCTTGCTCTAACTCCTGTTTTTTATTTTTATTTTTTTCTAACTCATCATTAAAAAAGGTCAAGTCATTAGCAATAACTGCAATTTCTAAATTCATTAATTTTTCTTTTATATCTAAATACTCTTGTGCTTTTTTACTTTGTTCTTCTAGTGGTTTAACTTGACTTTCTAATTCATTAATAATATCATTTACTCGATCTAAATTATTATGAGTTCGGTCTAATTTTCGTAAAGCTTCTTCTTTTCTTTTTTTATACTTTAAAATTTCTGCAGCTTCTTCAAAAATAACACGACGATCCATCGGAGAACTACTTATTATTTTATCTACTTCCCCTTGTGAAATAATATTAAAAGATTCTTTTCCAACACCACTATCTAATAATAAATTTAAAATATCCTTTAACCTACATTTCTCTCCATTTAAATAATATTCATTTTCACCACTACGATATACTTTTCGTTTTATTGAAATATCTGTATAAGGAACATTTAAATAATGATCATTATTATCAAAAATTAACTCAACACTAGCGACATTTAATGGATTTCTACTTTTACTACCCGAAAAAATAACATCAGACATTGAGCCTTCTCCACGTAACGATTTAACAGATTGTTCTCCTAATACCCAACGAACCGCATCTACAACATTACTTTTTCCACTACCGTTAGGTCCAACAATACAAGTAATTTTATCATCCAATTTAATACTTAATTTATCTGCAAAAGATTTAAATCCATTAGCAACTATTTCCTTTAAATACATACTATTTTCACCCTATCTGCTTTTTTATTATACTAAAAAAACAACAGAGATTCAATCTTTTTTCTTTTGGATTGTATAATTAATTATAATTATATTATTTTTTAGGTATTTCTACAACGGCACGCGCACCAAGGTTAGCATTAGCAGTGCTGTTGTCGTGCAAGCGACCTGCACGGGACATACTCCACGCACGAGTAGTGTTACCAGAGGAAGCCGACATAGTCCAGTAATCATAATCATATACTCCGTTTTCGTTTACTGTGTCATTATTATAGCTACCACCATAATTTTTGGATTGATATAAGTAGTTATGCATCCAGTCTGGACATGAACCTTGATTATATGCGTTTATACTTGGAGATATAACTCTTTTATCAGTAGCGCCGTCTTTGTATACCAAACAACCTGTACTTCCTGCTTCTAATGCTGTGATCATTCTGGCTCGTGCTTTTCTTGTTCCTAAGACTGTACTTGTATATGTATTTTTTTCGCATCTTATTTTATAGTCAGAAGTTGTGCTTGCTGTAAATGTGCAACCTGTGTAAGCATTTTCATATAATGTGGTTACTCCAGGTTCATATTCTAGTACATTTACATTTGTCCATGTTGAAGTTGCTTGTTCTAAGGCTGGTAATATTGTATCTGGTCCTTTACTGTTATCATTTTCTCCTGCATGCCATGGTATATTCCTTATTGTATTTTCTCTTTGTTGCATAGTTATCTTTGTGCCATCATCTCTTAGAACGTAAAAGTAATGATATTCGTTTTCTTTGACATAATATTTGATAACTGTTCCTTGTTTACATGTTTTTCCTTTTTTATAACAGTCTGTCTTTACACATGTTTTTTCTTCTCCATTTATACATTTTGGATCTTTTTCACTATATTCATATGCTACTATTGAAGGTTTTGAAAAACTTTTATCATATACTTCATCTATAGCATCTTGAACATTATCTGCTACTAATTTAGAGCTCTCATTACTATATCCTACATTTATACTTGATATTATAGTTGCTGCATATACTCCAATTCCTCCTAAAATTATTCCCCCTAATATAAATGATACTACTATTTTAATTTTTTCTCTCATCTTAGACCACCTATTTTTATTTATCTAAGACTATTATACCCCCCCCCGTTTGTATTTTTGCAAGAAAAAATTACACCGAAGTGCAATTTATGGCTTGGTTATTTCGACGACTGCCCGTGCTCCAGTGCCAGTAGTAGTACCGCGGTTATCCAAGTGACCATCACGAATCACATTCCACACAACAATAGTGCTACCAGAGTAAGCTGACATAGTACAATAATTATGATCATATTTTCCATCCTCGTTTACTGTATTGTTATTATAGCTACCACCATAACTTGTAGATTGATATAAATAGTTATGCATCCAATCTGGGCATGATCCATTGTTATGAATGTTTATACTTGGTGGAATAACTCTTTTATCAGTTTCACCTTTTTTATATACTAAGCATCCTGTTGATGATGCTTCTAATGCTGTTATCATTCTGGCTCGTGCTTTTCTTGTTCCTAATACTGAACTTGTATATGTGTTCTTATCGCATCTTATTTTATAGTCAGAAGTTTCACTTGCTGTATATGTGCAACCAGTATTAGCATTTTCATATAATGTGGTTACTCCAGGTTCATATTCTATAACATTTACATTTACCCACGTTGAAGTGGCAGCTTCTAATTGTGGTAATATTGTATCTGGGCCTTTTGTATTATCATCACTTTCTGCATGCCATGGTATATTCCTTATTGTATTTTCTCTTTGTTGCATGGTTATGGCTGTTCCATTATCATGTAATACATAAAAATAATGATATTCATTTTCTTTGACATAGTACTTGATAACTGTTCCTTGTTTACATGTTTTTCCTTTTTTATAACAATCTGTTTTTACACATGTCTTTTCTTCGCCATTTATACATTTTGGATTTTCTTCACTATATTCATATGCTGTTATTAATTCTTTATTAAAACTTTTATCATATACTTCGTCTATTGCATCTTGAACATTATCTGCTATTAATTTTGAATCTTCATTACTATATCCTACATTTATACTTGAGATTATAGTTGCTGCATATACTGTTGTTCCTGTTAATATTGCTCCTATTATTATTCCTACTATTAATTTATAATTTCTCTTTATCATCTTAGATCACCTATTTTTATTTATCTAAGACTATTATACCCCCCCCCGTTTATAATTTTGCAAGTAAAAATTACACTGAAGTGTAATTAATTTTATGGCCTTATTTTCAAATTCATTATTTGTTATTTTTAATAATTCTTTAGAAAGAATTATTAAATAACTAACACTATCCTTATTATAATCCTTTCTTAATCTACATTAGTGCACATATCACTATGATGATTTGGTAATTTCGACGACGGCACGCGCACCAAAGTTAGCAGAAGTAGTGTAGTAGCCGTAGCTCAAGGTACCTACACGGGACACAAACCACGCATCAGCAGTGTTACCAGAGTTAGCCGACATAGTCCAGTAATCATAATCATATACTCCGTTTTCGTTTACTGTGTCATTATTATAGCTACCACCATAATTTTTGGATTGATATAAGTAGTTATGCATCCAGTCTGGACATGAACCTTGATTATATGCGTTTATACTTGGAGATATAACTCTTTTATCAGTAGCGCCGTCTTTGTATACCAAACAACCTGTACTTCCTGCTTCTAATGCTGTTATCATTCTAGCACGAGCTTTTCTTTTTCCTAATACTGAACTTGTATATGTGTTCTTTTCGCATCTTATTTTATAATCAGAAGTTGTACTTGCTGTATATGTACAGCCTGTATTGGCATTTTCATATAATGTTGTTACTCCAGGTTCATAGTTTAACACATTTACATTTACCCAAGTTGAAGTTGCTGCTTCTAATTGTGGCAAGATTGTATCTGGTCCTTTGCTGTTATCATTTGCTCCTGCATGCCATGGTATATTCCTTATTGTATTTTCTCTTTGTTGCATAGTTATTTTTGTTCCATCATCTCTTAGAACGTAAAAGTAATGATATTCGTTTTCTTTGACATAATATTTTATAACTGTTCCTTGTTTACATGTTTTTCCTTTTTTATAACAGTCTGTCTTTACACATGTTTTTTCTTCGCCATTTATACATTTTGGATTTTCTTCACTATATTCATACGCAGTTATTAAGTCTTTATTAAAACTTTTATCATACACTTCATCTATTGCATCTTGAACATTATCAGCTACTAACTTAGAACTCTCATTACTATATCCAACATTTATACTTGATATGATAGTTGCTGCGTATACGGTTGTTCCTGCTAATAGTAAACCTAATATAAATGCAGCTATAACTTTTATTCTTTCTTTCATCTTAGATCACCTATTTTTATTTATCTAAGATTATTATACCCCCCCCCGTTTATATTTTTGCAAGAAAAAATTACACCGAAGTGCAATTTATGGCTTGGTTATTTCAACAACGGCACGTGCGCCATAGGTAGTATCAGTAGTGTTGCCGGTGGTCAAGTTACCTACACGGTTCACAAACCACGCATTAGGAGTGTAACTAGAGTGAGTCGACATGGTCCAATAATCATAGTCATATATTCCGTTTTCGTTTACTGTATCATTATTATAGCTACCACCATAATTTTTTGATTGATATAAGTAATTATGCATCCAATCTGGACATGAGCCTTGATTAGATGCGTTTATACTTGGAGATATAACTCTTTTATCAGTAGCTCCGTCTTTATATACCAAACAACCTGTACTTCCTGCCTCTAATGCTGTTATCATTCTGGCTCGTGCTTTTCTTTTGCCTAATACTGAACTTGTATATGTGTTCTTTTCGCATCTTATTTTATAATCAGAAGTTGTACTTGCTGTATATGTACAGCCTGTATTGGCATTTTCATATAATGTTGTTACTCCAGGTTCATAGTTTAACACATTTACATTTACCCAAGTTGAAGTTGCTTGTTCTAAAGCTAATAATACCGTAGTTGGACCTTTTGTATTATCATCACTTTCTGCATTCCATGCTATATTTCTTATTGTATTTTCTCTTTGTTGCATTGTTATGGTTGTTCCATCATCACGTAAAACGTAAAAGTAATGATATTCGTTTTCTTTGACATAGTACTTTATTACTGTTCCTTGTTTACATGTTTTTCCTTTTTTGTAGCAATCTGTTTTTACACATGTTTTTTCTTCACCATTTATACATTTTGGATCTTCTTCACTATATTCATACGCTGTTATTAATTCTTTATTAAAACTTTTATCATATACTTCATCTATTGCTTCTTGAACATTATCTGCTACTAACTTGGAGCTTTCATTATTATATCCTACATTTATACTTGATATTATGGTTGCGGCATATACTCCACTTATTGATATTACCATTACTGCTAGTATTATTATTACAATAGTTTTTATTTTTTCTTTCATCTTAGATCACCTATTTTTATTTATCTAAGATTATTATACCCCCCCCCGTTTATAATTTTGCAAGAAA